>NC_015145.1:3016804-3325207 GCF_000189535.1 Pseudarthrobacter phenanthrenivorans Sphe3
TTGACGCGGACGCACTCACGTCCGCCCTGGATGCGGTGGTTGCGGACATCAGCGACCCCGCCTGACCTCCCCGAACCCCAACTGGGTAGCGCTAAATGTCGTTTTGAGGGCTCATAACGACACTTAGCGCTACCTACTTGGGCTGGGAACGCAAAAGCCCCGCCCACAAACGTGGACGGGGCTTTCCGAAGGAAAAGCGCTGTTACTTGAGGGTAACGGTGGCGCCTGCAGCCTCGAGCTGCTCCTTGGCCTTCTCGGCAGCTTCCTTGGTAGCACCTTCGAGGACAGCCTTGGGAGCGCTGTCAACCAGGTCCTTTGCTTCCTTCAGGCCCAGGGAAGTGATGGCGCGGACTTCCTTGATCACTGCGATCTTCTTGTCGCCGGCTGCTTCGAGGACAACGTCGAAGTCGGTCTTCTCTTCAACCTCTTCAGCAGCTGCGCCACCGGCAGGGCCGGCAACTGCAACAGCAGCAGCGGTAACTTCGAAGGTCTCTTCGAAGAGCTTGACGAACTCGGAGAGCTCGATGATGGTCAGTTCCTTGAAAGCTTCAATGAGCTCTTCGTTGCTGAGCTTCGCCATGGTAGGCGTCCTTCCTGTTGTGGTGTTCAGCGGCGCGGGGCCTGGCATCACACCGGAGTCTGGTGGGGTGAAGAGTCTTAGTTCTCTTCAGCTGCGGGAGCTTCAGCCGGGGCTTCAGCTTCTGCGGCAGGTGCTTCTTCAGCGGCGGGCGCCTCGGCAGCTGCCGGTGCACCGTTCTCTTCTTCAAGCTTGAGGCGCAGTGCGTCGATGATGCGTGCAGCGGCGGCGGCAGGGGCCTTGAGGACGCCTGCAACCTTGGCGAGCTGCAGCTCACGGGACTCGAGTGCTGCCAGTGCGGCAACCTCGCTGGCGTTCAGTGCCTTGCCCTCGAAGTAGCCGGTCTTGATGACGAGCTGCTTGTTGGTCTTGGCGAAATCCGTCAGGCTCTTGGCAGCAGCAACTGCGTCACCCTTGATGAACGCGATTGCAGTGGGGCCGGAGAGCTGGTCGTTGAATGCTTCAACGCCGGCTTCCTTGGCTGCAATGGCGGTCAGGGTGTTCTTGACGACCGCGAACTTGGTGTCCTGGCCGAGAGAAACACGCAGCTGCTTGAGCTGTGCAACGGTGAGCCCGCGGTATTCGGTCAGGACAGCGGCGTTCGATTCCTTGAAATCGTTAGTGATCTCAGCTACTGCTGAAACCTTGATAGGCGTTGCCATAACCCTCCTTCCGGGGATAGTGCCGGTATTCGACGGTCCCCGCTCAAGGTGAGCTAAAACTAAAAACGCCCCGCGCAGATGCACGGGGCTTGGCTCAACACAGATAGTCCATGGAGCTTTGCTTCGTTCACCTGCGCCGGCCGCCCTGCGTTGAGGGTCCTTCGTCCGGAAACCCACTGTGGTCCCCCGCGCACAACTGCAGAGTTGAGCCATGTTCAGGAGAGTGGATTTCCAACAACCGACGGTCTTTGGTCATCCCAGTCTACGGGAGGCGCCTCCGGTCCGCCAAATCGCGCCTCAGCTGTTGCTGGTGCGCAGGCGCGGGAGCTCCTTTTGCCAGATCCCGGTCACACCCGCGGTCTGGAAGCCCAACTGCTTGTTCACGGTCAGGAGGTACCTGTTCTCCGGAGCATTCCAGGTGTAAATGACGCGGGCATCAGGGAACTGCTCGGTGAGCCGCTCCATGTTGGCCACCTTGATCAGCAGCCCCAGCTTGTTCCCGCGGTGTTCCTGCAGGACCAGGGTGTCGTCCTGGAAGACAACGTCCGTGCGGTGCGCCAGCACGGTGATCGTGGTCAGGCCCACGAGCGCCCCGGTGGCGAGGTGTTCGACGGCGGTGACCACCGTCCGCCTCCCCTGCGCTATGGCGACGTCTTCCGCTTCCCGCAGGATGCCGCCGTCGAACACCATGTCCTGTTCCACGGGCGCTTCCAGGGAGGGATCGACGTCGGCCCCCGCCTGGTTCTCAAGGGCCGCCACGGCCTCCAGCCACTGCTCCGGGCAGCGGTCCGTCCAGTGGTGCAGCCGGTAGCGGCCGTTGTTCGCCTCCTCGGCCTCCGCCTGCAGGTCTGCCACGAGCTTGGAATCCAGGGGCAATGAGCAGGAGCTGAACTGCTCGATGTGCTGCAGCGTGTAGCCGGTCTTCTGCGCAAACTCCACTTCGCGGCTCTCCAGCGGCACGAAGCCCTGGCCGGAGCCCGGGACCAGCTGGGCCCGTTCAAACTCGTGCAGCGACGCCCCCGGGTGGTTGGTGTCCACCAGGATCATGGTGCGGCCTTCGGCCCGGGCCAGCTGTTCGGCGGCCTGGAGCAGGCGCCTGCCCACCCCCTGGCGCTGGAACTCCGGCAGGATGTCCAAGGTGAATTCGGCAAGGTCCAGGTTGTCAGTGAGGGGAAGGGCGATGTCCACCGTGCCCACAATGTCCCCGTCCACCTTGGCCACAAGGATCAGCTGGCGCTCGTACGGGTCCTGGAACTCAAGCAGTTTTTCCAGCGGACCATACGCGAGGTCGTCGCTGCCCCAGGTCTGCATGCGAACCTTGCGCCCCACCTCGACGGCGGCCAGGAAGTCCGCAGCGTCCGGCGCATCGAGCCTGTCCGGAATCCAGAGCTGCTCGATCTTCACGTCTTTTGCCATAGGCGCATCATCCCAGCCGTTTCTGCCACTCACCTTCATAACCAGCAGGCCTGAATCCAAGGGCAATATTTATGGCCAGCATATGTTGGTTTTCCGTGGCATTCCATGTCAACACCGAGCGTGCCGAGGGCCACCTCTCCTGGGCCATGCGAAGGTTCATCAGCTTGACCAGCATTCCCAGGCGATGTCCCCGGTGCCCGGAGGACACCAGCGTGTCCTGCTGGAGCACGGTGGCGGGAACTTCCGCCCGCCAGTTCAGGACCGTGTAGGCCACCAGCTCGCCAGTGGGCCTGTGCTTGGCAGCCGCCGTCAGCGCCTGCATACCGCTGCGGGCCAGCATTTCCTCGTTCCGCCTGACCCTGTCCGCGTCCCAGGCTTCACCTTCCCAGTCCAGGCCAGCCGTGGGCACATCGGTGCTCATCCGGGCATTAAGGATGGCGTAGCTGTCCACCAGTTCTTCGGGGCAGGCGTCGGCCCACCCCACCAGGTCGTAGTCCCCTGCGTGGCCCCTTGCCGAAGCTTCCAGTGCGGCCAGCCGCTGCGGCGGCACAGGGAGGCTGAGCCGGCTGGACTTCTCCACCTGTTCAAGCCCGTAACCAGCGGCCGCGGCAAAGGCTGTTGAGGGCTCATCCGCCGGCAGGCCTCCTGCACCGGACTTCGCCGGCAGCAGCGCGCCGGCTGCACGGTCCACCTGCTCGGCGGGCAGTTCGAAGTAACCATCCAGGGATGTACGGTGGTTCTCCTGCGCAACAGCCTCAGCAAAGTGCAACAACTGCCGGCCCAGTCCGCGGTGCCGGAACTGCCGTGCC
This sequence comes from Pseudarthrobacter phenanthrenivorans Sphe3, assembly GCF_000189535.1. Classification (NCBI taxonomy): domain Bacteria; kingdom Bacillati; phylum Actinomycetota; class Actinomycetes; order Micrococcales; family Micrococcaceae; genus Pseudarthrobacter; species Pseudarthrobacter phenanthrenivorans. The sequence goes on from NC_015145.1 coordinate 3,020,269, forward strand.
ACCAGGACATTGATGCCCGCCGTCCACAGGTTTTCCCGCAGTGGGAGCGTCACTGAGCACATGCCCACCGGTTCCCCGCTGATCCGGCCCAGGAAGAGGTGCCGCGCTTCATAGGGGGTCCCCCGCCAATGCTCCAGTTCCTCGGCTGCGGTATAGCCTCGGTCAAGGTTGCCCCACGTCTCCAGTTCGTGCGCCCTCCGCAGGGCCAGGCAGTCAAGGAAGTCCGGGTAGTCTTCCGCCTGCTCCAGGGACGGGGGCATGGCGACGGCGGAAACCCCCAGGGCGTTCGGCTGCGTCATGGCTTCAGCCTAGTCAGCCGCGGCGGGGTGTCGAGGGCCGCGGAGACAAAACGGTGGCTTAACGGACAAGGGACCGCCCGGCTGCTGCCGGGCGGTCCCTTCAATGCCGGAAGGCAAGGGATGCTGCTGAAGCCTAGGCTTCGGTCAGAACCTTGGTGACGTTCGGGTCCACGGAGATGCCGGGGCCGAACGTGGTGGCCACGGTGGCCTTCTGGATGTAGCGGCCCTTGGAAGCGGACGGCTTCAGGCGAAGCACCTCTTCCAGTGCGGCTGCGTAGTTCTCAGCCAGCTTGACGGCGTCGAAGGACACCTTGCCGATGATGAAGTGAAGGTTGGAGTGCTTGTCGACGCGGAAGTCGATCTTTCCACCCTTGATGTCGTTGACGGCCTTGGTGACATCGGGGGTCACGGTGCCCGTCTTCGGGTTCGGCATCAGGTTACGCGGGCCCAGGACCTTACCGAGGCGGCCAACCTTGCCCATGAGGTCAGGGGTGGCGACGGCGGCGTCGAAGTCGGTCCAGCCGGCGGCGATCTTCTCGATCAGGTCATCGGAACCAACGAAGTCGGCGCCGGCAGCGATTGCTGCCTCAGCCTTGTCACCCGTGGCGAAAACCAGGACGCGGGCAGTCTTACCGGTGCCGTGGGGCAGGTTGACGGTGCCGCGGACCATCTGGTCAGCCTTGCGGGGATCGACGCCGAGGCGGAATGCAACCTCAACGGTGGCGTCGAACTTGGACGGGTTGGTGTCCTTGGCCAGCGTTATTGCCTCAAACGGCGCGTAGAACTTGCCCGCGTCGATCTTGGCGGCTGCTGCCTCATATGCTTTGCTGCGCTTTGCCATGCTGCTTATTTCTCCTTGTGCAGTTGTGGTCTGCGGACCGCGCTGGGCCCTGCCACAGTTGGTGCTCCGGCCCGTTATCCGTGCCGGATGTCCAACATCTCAATAGTGATGGTGCCGGTGGTCCCGGCGGTGCCGCCCGTCGTCGTGCCCGGTTTCCCGGACCCGGCAGCTGGGCAGCGAGGGATATTAACCCTCGACGGTGATGCCCATGGAGCGGGCGGTGCCGGCGATGATCTTCGCTGCGCCTTCGAGGCTGGTGGCGTTGAGGTCTTCCATCTTGGTGGAGGCGATCTCGTTAACCTGTGCCTGGGTCAGCTTGGCAACCTTGACGGTGTGCGGGGTAGCTGAACCCTTGGCGACGCCTGCAGCCTTCTTGATGAGCTCTGCAGCCGGCGGGGTCTTGGTGATGAACGTGAAGGAACGGTCCTCGTAGACCGTGATTTCCACGGGGATGACGTTTCCGCGCTGGGCTTCCGTCGCAGCGTTGTACGCCTTGCAGAATTCCATGATGTTGACACCGTGCTGGCCAAGCGCAGGACCAATCGGCGGGGCCGGGTTAGCGGCACCTGCCTGGATCTGCAGCTTGATGAGGCCGGTGACCTTCTTCTTGGGAGCCAATGTAGGGTCCTTCTCTCAATAACGTCCTGGGACACAGGAGCGTGCCTCAGGTTTTTGGCCGCCATGGCAAGGCGGCCGGCCGTTCCCGTGCCGCTAAGCGGGCAGCGCCGGAACGAATTCTTTGGGTTGTCAGATCTTGGTGACCTGGTTGAACGCCAGGGTGACCGGCGTTTCGCGCTCGAAGATGGAGACCAGGACCACGAGGGTCTGGGACTCGGGCTTGATCTCGGAAATCGTGGCGGGAAGGGTCTCGAACGGGCCTTCCTTGACGATGACGGATTCGCCAACCTCGAAGTCCACAGCCACGGGGGTCTGGTGCTGCTTGTTGACCGGCTTGCCCTTCTCGGCCTGCTCTTCCTCGAAGACCGGCGCGAGCATGGAGAATACCTCGTCGAGGCGCAGCGGTACCGGGTTGTGCGCGTTGCCCACGAAGCCGGTCACACCGGGAGTGTGGCGGACGGCACCCCAGGAGGCGTCGGTCAGGTCCATGCGGACCAGAACGTAGCCGGGGATGCGGACGCGGTTGATGACCTTGCGCTGAGCGTTCTTGATCTCAACGACTTCTTCCATGGGCACCTGGATCTCGAAGATGTAATCTTCCATGTCCAGGGTCTGGATACGGGTCTCCAGGTTGGCCTTTACGCGGTTTTCGTAACCGGCGTAGGAGTGGATGACGTACCAGTCACCTTCCTGGCGGCGCAGCTTGGCCTTGAATTCCTCAGCGGGGTCCACGTCGGCCTTGGCTGCGGCAGCGGCGAGGGCATCAGCGGACTCTTCGTCGGAGCCGGCCTCGTCAGCCTCGGCGTCGTCGTCGGTCTCGGCGTCAAAGTCGGAATCGGCGTCATCGGATTCGGGCGCGGAGGACTCAACCTCAGACTCGTCACCGGCTTCTGCCGTGATGTCCGCGGACTCTTCCAGCTCAGTCTCGGTTACCTCGAGCTCCTGCTCAGACACTTGGTCTCCTGCTTCCTCATTGCCTAACATGCCTATTTAAATGGCTCAATTCCGCACACCGGTGTATCCCTCCGGTTTCCCGGACGGAACACGCAGCCTGCGGACCGTTCAGCCTTAGCTGTCCGTGGGGCCGGTACCGCCGAAGATCCAGCCGACGGCGGTTCCGAAACCAATGTCCAGCAGGCTGACGATAATCATCATGATGCCTACGAACACCAGCACCACGAGCGTGTAATTAATCAGTTCCTTGCGGGTTGGTGCAACAACTTTCTTCAGTTCGCCGATGATCTGGCGGATGAAGAGTGCAATGCGGGCGAAGAAGTTTGCCTTGGCGTCCTTCTTAGCTGGGCGGCCCTTGGAGCTGCTGGCAGCTGTTTCGGTCACCTGGTCCTCGCTCATCTTTGCAATGTTGGATTACCCGGCCCTGATCAGAACCATGGTTGCTGCGCTTGCCCCGGATTTTCGCCCGGGGCAGCTTGCGCAGGGCAGACAGGACTCGAACCTGCAACCTGCGGTTTTGGAGACCGCTGCGCTACCAATTGCGCCACTACCCTATGGAGTGAATTCCACCCTCTGACAACGAACAACCAGCTTGCACTGGGGCGCACGTCATCATCCGTGTTTTCAACACCGGTGAACCAGTCTACGCAACAACTTCGCGTACGTCGAACCGGCCCGATTTCCGGCCCACCCTGCTTCCCGCCTTTCAGTGGCTGGCATACAGTCACAAATCAAAAGCGGCAACCCGGAGGGTCCGGTGAACAGCATAGAGTAGAACTCGTCGAATCCCACATTCCAGCCGCCAGGCTGCAAGCGAAGAACGGACCTGCCATGTCTGCCGCCCGCGTTTCCCAGCGCATTTCCGCAATAGCCGAATCCGCAACCCTTGCCGTTGATGCCAAGGCGAAGGCGCTGAAGGCAGCAGGCAGGCCGGTCATTGGGTTTGGCGCGGGCGAGCCGGACTTTCCCACCCCGGACTACATCGTCCAGGCTGCAATCGAAGCGGCAAGCCAGCCCAAGTACCACCGCTACTCCCCCGCGGGCGGGCTTCCCGAGCTGAAAAAGGCCATCGCCGAGAAAACCCTGCGGGACTCCGGCTACGCCGTCGAGCCTTCCCAGGTCCTGGTGACCAACGGCGGCAAGCAGGCCGTCTACAACACCTTCGCCACGCTGGTGGACCCGGGCGACGAGGTCATCGTTCCCACCCCGTTCTGGACCACCTACCCGGAGGCCATCCGGCTCGCGGGCGGGGTGCCCGTGGAGGTCTTCGCCGGCCCGGAGCAGGACTACCTTGTCACGGTTGAACAGCTAGAGGCAGCTGTCACGGACAAGACGAAGATCCTGCTGTTCGTCTCGCCGTCGAACCCCACCGGCTCTGTCTACTCCCCGGAGCAGGTGGCGGAGATCGGCAAGTGGGCCGCGGCGAAGGGCCTGTGGGTTGTCACCGACGAGATCTACGAGCACCTGACCTATGACGGCGTTCCTTTCACCTCCATCGCAACCGCCGCCCCGGAACTCGGCGACAAGGTGGTCATCCTCAACGGCGTCGCCAAGACCTACGCCATGACCGGCTGGCGCGTGGGCTGGATGATCGGCCCGGCCGACGTCATCAAGGCCGCCACCAACCTCCAGTCCCACGCCACGTCCAACGTCTCGAACATCATGCAGATCGCTGCCCTGGCCGCGGTTTCCGGCCCGCTGACGGCCGTGGACGAGATGAAGGTGGCGTTTGACCGCCGCCGCAAGGCCATCGTCGCCGGCCTCAATGCCATCCCTGGTGTTGAATGCCCGACGCCGAAGGGCGCCTTCTACGTGTACGCGGACGTCCGTGCGCTGCTGGGTAAGGAATTCCCGACGGCGTCCGGCACCGCCACGCCGCAGACCTCCGCCGAACTGGCGGCCCTGATCCTGGATGAAGTTGAGGTCGCCGTGGTTCCCGGCGAGGCTTTCGGCCCTTCCGGCTACCTGCGCCTGTCCTACGCCTTGGGCGACGAAGACCTGGCTACCGGCGTGCAGCGCCTGCAGGACTTCCTGGGCAAGGCCCAGTAGGACGCTCTCTCACTTAACGCAACAAAAACCGGAACGCTCTATCACTCCAATTAGGAGGGTGATAGAGCGTTCCGGTTTAAGGCGCATCCAGTGATAGAGCGTTGGGGAAAAACGGGCGTTAAGTGAGAGAGCGTTGGTTATAGGAGGCGGCGCTCGGCCGCCCACTTGGTGAGCTCGTGCCGGCTGGAGAGCTGGAGTTTGCGCAGCACCGCCGAGACATGAGTTTCCACGGTCTTGATGCTGATGAACAATTCCTTGGCCACCTCCTTATAGCTGTAGCCGCGGGCGATGAGCCGCATGACCTCAAGTTCACGGGCGGAGAGCTTGTCCAGTTCGTCGTCGGCGATGTCAGCCGGGGCCGTACCGAAGGCGTCCAGGACAAAACCTGCCAGCCGGGGCGAGAAGACGGCGTCTCCCCCGGCCACCCGATAAACGGCGTCGGTGATTTCGGCTCCGGAAATGGTCTTGGTGACGTAGCCGCGCGCTCCTGCCCGGATGACCGCCACAACGTCCTCCGCCGCGTCGGAAACACTGAGGGCAAGGAACCTGGTGGTGGGCAGCAGCGCGGCGGACCCGGCGATGACTTCGCGGCCGCCCCCGCCGAGCCCGCCCGGCAGGTGGACATCCAACAGCACCACCTCAGGGCGTTCCTGCGCAATCACGGCAACAGCCTGCTCCACTGTGGCGGCCTCACCCACCACCTGGATGCTGGGGTCAAGGTCCGCTTTCAGGCCCGAGCGGAAAATGGCATGGTCGTCGACAATGACCACCCGGACCGGCTGCCTGCCCTGTCCGGGCCCATTGCCGGTTCCCTGTGTGGGGTTCATGGTGTGCCTTCCGTTGTGTCCGGTTCCGCAGCCGGGAAAGCCAGCCGCACCTCTGTGCCCTCGCCGGTGCTGGTGATGGTTGCCGTGCCCCCGTGCCTGCTCATGCGGCCGATGATGGATTCCCGCACGCCCATCCGGTCCTCGGGGACGGCCTGGAGTTCAAATCCCGGCCCGCGGTCCTTGATGAACACCTCAGCGCGTCCGCCGGACACCTCCAGGTATACCGAGACCGTCCCGCCGCCGTGCCTGGAAGCATTGAGCATGGCCTCCCGGCTGGCCTGGACCAGCGCCTCGTGTCCTTCGGTAACGGCGGTGTCTCCCACGGTAACCACCTCCACGGCGTTACCCAGCAGATCCTCAACTTCGGCCGCAACCGCCTTGATCCGGTCCGAGAGCTGCCCGGCGTCCTTGCCGGGATCTTCAAAGAGCCAGCCCCGGAGCTCCCGCTCCTGCGCGCGGGCCAGCCGGACGACGTCGTGCTCGTTGGCGGCGCGTCGCTGGATAAGTGCCAGCGTCTGCAGCACCGAGTCATGCAGGTGGGCGGCAATCTCCGCCCGTTCGGTTTCCCGGATCCGGCCCGCCCGCTCAGCCTCAAGGTCGCGCCAGAACCTCAGGCCCCACGGGAGCAGGACCAGCACCACTCCCCCAAGAACGGCCACGGACGCCAGCAGCGCCAGCCAGGTCTGCTCCCAGGAACCGGAACCGGACACCATCACCAGGACACCGGCCACCACCAGCGCCAGGCCGGCCGCCAGCCGGGCCCATCCCCCGGCCTGGTCCGCTTTGGTCTTGTCCACAAGGCCCGCGCGCCGGGTCTCGTCCAGCTGCATCCAGGCGATCGAGGCGCCGCCGAGGACGGCCGCCGCCGGAATGAGGGTTCCCAATGGAATATCCACCCCCAGCAGCTGGGCGATGAGGATGCCCGCCACCAGGAGCAGTCCCACGCCCAGCAGGATCTCCTTGCCGTAACGCATCTCCCGGAACCGGAACCAGGGCGGCGGCCTGCCTGCCTCCGCCGCCTCCCCGGCGAAAGCACCCGCGCCAGGGCCGGCGCCCGCTGCTGAGGCGCCTGCCCCGCCGTCGGCCCCTCCCTCCGAAAGCGCGCCTCCGGCGGCAGGACCACCCGCGGCTGTGGCCGCCGCAGCAGTGGCCGGCATGGGCTCCAGGCTGACGGCAGGAGCAATAGGCGACGCCGGGCGGCGCCCCTGCCGCCGTGCACTTTCGTAAGCGGTGGGGACCATGATCCAAAGCCAGGCGTAAAAGACGACGCCGGCCCCGCCGGCGAAGGACGCCAGGACCATGCCCAGGCGTACGGCGTTCACCGGCAGCCCCAGATGCGCGGCCAGGCCGGAGCAGACGCCCGCGATGAAGCGGTCGCTGCGGCGGACCAGCGGGGGCCGGCCAAAGGCGGTTGTCATGGATCAATCCAAACATGGATCAGGGTTTCCGGGACGCGGTTTGCGGCGGAACCGGGGGTCGCTCAGGGACGGTTCAGGGTGTCCCCCAGTAGAGCGCGACTGCAGCGGACGGCAGGATCGAAGCATGAACCCGCAAACCACACCCCCGAACGACAGCCAGCCAGCCGAACCCCCATCCGACAGGGAGAAGGAAAACCCCACGGAGCCCCTTTCCCGGCAGACAAATCCCACGGAGCCCTTGGTGCCGCCGCCCTCCCAGCCAGTGGCATCACAGGAATCCGGCCATGACTTCCCCCAGGACCCCCCACCGCAGAACCAGCGTCCACAAGAGCCCCCGACCGGCGGCAGCTACGCGCCCGGTGGAAGCCCCGACCCAGGCGCCCCCCATACCGGCGTCCCGCAGCCGGGAGTTCCTCACCAGGGCGTCCCGCAGCCAGGCATCCCGCACCAGCAGACCGACTTCTTTACGTGGGTCCGCAGCCAGGGCATCGTCCGCGGCCAGGACCGCTGGGTGGGCGGAGTCTCCAGCGGCATCGCCCAGCGCCTGGGAATCGACCCGCTGATTGTCCGCGGCGTCTTCATTATCCTGGCCCTCTTCGCCGGCATTGGTGTGCTTTTCTACGGCCTGGCCTGGGCGTTCCTGCCTGAGCCAGACGGCAGGATCCACGTCCAGGAAGCCGGTGCGGGCCGCTGGACCAGCGGGATGACCGGCTCGCTGATCGCCGTGGTTCTCGGCTTCAGCGGCCTGGGCAACGGCTTCTGGGTCTGGGGCAACCAGGGCGTTGGCCCGTTCCTTTGGACCGTACTGTGGGTGGGCGGCGCGATCTACCTGATCTACTACCTGGTGCAGCGGAACAAGACAGCCGCCGGAACCCCGTCCGGCGCAGCATCCGGCACCACCGCATATTCTGCCAGCAGCACCGCTTACTCGTCCGGGACTACAGGCACAGCAACTCCCCCTTACTCGGACGTTGCGGGGAGCGGTCCGTTTGCCGGCAACCCCTACGGCGGAGCTACCGCCTCAGGCGGCAGTGGCGGATGGGGCACGAGCGGGTACGGCACCAGCGGGTACGGCGGCAGCCGTCCGTCGCCCGTTCCGCCCCCGGCCCCCCGCCCGCGTCCGGCTGGTCCCGGCACACCCGCCGTCGCAGTTGCTGCGGGCAGCGCCCTGCTGGTGGGCGCCGGGCTTAAGGCGCTGGATATCACCAACGTCATAGACCTCGGCGACTCCGCAAACGCTGTGGCCTGGGCCAGTGCCGCAGCCGTCCTGGGCCTGGGCATCCTGATCCTGGGCCTCCGCGGCCGCACCTCCGGCATCCTTTCGTTCTTCGCCGTGGCCGCCCTCATCACGGGAGGCATCTTCAACGTGGTGGGCAACAACGGTGAACGCGTCCGCTTCCAGCAGGTGGACTGGACGCCCACCAGTATCCAGCAGGCGAGCGACGGTTTTGACATCACCGCAGGCAGCGGCACCGTGGACCTGACTGAAATGAACCTGGAGGCGCCGCTCGAGTCAGAGGTACGTGTGCCGCTGGACATCACGGCCAGCAACGTCACCGTGGTCATCCCGGATGATGTGCCCGTGGACATCAGGGCCGACATGACCATGGGCAACCTGACCGAACAGGGAAACCAGCGCGGCGGCATCACCACCCGCGAAAGCAGCTACAACACCGACCAGCCCGGCAGCCACCTGGTAATCCAGATCCATGGCACCGTCAGCAATGTCACCATCCAGGAAGGTAACTGACAATGAGCAGCCAAACACCGGCCCCGGACCCGTACGCTGCGGGAAGCACGACGGCGGGAAGCACCTCGCCTGCCCCTCCTTCGGGGGCGAGGGTGGGAACCATCGTCTGGGGCCTGATCGTCCTCGCGCTGGCGGCATTGATCATCATCTCGCAACTGGGCATCGTCACCCTGAACGGGACGTATGTCCTCATTGGGCTCATGATCGGAGCGGGTGCAGCCCTGGTGGTGGGCGGACTCCTCTCGGCCCGGAAACGTGACAACAGCACCACAACACGGGAGTCTTGAACCATGGACAAGTTTTTCAGCATCGTCAGGGGCCTTGGCCTGCAACGCGGACCGGAGCGCTGGCTCGGCGGGGTGCTGGGCGGAATTGCAGCGAAACTCAACGTGGATGTTGCATTCGTCCGGATCGCCTTCCTGGTCTTCTGCCTGCTCCCCGGCCCGGCCGTCATCTTCTATCTCCTGGCCTGGATCATCCTGCCCGACCAGCGGAACGTCATCCCGCTGCAGGTCTTCCTTGACAGGCGCTCACTGAACCGCCCGTAAGCACAAAGGCATACCAGCCCCGCTCCCCTTGGGGGCGGGGCTTTCATGTAACCAGTTTGTGTCGTACCCCACACACCGCACTAGACTCTACGTGAGCTCAGCGTGGCGCTCTGCCTGTAAACCCTCTCCCCAGGATTTGAGCGAGACATGAAAATTGGAATCCTTACCAGCGGTGGCGACTGCCCCGGATTGAACGCGGTGATCCGCGGAGCCGTCCTCAAAGGCATCGCGATCCACGGCCACGAATTCGTCGGTTTCCTCGACGGCTGGCGCGGCGTTGTTGAGGGCGACATCATCGATATTCCCCGGACCATGGTCCGTGGCATCGCGAAACAGGGCGGCACCATCCTTGGTACGTCCCGCACCAACCCCTTCGAAAACGGCGGCGGCCCCGAGGTCATCAAAGGCCACATGGAGCGCCTGGGCATCGACGCGATCATCGCGATCGGTGGTGAAGGAACCCTGGCCGCAGCCAAGCGGCTCACGGATGCCGGGCTGAAGATCGTGGGTGTTCCCAAGACCGTGGACAACGACCTTGACGCCACCGACTACACCTTCGGCTTCGACACCGCCGTCCAGATCGCCACCGAAGCCATCGACCGGCTCCGCACCACCGGCGAATCGCACCACCGCTGCATGATTGCCGAAGTCATGGGCCGGCACGTGGGCTGGATCGCCCTGCACGCCGGCATGGCCGCGGGCGCCCACGCCATCCTCATCCCGGAGCAGAAGGTCAGCATCGAGCAGATCACGGAGTGGGTGAAGGAGGCCCACGCCCGTGGCCGCGCACCGCTGGTGGTGGTGGCTGAAGGCTTTGTTCCGGAGCACATGGAATCGCCGCACTCGGAACGCGGCCTTGACACCTTTGGCCGGCCCCGCCTGGGCGGCATCGCCGACCAGCTCGCCCCGGAACTCGAAGCCCGAACCGGCATCGAAACCCGCTCCACCATCCTGGGCCACATCCAACGCGGCGGCGTGCCCTCAGCCTTTGACCGCGTCCTAGCCACCCGCCTGGGCATGGCAGCCATTGATTCCGTGGTGGAAGGCTACTGGGGCACGATGGTGGCGCTCAAGGGAACGGACATCGAGCATGTGGGCTTCCAGGAGGCCCTGGGCAAACTGAAGACCGTGCCGCAGAAGCGCTACGACGAAGCCGCCGTCCTCTTCGGCTGAGTGGTGCACACGGGCCATGTCGTCGCCGCGGGGCCGGTTTGCCCCGTCCCCGCGGTGTCCCGTTCGGCTGCGCCGTCCTGCCGTCCTAGGCTGGAAGCATGACACTTGACCCCGGTTCCGCCGCCATCATCCAGCTTGCGTGGGCCCGGCGCCTGGGGCTGGACGACGACGCTTTCAGTACCGCCCTTTCGTCTGGTGAACGCATCGTTCGGTCAGACGAATCCGTGCGGACCGTGGAGTTCGTTCGGCTCTTTGGAAGCTCGGCACTCGTGGGGCCGCAGTGGGTGATTGACGCCGCATCGGACATCCCGGACGAGGAGATGGCCCAGCACGTCACCCTCCTGACGCTGACCCGGTCCCATGGCGGCCATGGCCTGGGTGCTGCTGCCCTGTTCTTCGCCGACGACCTGCCCTTGAAGCAGCCCTCGGAGGAGCTGACCGTATCGCACGGCAACCCCGAAGCGATCGAGCTTGAGGGCAGGTGCCCGCCGGACGACGTCAATGAAGTAGGCCTGTCCGATCTGGAGAACCGGTTCACCATCGTTCACGAAATCGAGGGTCGCCGGGTACCGCTGGCATGCGGGGCCTACACCGAGTGGGAGGGCCTGCTGGCCCACCTCGGCGTGCTGGTGGACCCGGAGTGGCGCCGCCGTGGACTTGGCTCCCTTGCTGCCTCGATCGCCGCCCATGAAGCCCTCACGGCAGGGCTCACGCTTCAATGGCGCACCGACGTCAGCAACACCGGATCCCTGGCCCTGGCCCGGAAGCTCGGCCTGTCAGCCGGGGGAATCGAGACCAGCGTCCATCTTGGCTGACCGCGGTTCATTCCCCGGCCCTGGAGCGGCCAGGTAATCCACCTAGGCCAGAAGATCCAGGATCTCCGTACGGGCGAACATTTGGGCGGCCGCGCGGGCGGAGGGGGAACCTGCGTCCGGGTCCGCCCCCGCGTCCAGCAGGACACGCGCAACGTCCTGGTAGCCCTTGAACGCCGCCCCCGCCAGCGGGGTCTGGCCGCGGTCGTTGGCCGTGTTTGCGTCCGCGCCGTGCTGCAGGAGCAGCTGAACGGCGTCGGCATGGCCGTGGTAGGCGGCCAGCATCAGGAGGGAGTCGCCGGCGGAGTTGGTGAGGACCGCGGGGGCGCCGGCCTCGAGGTAGGCACGCAGCAGCGCCGCGTCACCGTCCCTGGCTGCCTGGAAGAGTGTGTGCGCCAAAGCCAGCGTCTCGTCGTCGGGCGCTGCATTGGTGTCGGCGTTCTCAGTCACTGTCGGGGCCCCTTGAGGAATCCGGTCTGGCGCCCCACGACCTGGCCGGCATCAGGGGCAACGATGATTTCCTGTGCGGCGGGGTACGGTTCCTCGCCATCCAGGACTGTCAGTATTTCATCCGGCGCCACGGAACGCTTTATGACTGCCAGGGCAACCGGGCCCATCTCGTAGTGCTGGGCGACGGACGTCACCGTCCCTACCTTACGCTCGCCCAGCAGGACCGGGCTCCCCGCCTGCGGCAGCGTGTGCTGGGACCCGTCCAGCTGGAGGAAGACAAGCCGGCGGGGCGGGTGGCCGAGGTTGTGCACCCGCGAAATGGTTTCCTGCCCCTTGTAGCACCCCTTCGCCAGGTGGACGGCAGTGCGGAGGAGGTCCAGTTCGTGGGGAATCGTCTTGTCGTCCGTTTCGGCTCCGATCCGGGGACGCCAGGCTGCTACCCGAAGCGCTTCCGCCGCCAGCGTACCCGCGAGGGGGCGCTCCGCCACCCTCTGCACCAACTCAGCAGCAGGCACCAGGTACTCGAACCACGGGCGCTCAAGCCCGGGATGGCTTGCCTCCGGGACGGTCGCGTAGGAGTAGCCGCCAGCCCCCACATGGGGCCACGGGTCTTCCCAGACCAGCAGGTCGGACCATTCGGGAACGGCTTTAGTGGTGCCAACCACTGCCCAGTCCGCAGAGACGTCGGCGATCTCCACCCGCAGCATGAACTTCATCCTGTTGAGGAACTCGGCCAGCGGCGCGGCTTCGGCGGCCTCGACAATCAGCCAGGTGGTCCCGCCGTCGTCAATCACGCGGGCGTCGAAGTCGATCCTGCCCTGCACGCTCAGGAGGAGCAGTTCGCTCGACTGGCCGGGCTGCAGGCCAGCCACCTGCTGTGAAGAGAGCGTGTTGAGCCAGCTCAGCCGGTCCGGTCCGGTCACCGTAACAACGCCTCGGGAGGAAAGGTCGACGACGGCAATTCCGGCCGCGAGGGCGCGCTGCTCGCGCAGGGGCTCGCCGTAGTGGGCGGCAACGCCTGCGTCCGCACCGGCAGCCTGGACGGCGCCGGGGCGGGACAGCAGGGGGCTGGGAGTAGTCATATTCAGTAGAAGTCCTTCAGGCTCGCCGGTATTCCGGATTTTTCCAATTGCAGCGGCGGCACTGCCGCTGCCGTTTCCGCCCAAAGACCGAAAGGATCAGGAGACTTTCTTGAGGAACGCGGACGCGTGGGCTTCCAGTCCCTTGCCTTCCTTGCCGCCCACGGCGACGTCCCACCGCCACAGGAGGTTCCCGTCCACCAGGCCGAAGATCCTGGTGGCGGCGCTGTAATCCTTGGAGTGGCTGCCGCGCATCACCATATCCGTGGTGAGCTGGATCTGCGGACCCTTGATCTGCCCGTAGTACAACTCAGAAATGCCGCCCGGATGCGAGATTGACACCGAGATGTCGAAGCCGCCCTCCTTGTTGCGCAGCGCCTCGACTTCGTCGGCACTCTTCAACGCGGGAACGATGTCGGCGGGAATCAGCCCGGGGCCGCCGTCGGCATCCAACTGTTTGCGCTCCAGCGCCCAGAAGCCGGTCTCCACCGTGAGCGGCCGCAGGCGCGTACCGTCGTCGTCAGTCAGCCAGCTTTCGGCACGGTACTGAAGGTAAGGCAGCCCGTTGTGCGTGAACGACACGTGCTGCAGGAAGTGCTCCGAGTCCTCATCCCCGCTGCCGAGCCGGCCGCGGCCCTCCCACTCACCAATGAGCCAGGACAGGGGAACAAGTTCCGGGGTCAGATCTGTAGGAATCTCAATGGGCACAGCAATTACCTCTGGAAACGGCTAGCTCCGGGAAAAAGGCGTCTACTTCTGGCCCTTGAACAGCCGGTAGACCACGAAGCCGGCAAACCAGGCCATGGCGAGGCTGGCGATGCCGAGCAGGACAAGGAAGAAGATTTCAAAAGCAAGTACGGACATGATGCCATCCTAACGCGTTAGTAGATGAGTAGTTTGTCTATGAAGTAAGCAAGGGAACCCACTGCGGCCACAGGGGCAAGGCCCATGCCCAGGGCGGCCGCAATGTTCAGAGGGGCACCGCGGAGGGTGACCAGCCGCCGGAAGCTGGCCAGCACCGCACCCACCACGACGCCGAAAATGGCGGCCGGGACCACTTCGATGTCCGAAAGCACCAGGCCGGCCAGTGGCCCGGCCAGCCCTGCCATCACAATTCCAAGGGGCGCCACGATGGTGTCCGGCCAGCGGATCAGTCCGGCGAGCAGGGCAACCGCGGCGCTGATGGCGGCCACCAGGAGCATTTCACGGACACCGTTGAACCGTGCTCCTGCTATCCATCCGGAGCCCAGGCAGGCGAGCAGCACACCTGCACAGCAGCCGAGCGTCGACTCCAGCCGCTGCGCCTGTCCGGTTCCGCGGATCAGCTGCACTACGAAAACCGCCATCATGCCCAGCGCGATGAATGCCGGGGTCCAGTCCAGGTAGCCCGGGGCGGGAGCAAACCCGGCGGCGACCGCTGACGCGGCGCCCGGCACGGCGATCACCGCGGCAAGCGTCTTCTTCGCGGGGATCCGGAGGAAGTGCGGCCAGCCAAAGCCGATGGCAGCGGCAATGGCAACAGCTACGCCCATGAGGACCTCGCGCGAGGTGTAAACCCCGGCGATGATGGCGGCCAGGCCGGCCACCCCCACGACGCCGATGGTCCACGAGCCCAAAGACTGTGCCGGCGCCTGCAACTCCGCCGTCATGCGGAACCCGGCCTGGACTTAGTTTCTGCACTCACTGCGCTGCAATCCCATCCTGGCGTCGACCTGGAAAGGCGGAGCCGCCCTTCGGGGAGGGCGTCGGGGCCCCCGGCTCAATCCTGCCCTATATGAACGGCATATGTCGCAAAATGTAACCCTGACAGGGCCGAATCCATGGCGATAAAGGACCCGCCGGGTATACTCAAAGCTCAGCTAAGCTCCCTGCCAAGGCTGGCCGGCCGGCTCTTCAGGAACGGCCCAACACCGGGGCGGGAAGCCAGTACCGGCCGGTTAAAACCCGGTTCAGTCGCCCAATGATGCGCGGACGGCCCTTGGAGGAACAATGTCGCACATCCTGCTCTTGACGAACAGCACTGGCTCTTCGGTGGACATCCTGCCTGCCTTGGAATTGCTGAACCACCGCGTCCACATCCTCCCTGCCGAACCCACCGCCCTCCTGGAAACGGACCCGTGCGACATCGTGCTGCTGGATGCCCGCAAGGACCTGGTGGGTGCACGCTCCCTCACCCAGCTTCTGAAAGCCACGGGCCTGAGCGCACCGCTGGTCCTGATCCTGACCGAAGGCGGCATGGCCGCCGTTTCCTCGGCCTGGGCCGTAGATGACATCGTTCTGGACTCTGCCGGCCCCGCCGAGGTGGAAGCCCGGATCAGGCTGTCCGTTGCCCGTGCCGTGCCGGAGCAGGAGGACGCACCCACTGAAATCCGCGCCGCCGGCGTCATCATCGACGAGGCAAGCTATACAGCCCGCGTCAATGGCGCTCCCCTTAACCTGACGTTCAAGGAATTCGAGCTGCTGAAGTACCTGGCGCAGCACCCGGGCCGCGTCTTCACCCGGCAGCAGCTGCTCACCGAAGTCTGGGGCTACGACTACTACGGTGGAACCCGCACCGTGGATGTCCACGTCCGGCGTCTGCGTGCCAAGCTCGGCGCCGACCACGAAAACCTCATCAGCACGGTCCGCAATGTGGGCTACCGCCTCACCCTGGTGCGTCAGCAGGAGGACGAACTCACCGAGGCCTGAGCGTCCGCGCAGCTTCCCGTATAGCCTTGCCTCATGACTCCAGCGCACCCCGAGAAGTGGCCCGTCCATGTTGAACGAGGCGCCGTTGACCAGCAGCTCCTGAGGGATTGCAGGGACCTCCTGGCCGCGGCCGAGGAATCCGACGGCAATCCGTCCATCTCGGAGCAGACCCTTGTGACCATGCGGGCGGGGGACTCCGCGGAGCACTCCCTGCTGACCCTGGCGCTGTATGCCCCTGACGAGGACTCCGACCCCGCCTCCGGCCAGGATCTCGCCGGT
Source organism: Pseudarthrobacter phenanthrenivorans Sphe3 (assembly GCF_000189535.1). Taxonomy (NCBI): domain Bacteria; kingdom Bacillati; phylum Actinomycetota; class Actinomycetes; order Micrococcales; family Micrococcaceae; genus Pseudarthrobacter; species Pseudarthrobacter phenanthrenivorans. The sequence continues at coordinate 3,036,054 of NC_015145.1, forward strand.
TTCGCGGTGGTGGTGGAAGCGCCGGACGGCACCGGAGTGCTGGAGATCGCGGTCCACCCCAGCTACCGAAACCAGGGCGTTGCGGACCGGCTGGCGGGCGCCCTGAAGGAACGCCGCGGGCTGGACGGGCTGAAGGCGTGGTCCCATGGCAACCATGAGGCCGCTGCTGACCTGGCCGCCCGCTACGGCTTCGGTCCCATCCGCGAGCTTTGGAAGATGAGGATGACGACGGCGGGAGCGGACCTTCCCGAGCCTTACCTTCCGGAGGGCGTCTCCCTCCGCACTTTCGTGCCGGGGAAGGACGAGGAGCCATGGCTCGCCCTGAACCGGGCCGCCTTCGCCCACCACCCCGAACAAGGGAGTCTCACCCGGGCCGACCTCGACGCGCGGATGGCGGAGGAGTGGTTCGATCCTGCAGGGTTCTTCCTGGCTGAAGACGGCCGGGGCAACCTGCTCGGCTACCACTGGACCAAGGTGCACCCGCGGCACGGCGGCCACCCGGCCATCGGGGAGGTCTACGCGGTGGGTGTGGCGCCGGAGGCGCAGGGCACGGGCCTCGGCAAGGCGTTGACGATTGCCGGTATCCGGTACCTCCAGGGCCTGGGGCTGCACGCCGTCATGCTGTACACCGACGCCGATAATGCCCCGGCCGTTGCGCTGTACCGCAAGCTGGGCTTCACCCGCTGGGACATGGACGTGATGTACGGGCCGGTGGCAGCCGGGTAGTCCGGCGCGCCGGCAGGGGCGCGGCCCGGAATTCCACCGCCTTGGCCGTGCTGAATGCTTGTAAGGTTGAAGCAGAACCGCGCAGGCCGGCAGCGCCAGCATCAACCGCCAGGTAAAGGAGATGCCATGAACCCGGAACCTTCCGGAACAGCCACGTCCCAGGATGTTGCAGTGCCGGTGCGTGCCCGCTTCGGCTCCTCGGAGGTACCGGCGTCACGGGCCACCCAGGACCGCATAGACATCCCGGAGTTTGCGCCGAACCTGCAGCCTGAAGGCGATATCCGCCCGGACCGCTTCCTGGACCGTGAACTGAGCTGGCTCAGCTTCAACTCCCGGGTGCTGGAACTGGCCGAGGACCCCACCCTGCACCTGCTGGAACGGGTCAGCTTCCTCTCGATTTTCGCCTCCAACCTGGACGAGTTCTTCATGGTCCGGGTGGCCGGGCTGAAGCGGCGCATCGCCACCGGCCTTGCAGTGCCCTCCCCCGCCGGGCTGAGCCCGGTTGAGGTGCTCGAACGGATCAGCGCGGAAGCCCACCGGCTCCAGCAGCGGCACGCGCAGGTGTACGCAGACCAGATCCGGCCTGCCCTGGCCTATGAACACATCCACCTCATGCACTGGGACGAACTGGATGACGCAGCCAAGCAGCAGCTGAGCGTCATGTTCGCCGAAAAAGTGTTCCCCATCCTTACGCCGCTGGCGGTGGACCCGGCCCACCCCTTCCCGTACATTTCCGGCTTGTCGCTCAACCTGGCAGTGGTGGTGCGCAACCCGATCAGCGACAAGGAGCTCTTCGCCCGTGTCAAGGTGCCGGACCAGCTCCCTCGCCTGATCTCCATCGACGGTCCCCGTGCCGGCGCGGTGGCGGGCCGGGTGGCCCGCTTCATCGCCCTTGAGGAAGTCATCTCCGTCCACCTGGACAAACTCTTCCCCGGGATGGAGGTCCTGGAGCACCACACCTTCCGCGTCACCAGGAACGAGGACGTGGAGGTGGAAGAGGACGACGCCGAGAACCTCCTGCAGGCCCTCGAAAAGGAACTGCTGCGGCGCCGCTTCGGCCCGCCTGTCCGGCTCGAGGTCACCAATGACATCAACCCGAACATCCGCGCGCTGCTGATCCGCGAGCTGGGCGTCGAGGAATCCGAGGTGTATTCCGTTCCGGCTCCCCTGGACCTGCGTGGGCTGTCCGTGATCGCCGCCATCGACCGTGCCGACCTCCACTACCCCAAGCACGTCCCGCACACGTCCCGATACCTCAACGAGTCGGAGACGTCCAAGGCCGCCAACGTGTTTGCGGCCATGCGCCGGCGGGACATCCTGCTGCACCACCCCTACGACTCGTTCTCCACCTCCGTCCAGGCCTTCCTGGAGCAGGCCGCCGCGGATCCCAAGGTCCAGGCCATCAAGCAGACCCTGTACCGCACGTCCGGCGACTCGCCCATCGTCGACGCGCTGATCGATGCGGCCGAGGCCGGCAAGCAGGTCCTTGCCCTGGTGGAGATCAAGGCGCGGTTTGACGAGCAGGCAAACATTTCCTGGGCCCGCAAGCTGGAACAGGCCGGCGTGCACGTGGTCTACGGCATCGTGGGCCTCAAGACGCACTGCAAGCTCTCGCTGGTGGTCCGGCAGGAGGTGGACGGGCTCCGCCGGTACTGCCACATCGGCACCGGCAACTACCACCCCCGGACCGCCCGCTACTACGAGGACCTGGGCCTGCTGACCGCCAACGAGCAGGTGGGCGAGGACCTGTCCAAGCTGTTCAACCAGCTTTCCGGCTACGCCCCCAAGTCCACGTTCAAGAGGCTGCTGGTGGCACCGCGTTCTGTCCGTTCGGGCCTGATCGACCGGATTGAAACCGAGATCCGCAACGCCCGGGCCGGGGTTCCCGGGCGGGTGCAGATCAAGGTGAACTCCATGGTGGATGAGGCCATCATCGATTCCCTGTACCGTGCCTCGCAGGCCGGTGTGAAGGTGGACGTGGTGGTCCGCGGAATCTGCTCCCTGCGGCCCGGCGTGCCCGGCCTCAGCGAAAACATCACGGTCCGCTCCATCCTGGGCAGGTTCCTGGAACACTCCCGTGTGTTCGCCTTCGCCAACGGCGGGGACCCGGTGGTGTACATCGGCTCGGCAGACATGATGCACCGCAACCTGGACCGCCGCGTGGAAGCACTGGTGCAGCTCGCGAGCGCCGACGACATCAACTACGTCCTGGACCTGCTCAAGCGCTACATGGCACCCGGAACCGCCAGCTGGCACCTGGACAACGAGGGCAACTGGACACGGCACCACCTGGCTGAGGACGGCAGGCCGCTCGAGGACGTCCAGTCCTGGCTGCTGGCCTCCCGCCCCCGGCAGCGCAGCCTGAGCCGGCGGTAAGGGCCACTGCTTTGTCGAGCGACGTTAAAGCGACTGTTTTGTCGAGCGATGCACTTGTAGCGGACCAGACAGACCACCCCGGGGAACCAGTAGCCGTCACGGCTGCCGGTGCCCTGCCCTGGCGGGTGGTCAAGGACAAACTGGAAGTCCTGCTGATCCACCGCCCCCGCTATGACGACTGGTCCTGGCCCAAGGGCAAGATCGACGACGGCGAAACCATCCCCGAGTGCGCTGTCCGGGAAATCCAGGAGGAGATCGGCCTGACCGCCCAGTTGGGCATCCCGCTGCCGCCCATCCACTACCACGTGGCTTCCGGGCTGAAGGTGGTCCATTACTGGGCAGTGAAAGTGAACGGTGCCCGCCTGCTTCCCGACGGCAAGGAGGTGGACAGCGTCATGTGGTGCACGCCAGACAAGGCGGCGTCCCTGCTGTCCAATCCATCCGACGTCGTGCCCCTTGAATACCTGCAGGAAGCCCACAGGCGCGGGGAGCTGGACACGTGGCCGCTCCTGGTCCTCCGCCACGCGAAGGCGAAGCCTCGCTCCTCGTGGAGCAAAGCGGAAGGCGAGCGGCCGCTGGCTGCCACCGGGACGCGGCAGGCGCAGGCAGTAAGCCGGCTCCTGCATGCCTGGAAGCCGCCGCGCGTGGTGACAAGTCCCTGGCTGCGGTGTGTCGCCACCGTGGCACCCTACGCCAAGGCTGCCGGCGCCAAGGTGAAACTCGTTGAAGCCCTCACCGAACACCGGCATGAGCGCAGCCCCAAGAAGACCGCCGCCGTCATTGAAGCCCTCTTCGACAAGCAGCGGCCGGTGGCGGTCTGCACGCACCGGCCGGCCCTGCCCACGGTCTTCGGGCAGCTTGCCCGGCATATGCCGCCGCACCTTCGGGCCCTCCTGCCGGCCAAGGAACCGTACCTGTCCCCGGGTGAAATGGTGGTGTGCCACGTGGCTCCGGGCGGGCGGCGGCAGATCGTGGCTGTGGAGCAGTTCAAGCCCTTCGACGACTAGGAGCGTTAGGGCGGCGGCGTTTGACCCCTCAAGCTTTGTATCGAAGGCTTAGTACATTTGATGCACAAATCGGGGGATAAAGTGCCGGTTATCGATGCAGTTCTCTTCAGTAATGTTCCGCCGATGGCTTTGCTGTGGCCATTTTTGCTGGCTGCAGGGAGCTACCTCCTGCTTCGCTGGGTCATCTGGGGCCCTGGGGGCAACTCCGTGGCCTCCGCTTCCCAGCACGCATTATGGGTGGGGGTAATAGGTTGGCTGGCCAGCTCACTGCAGGCAGCCGGAAACGCGGGCATTCTTCACGTCAATCCTGGCTTACCGGCGCTCAACAGCACAGCGGGCATCGTGCCCGCGCTGGCATGGCCTGTACTTGGCTGCCTGGCCGTGCATGCCATCGGCCAACTCAGCTACCCCGTACCCCGGCTCGCCCGGCGGCAGGCAGACCTGGAGGTGCGGCGCGTCCGCGACTTCCTGCCGAGACCACTCGCCTGGACCGTTGCGGCCGTGTTTGCGGGGGCCGCTCTTCAGATTGGCTGGATGGCTACACTTCCTGGCTATGCTCCAATCTCCTACGGGTCCCGCCCGGACCCAGGCCATGGCCTTGTTCCGTATGGCGGCGACGGCCGGGTCCCCGGCGTCGAGCTGGCGTCCTACCTTGGGCCCGCGCTCCTCGTCCTGGCTGCCGGAACCTACCTCGTGCTGGTGCTCATCACCCGCCGGCGCCGGCTCGAGGTACTCGACACCGAGGAGAACAACCTCCTCAGGACCATCGCCATGAACCGGCTGCTCCGTACCGTGGCCACCATAGCGTCGGGCCTGGCGGCGATAGTGGGCAACCATGCAGCGCGCCCCGATCCTTCCGTTGTTTCCAATGGATGGGTGAATGTTGCCGGCGCGGTGAACCTCGCGGTCCTGCTCGCGATGTGGTGGTGGGCGCCGCCTAAGCTCCGGGCGTTCCAGACAAAGGGTACGGCGCATGCACCCGGTGAACGGGCAGCAGCCTCACACCCTGCCTCCCGGCTATGCATGTCTCTGGGGGCCGCCTTGGGTCTGGCCGCATTGTTTCCGGCCCTGGTGGCGGTACTTGTTCCGGGCGCCGTCACGGGGCACCCGGCGCTGGTTGTTGCCATGGCCGCTGCGCCCGTCCTGGTGGTTACAGCCGCGGGCGAACTGCTGATCCAGCGCAATTACGGAGATCGCGGCGCCCCGCGGGTATGGCCTCGCCAGCCTGTCAGCCCTGCCCTCCTCACCACCGGCATTGCGGCCCTTGCCGTGGTGGCCGGAGCCATCCTTGTAACCGCCGTCGTCCAAGTGGACCTCGGCATCCTTCCGTCCTGGACCCCAACTTCGTGGGCGTGCATCGCCGTGGCACTGCTCGCGATCCTTCCCCTGGTTGCCGCTAAAAGACGGCACGGCATTACGACGACGGTTCCTGGCCTGGATGCAGCGCTCCGCGCCATCACCGTGCACAGGGTGGTCCGGACCCTGGCGGCCTGCTTCACCGTCCAGGCGGGGGCGCTCCTGCTGTCAGCGGGACCCGCCATCCAGCACGCGCTGGACCTAAAACCTACCCCCTGGGCCTGGGCTTGGGACGTCGCCCCCTCCACCGGCGCCCTGTCGGCCGCCGCAGGCATCGTTATCGCCGTGATTCCTGTGCGCGGCTTCGCCCGCGTACCCGCTCCCGGCCGTATCCCCGAGAAGGAAACCGCCACATGAGTGCGGGGATCACCGTTGACCTGCACTCCCCGACACCTCCGTATGAACAGATTCGCTCACAAATCAGTTCCCCTTGCATCGGGGACACTCGTCCCGGGAAGCCGCCTGCCCACCGTCCGCAGTCTTGCTGCCGATCTGGGCATCGCAGCGGGCACCGTCGCCCGGGCGTACAAGGAGCTTGAGGCCGCGCGCACCTGACCGATGAGCTAATGCTCGACCTGCTGCGGGGCCGGCTGGGGAAGGGAAGGACGTAAGGGACCAGAAACGGCCCCCCTGCTGGTCCGGGGTCCACCGGGCGCACTGATGGACAAGTAGACTTTAGCCGTGAGCATCCCAACGCCTTATGAAGACCTCCTGCGCGATGTCCTGGCTTCCGGCACGCACAAATCAGACCGCACGGGAACCGGAACCACCAGCGTTTTCGGGCGCCAAATGCGGTTCGACCTGTCCAAAAGCTTTCCGCTGATCACCACCAAAAGGGTCCATTTCAAGTCCGTGGCAGTGGAACTCCTGTGGTTCCTGCGCGGCGAAACGAACGTGAAGTGGATGCAGGACCAGGGCGTCACCATCTGGAATGAATGGGCTGACGCCGACGGCGACCTGGGGCCGGTCTACGGTGTCCAGTGGCGCAGCTGGCCCACTCCCGACGGCGGCCACATCGACCAGATCGCCGAGCTGATGGACAGCCTGAAGTCCAACCCCGACTCGCGCCGGCACGTTGTCTCGGCCTGGAACGTCTCCGAGCTCCGGGACATGGCCCTCCCGCCGTGCCACGCGTTCTTCCAGTTCTACGTGGCGGACGGCAAGCTGTCCTGCCAGCTCTACCAGCGCTCCGCCGACATGTTCCTGGGCGTCCCCTTCAACATTGCCTCCTACGCGCTGCTCACCTGCATGGTGGCGCAGCAGGTGGGGCTGGAACCCGGTGAATTCGTCTGGACCGGCGGTGACGTTCACATTTACGAAAACCACATGGACCAGGTCCTCAAGCAGCTGGAGCGCGAACCCTACGAATACCCGCAGCTGAAGATCCTCCGCAAGCCGGCGTCCATCTTCGACTACACCCTCGAGGACTTCGAAGTGGTTGGCTACCGGCACCACCCCACCATCAAGGCGCCGATCGCAGTATGAGCACCGACAAGTCCACAGACCCGCAGTCCTTTACGGAAGAGCTGGCCGCCTCGGTAACCGGCGTCGGGCTGGTCTGGGCGCAGACCCCCGACGGCGTCATCGGCAAGGACGGCGACATGCCCTGGCACCTGCCCGAGGACCTGAAGCACTTCACCCGGCTCACCATGGGTCATCCCGTGGTGATGGGCCGCAAGACGTGGCTGTCCTTCCCGGAGAAGTACCGCCCCCTGCCCGGGCGGACCAACATCGTCATCACCCGGCAGAAAAGCTGGGCCGGGACACCCGAGGCGGAGGGCGCCGTCGTGGTTCCTTCCCTGGATGATGCGCTGCTGGAATCGCAGTTCGTGGAGGGCGGGGACACTGTGTGGATCCTGGGCGGTGGAGAAATCTTCTCCCAGTCCACCGAGCTGGCGAACGTCGCGGTGGTGACCACTATCGATGTGACGGCCGACGGCGATACCTACGCCCCGCAGCTTGGCCCAGGCTGGGAGGCATCGGCCTCCGTGCCGCCGGACGGCTGGCTGACAGGCGCCAACGGCACCCGCTACAGATTCACCAAATGGTCAAGGACTGAGGGCTAGAAATGTTGAAGAAACCGGAAACCCTCTTTGTCCTGGGTTACATGCTGCTGCCCCTGCTTGCCCTCCTGTCCGCGATCGTTGGGCTGACCATGATCCTGGGCGGCAACAAAATCGCCGGGGCCATCGTGTTGGTGGTAGTCACGCAGGTGTTCGCGTTCGGGGCCTTCTTTGCGCTCCGGGCCCGCAAGGCCGCCGTGCTGGAGGAGTCCAAGCGGGGCTAGGAGTTGCCGCGTGCATGGGGAGCGCACCCCATCGCGCCCTGCCCGGGCCTGCCACTAGGCTGGGCATGCAGCGTGAGGCACAGCTGTTCGACTGATTGGGGGATGCCAGGTGGCAGGAAACTTGTGGGGCGCCGATGTTGACCAGCTGCGCACGCTCGCGCAGCAGTTCAACAAGACGGCCGACCTGTTGATGCAGCAGTCAACCCAGCTGAGCAGCCACATTAACAACAACCCGGCATGGAAGGGCGAGGACGCGGAACACTTCCGCTCCGACTGGAACGGCAACCACCGGGTGCTCCTGCAAAAGACCGCAGCGCGCCTCAAACAGGAATCAAAGCTCCTGCTCACCAACGCGGATGAACAGGACAAGGCGAGCAATGCCGGAGGTGCAGGCGGGTCCGGGCCGGGCGGCCCTGGTTCGGGCGTGCCGGGCGGCAACGGCCCCGGCGGCAACGGGCGCGGGAGCGACAATCCCTGGGGGCCGGACTGGCTGGCAGACCCGAATTCGCCCTTCCGGAACGGCTGGGATATCTACGGGCTCACCAAGGCCTTCCCGAATATGCGGGCCGGAGTGTTCGACATCGCCGCGATGCTGCACAAGTCCCGTATTGGAGATTTCCTTGATCCCGCAGCCTGGCGGGCCTTCCAGAACTCCAACGAGTTCAGCAAGTTCTTTAACCTGTCCAACAACCTGTTTGAGGGCAAATTCCACCAAGTCCTTGGCCTTGCCGACACCAGCACGGCATTCAAGTACCTTGGCGCCTTCAGCGGAGGCCTGGGACTCGTCGGCGCGGGCCTCGACAGCCTGGATGCCGTCAACAACTTTAGGGAAGGCGACTACCAGGCTGGCGCGTACTCCGCCACCAAAGCGCTCCTGGGCGTCGGCTCCTTCGCGCCGCCACCCGTCGGTACGGCCTGCATGGTGGCCAGCGGCGCCCTTGCCCTCTACGACAACGTCCCCGTCGTCCGCGACTCCGTGAACTACGTCGGGGATAAGATCGCGGATGGTGCGGAAGCCGTTGGCGACGCCGTCGGTGACGGCGTCGCCGCGGTCGGCGACTTTTTTGGCTTCTGAGAACTGAGGAGATTACCCAGTGACTGAAACAACTACGGCCAGGCCTTCCACTGCTGACCAAGGGTTCCCGGACGCGATCGGTTTTGGCTTCGCCGAGCTTCTGGTCCTCCTAAACCTCCGGCGGGGCCCGGCAGCCGAAGCCTCCGCGAAGGCGCTGCGCCTGGAGCGCGAACTCGATGATGCCTCCTTGCTTTCTGCGGGTGCTTCCTCCCTGGTGGCACGCGGCGCCGCCAACGTTGAGCCTGGCGGTGAGCTTTCCGTCGCCGGACCGGTGGCAGCGGTGGCCACTGCCCTCACGGAGGCTACCAAGCGGATGCAGATCAACCTCCTCACGGCCAATTCCGTGGACAACGTCCTCTCGGTCGAGTCGCCTGCCTATCGGATCCTGCTGCAGCCCCGCGCCTACTTAAGCTGGTTCGCCATGGCCCAGCGTCCCGACACAGCGCCGGCAGAAGCCAACTTCTTCATCATCCGCAAGCACCTCGAGGACAACCCTGCCGGCGGGGCCACCATCCGGCTGCTCGAGGACGGGGCAGGGCGGCAGCTGCTGATCAAGCGCAGCGGACAGGGCTGGGCAGCGGGCTACGGCGTCCTCGACGCACCCGGCGAACACATACAGGAGATCAGCGGCCTCACCGACAGCCAGCTGTTGGACCATATCCGATCAATCCGACAGGACTAGCGTGCAGAACAGCTTTTCAGGCAACAGTGCGGGCAGCGGCCCTGCAGCAGACGACCAGGTCCGCGCCGACCATGAACAGGCACTGGCGCGCGGTGAGAAGAGAGTCCTGTTCCGGACCGTAGAGGGCAGGCTTCACAGTTACGGCAAGGACGAACTTGGCGTGGTCACCGCCAGTTCCCACCCCCAGGTGAGGTCCGCCGCCGGTTTCCTCGCCATGGCTGTCTTTTTCGCCGCCGTCGCGGTCTTCTCCATCCTGCTGATCGCCGGACCCACCAGCCGGGGCGAAGACCCCATGTGGGGAGCCCTGGTCCTGACCGTGGCGGCTGCGGGCGGTGTACTCTACGCGGTGCGGATGGCGGGGGTCGCGCGCAAGGCCAAGCGCCTGAGGGCGGAACGTGGAATTCCGGAACCCACGGGCAGGCAGTTCGACAGGTAGCCCTGCCGGCCGCCGTCGCGCCTTTTGTCCGACGCCCCTGGCGGCGTGACGTAACCGACTGCGCCCTGCCGGTTCCGAAGTCTAAACTGTACGAATGACTACAGCAGCTACCCCTTCCGTCGGCCTGGTCGGATGGCGCGGCATGGTCGGTTCCGTCCTCATGCAGCGCATGCAGGACGAGGGCGACTTCGCCAACATCAACCCGGTGTTCTTCTCCACCTCCAACGCGGGAGGTGCCGCGCCGTCCTTCGCTGACGGCGCCGGCAAGCTCGAAAACGCGTTCGACGTCGACACACTGGCCAAGCTGCCCATTATCGTCACCGCCCAGGGCGGCGACTACACCGAGCAGGTCCACGGCGAGCTGCGCAGCCGCGGCTGGGACGGCCTCTGGATCGACGCCGCCTCCACCCTCCGCATGAACGATGACTCCATCATTGTGCTGGACCCCATCAACCGCGACGTCATCGACAAGGGCCTGGTCAACGGCACCAAGGACTTCATCGGCGGCAACTGCACCGTGTCCTGCATGCTGATGGGCCTGGGCGGGTTGTTCAAGAACGGCCTGGTGGAGTGGGGCACCTCCATGACCTACCAGGCTGCCTCCGGCGGCGGCGCCCGGCACATGCGCGAGCTCCTCAGCCAGTTCGGCACGCTCAACGCCGAGGTCAGCACGGAACTGGACGACCCGGCGTCGGCCATCCTGGACATCGACCGCAAGGTCCTGGCCCACCAGCGCACGGAGATCGACGCGAGCCAGTTCGGTGTTCCCCTGGCCGGATCCCTGATTCCCTGGATCGACGCGGACCTGGGCAACGGCCAGTCCAAGGAAGAGTGGAAGGCCGGGGTGGAAACCAACAAGATCCTGGGCACCTCCGAGGACAACCGCGTGATCATGGACGGGCTCTGCGTCCGCATCGGTGCCATGCGCTCCCACTCCCAGGCCCTCACCCTCAAGCTCCGCGAGGACCTGTCCGTTGCCGAGATCGAAAAGCTGCTGGACGCGGACAACCAGTGGGCCAAGGTGGTTCCCAACACCAAGGAAGCCTCCATGGCCGAGCTGACCCCGGTGGCCGCTTCCGGCACCCTGGACATCCCCGTAGGCCGCATCCGGAAGATGGAGATGGGCCCGCAGTACATCAGCGCCTTCACCGTAGGCGACCAGCTCCTCTGGGGCGCCGCCGAGCCGCTCCGCCGGATGCTTAACATCGCCACCGGGAACCTGTAACCTCCCCGGCGCAGTCACGCGGGGTCACTTACCGCCCGATCCGCACCTGCGGGTGGGCGTAAGTGACCCCGCGTTGTTCTGCCGTCAGCTGTCCAGGAACTCCAGGTAGCGCCGGGCGGCACGGTCGAAGGCTGCCCGCGCTGAAGTCCCCAGTTGCCGGGCACCGTCAAAGAGTTCAGGCACGACGGCGGCACCCGGCCCGGTGCCTTCGCGGCCCCAGGTGCCAACCACCTCTCCCCCGGCTACCAGGGTCTTCTTGAAGACGCCGTTGCCGCCGGGCACGATCCTGTCGGCATGCTCCGCTGCGAGGACCAGTTTCCGGTCCTGGTACCCCAGCAGGAACTCGTCGAAGCCGGGCAGCAGGAGGACGGAGCGCTGCCCGGGGACACCGCCGTCGAGCAATCCAGCTACCTCCGGGGACAGCCAGTAGCTGTTCCCTTCGAACTCCAGCTCCACCACCTGGTCTTTGACATCCTCAAACGCCGCCCGGACCTCAGTCAGGGGGATCTGCGTCCACCAGGCGAAGTCCCGGACGGTGGCAGGCCCGTGGCTCCGGACGTAACGCAGCACAAACCCGGCAATGGCCTCCTGCCGCTCCAGGCGCCGCGACGCGGGGATCCACTCATCGAAAGCCGCGAACTGCTGCTGGTTTCCCGCCAGCGGCCCCGGGACCAGCCATGCGTGCCGGCACAGCGTCCCAAGGATGTGGATGCCCCGCTGCCCCTGCGTGGGCTGCCCGGCGGTGTCAAAAACCTGGAAGAGTTCCCTGCGGCCGGCCGCTCCTCCGCCCGAAACCAGCGCCAGGGCGATGTCCCGGCACTTTTCGATATCCGCCCATGTGATGCCCAGCTCGCGGTGCCGGGAGGCGGTGCCTTTGGTAAGCCGCTCGGCGGTAAGGTCCAGCATCCACCGCAGGTCCTCCGGGGCCACCAGGTGCAGGGTTCCCCGCATGGGCCAGGACCGGACGACAGCACCGGAATCGAGGGCAGCGCGTGCATTGCTGAGGCCAGTCCCCGGCGCCCGGGCGCCCACCGCCCACAGGGCTGCCTGCAGGTCCTGGGCCTGCATCGCGGTCATCCAGCGGACAGTAGCGGCGATGGGATCCTGAGGATCCGCTTGCTGCGCGGCAGCGGTGACGGGCAGCGGCACCAGCCGCTGGGACACCAGCCGCAACCTGCCGAGGGTCCTGCCGGTAACGCGTTTCCCAGCCATGGCCCCATCCTACGGTCCGGCCGGGAGCGCCGACATGGCCCCAGTGCAGGATGAGTCCGCCGGCAGCAGGAAAGAACCGCTACAGCTCCAGGCCGATGAGCAGCGGCTCCGGATGGAGGGTAATGCCAAAACGCCGTTCGACGCCGGCACGCACCTCGCGGGCCACCGCCACCACGTCCGCCGCTTTGGCTGAGCCGCGGTTGGTGATGGCCAGGGTGTGTTTGGTGGAAAGTGAAGCCCGGCCCCCGCTGACGCTGTCCTGTTCCAGGCCGAAGCCCTTGCCGAAGCCTGCCTGGTCGATGAGCCAGGCAGCGGACAGCTTCACCAGCCCGTCCTGGCCGGCGGGATAGCGGGGCGCCTTGTCCGGGAGCGCTGCGGCGACCCCGGCCGGGACGATCGGGTTGGTAAAGAACGAACCGGTGGAGTACGTGTCACGGTCTTCGGGGTCCAGCACCATGCCCTTCGAGGACCGCAGGCGCAGGACCTCCCGGCGCACGTCCGTCGAATAGGCACGCTTCCCCTGCTCCACGCCAAGCGAGCGTGCCAGCTCCGCATACCGGATGGGAGCGCTCATCCGCCCAATGGGCAGCTGGAACTCCACGGTCAGCACCACGTACCGGGGCGAGCCGTTGGAGGTGGTCTGCTTGAGGATGGAGTCCCGGTAGCCGAATTTGAGCTCGGAGTTGGTGAAGGTCTTCACGGCGTTGCGTTCGCGGTCCCAGGTCCGGACTGCGGCGATCGTCTGGGAGACATCGGAGCCGTAGGCACCCACGTTCTGTACCGGAGTTGCCCCTGTGGACCCGGGAATCCCGGCAAGGGCTTCGATCCCGGACCATGCATGGAGGACGGCATGCTCCACCAACTTGTCCCAGTTGTGGCCCGCCTGCACCACGACAGCCACGCCCCCGCAGGAGTCCTCGGCGTTGACGGTGAACCCTTCCGAGGCGATCCTGACCACGGTTCCGGGGAACCCGTCATCGGAAATCAGCAGGTTGGAACCCCCGCTGATGATCAGCAGCGGCTGCCCCGCTGCATCAGCAGCCCGGACGGCATCGATGATCTCGGCCTCGGTACGGGCCTCGATATATGTGCCGGCGGGGCCTCCGACGGCGGCCGTGGTCAGTTCGGAAAGCATCGTGGGAGTCACCAGACCACCTTACTAGTACAGGCAGCGGAGGTCTTGGCACCTTCGTCGACACCGCAGATCGTGAATCAACAAGACCGATAATTAAACAACAAACCTAGTATTTGATATTTACAAAATTGTCATACCTGCGTACCTTCAAGCCAGCGGATCACACACATAGGTCCGCTTCCACGCAACCGCATAGGACAGCTATGACCATTACCAGGACTCTGGCCACAAGCCTCATGAGCCTATCCACAGCCGCTTTGTTCACCCTCGCCTCGGCGGGGGGAGCCACGGCCGCCCCTCCGGCCCCGGACACCAGGGATGTTGCCGGAGTCAGCAGCACCAGGACCGCCGGCACTGACGCCGACTACTGGACACCGGACCGGATGAAGGCAGCCATCCCCGGCGACGTGCTGGCCAGGAAGGCGATGCAGCGCCAAAAGGCCAGCAATGCCCACGCCGGGGAAGCTGTCAGCAAGGGAGCTGAGAGCAAGATCAAGGGTTCGGAGCCTTCGGTCCAGCCCTTGGCAAATGCCAGCGAGAACCCGGTTCCGCATATCGGTAAGGTGTTCTTCACCCTGGGCGGGGCGGATTACGTCTGCTCGGCCAACTCCGTGGCCTCCACCAACAGGAATACGGTGTCCACAGCGGGCCACTGCCTCAACGAGGGCCCCGGTGCATTCGCCACGAGGTTCACGTTTGTTCCGGCGTACCTCAACGGGTCGGCGCCCTACGGCAAGTGGTCAGCCAAGGCCCTTTACGCCCCGACCCAGTGGAGCTCATCGGGCAGCATGCAGTACGACACCGGGTTCGCCGTAATGTCACAGCTAAACGGCCGCAACCTTGCAGACGTTGTGGGCGCCTCCGGAGTGCGGTTCAATGCAGCGCGCGGCCTCAGCTACAAGGCCTTTGGCTACCCCGCCGCGGCACCCTTCAACGGCGAATCCCTCAAGAGCTGCTCAGGTACGGCGACCAATGATCCCTACAACCCGCAGTTCAACACCCAGGGAATCCCCTGCAACATGACCGGCGGTTCCTCAGGCGGCCCCTGGTTCATCGGCACCTCGTCCGGCGGATACCAGAACTCGGTCAACAGCTATGGATACGGGAGCAATTCCACCAAGATGTACGGCCCATACTGGGGCTCCGTCATCCAGTCGGCCTATAACGCCGCCGCTTCGTCCTACTAGCCAGATTGCAAAGACCTGAGGGAGGCCGCCCAGCCGGGCGCCTCCCTCAGTTTCTTTGCCGCCGGCGGCCTGATGCCGGCAGGGAGTCAGGACAGCTTAACGATGGCCTGGGCCTTCATCAGGACCTTCTGGCCGGCGGAGACAACAGTGAGGTCGATACGGGCCGTGTTGGCCTCGGCGTCGAGCTTTCCGATGATGCCGCTCACCTCGATTGTGGCGCCGGGTACATCAGTGCCCGTGGTGTCGGTGACCAGGACGGGCTTGGTGAAGCGGGTCTGGAAATCCACCACCGCGCCCGGGTTGCCCGCCCAGTCGCTGACCAGCTGGACGGTGGAGCCCATGGTGAACATGCCATGAGCGATGACGCCGGGCAGTTCCACGCTGGTGGCAAAGGACTCGTTCCAGTGGATGGGGTTGAAGTCGCCGGAAGCACCGGCGTATTTGACCAGGTCCGTGCGGGTGACCCCGATGGTGCGGCTGCCGATTTCCTGGCCCGGGCTGAGTTCGTGGATGCTGAAGCTCATGGTTTACTGTCCCTCTCCGCGGACCAGGATGGATGACGTGGTGGTGGAGACGTGCTCCCGTGAATCGCCGGATCCGAGGGCAAAGATTTCAGAGCGCGTGGTGATCATCGCTCCCCCGCCCATGGCCCGGACGCCGTCCACATGGAGTTCGGCCACCAGCTGGTCGCCGGCGAAAATGGGGCGGTGGTGGATGAAGCGCTGGTCTGCGTGGACCACGCGGGAAAAGTCGATGCCGGCCCCGGGATCTTCGATGAGCTGGGCGTCGGCGCGCTGGGCGATGATGATCGCGAACGTCGGCGGGGCCACCAGGTCCGGGTGGCCCAGGCCCTTGGCGGCATCGACGTCGAAGTGTGCAGGGTGGCTGGCTTTCACGGCGCGGGCGAACTCGCGGATCTTCTCGCGGCCAACGTCGTACACCTCTGCGGCAGGGTAGCTTCGGCCCTGCAGGTCCGGATTGATAGTCATGGGCTCCAGCCTATCGCCAGGCGGCGGAGCGGCCCGAAAGGTTACCGGCCCGGCCCCTGCCGGAGGGTCTTCCGGATTGCCTGGCCGCGGACCACCATGCCGGCGATGTGCAGGACCAGGCCAAGTCCGATCAGCGGGAGGGACGCGATGGCCAGTCCCTGGTTGCCGCTGGTGTTCCCCACCAGGTTCAGGACAATGCCGACGGCGATGAGTCCCATGGCGCTGAAGACCAGGACTTTGTAACGGGTTGGCGCAGTGGCCCAGAATTCGTTCAGCACCGTCCAAGTCTACCGGGACTCAGAACAGCGCCTCCTGGACCGCCGGGACTTCGGAGCGGTGCCGGCCGAGCTCGATGCTGCAGCCCTTGAGCCGGCCCAGGTCCAGCACGAACTCCAGGTCCGCGCCATCCAGGCCGGCCAGGGCAAAACTGCCGCAGACCGACCGGACAGTGAAGCCGTGCGCGCCTGATTCCAGCGCGTGCGGATAGGGGTGGCGGGCAGTGGTGGAGCACAGGCGCCCGGCGAGCCGCGGCCTGCTCCAGGTCTCCTGCACTATCTCAAAACCGTCCTCGGCGGCGGTGGACAGAATCCGCCGGGCATCGTCGGCCAGCCCTGCATTGCGGGCAGTGACCAGCTCTGCGGGTGCCGGGGCGGCCAGGGCGGCGGCTTTGGCGGCAGCACGCACCTGCTGCGGCAGGCCGGCGTCGCGCGTTACCAGGTCCTCCAGGATGCGCACTACCTTCCCGTCCCCGGCACGCGCCACATAGCTGGCCGCCACGGCGCCCTGCTCGGCAAGCCGCTGCCACTTCCGAAGGTCCGAGGCCGTCCCGACCTTGCTGGCACCGTTGGCGAAGGTCGCGACGTAGAGCCAGTGTGGCTGCATGAGATAGCTGCGCAGCCCGGCCGGGACGCCGCCGCCCCGGTGGAAATCGTGCATCAGCCGGAAGTCGTCCGCCACGAAGCAGCGCTCGCACTGGTGCCCGCGGGCGGACGGCGACCGGTCCTTGCACAGCACGTGGTCACGGTGGGCCGGGCCGTAGACCCTGTGGTGGCCCAGGCAGGACTTTCCTTCGCCGGCGACCCGGAAGCCCAGCCGAGTGCCGTCGTCGAGCGCCGTCTCGAGGAAGGTGCCGTCCGGCGCCAGCAGCCGCAGCACGGGTGCGGCTCCGGAGGGGCGGGCAGGATCCTCCGGAGCAGGCCAAAAGACCCCGTGGACCAGATAGGCGGTATCGGTCACGGGGTCTCCTGAAGCAAGGGGGGCGGGCCTACAGCGCTGGCTGTACCCCGAAGGCGACCGCGAGCTTCATGATCTTCTCGGCGCGGCCCAGACGGGGCAGGTCGGAGCCGTCCCGGATAACGCGGCCGTTGGCTTCGAAATCTGCCATGAAGTCCGTGGCCCAGGCTACGTCGGACGGTGTGGGGCTGATGACCTCATTGATGACGGGGGTCTGGTCAATGGCCAGGCAGAGCTTGCCGGTCATGCCCATCATCACCGTGATGCCGGTCTGCTCGCGCAGGATGGGGTGGTTGGTGCCCACGGTGGGGCCGTCGATGGGGCCCGGAAGGTTGCCCACCCGGCTGGCGACTACGAGCTTGGCCCGGGGGTAGGCCATGGCCTCGGCAGTGGCGGCCATGCCGGTGTCGCGGCGGAAGTCGCCGGAGCCGAAGGCCAGGCGGAAGGCGCCCTGGGCCTTGGCAATGTGGTTGGCTTCCTCGATGCCGACGGCGGATTCCACCAGCGGGATCACGGGCGTCTTGCCGTCCATGCGGTGGAAGCTTTCGGTGACCTGGTCCGCGGACTCGGTCTTGGCAAGCATCACGCCGAGCAGGCCGGGGGTGCCGCGGAGGCCGGCGAGGTCGTCAGCCCAGAACGGGCTGGTGGCGTCATTAATGCGGACCCAGGCCTTGCCGCCCGCGGTCAGCCAGTCCACCACGTTGTTCCGGGCCTGGTCCTTCTGGGAGGGGTCCACGGCATCTTCAATATCCAGGATGATCGAATCGGCGCGGGAGACTGCCGACTGGTCGAAGAGCTCGGTCTTCATGGCATTTACGAGGAGCCAGGAGCGGGCGATCTCTGCTGGGATATTGCGTTCCGGCCTTACGGTCTCGGTGGCGATGGTAGACGTCATGTATCTACCGTATCCGCCCGGCCACCGCGATGCCGCAGAAAATGGCCCGCTTGTGAGGATCAATACGAACTAAACGGGATGTGACTCGGGTCCCGGCGAAAACAGGTAGCAGCAAGTGTCGTTTTGGGGCGACAAAACGACACTTGCTGCTACTTAGTTGGGGTGGGTCAGGGGATGTTGCTGCCGCGCGCAGTGACCCAGAGTTTGTACCAGTCCGCGCGGGTCATGGCCTGGGCCACGCGGGCGGCCCCCGCGCAGGCCCGGATCCGGCCGGGGTTGATGGTCCCGATCACGGGCGCTATGCCGGCCGGGTGCTTCATCAGCCAGCCCAACAGGACGGACTCCCCCGCGCTGCCGTACTCCCCCACCAGGGACGCCACCAGTTCGGCGGTGGCAGCCTCGGCGGACGTGGGGCTTTCCGGTTCCGCACCCGTGTACAGGCCCTTGGCCAGGGAGCCGTAGGCCTGCAGGGTGATGGAGTTCCGGACGCAGTACTCCAGGGTGCCGTGCGGGAAGCTGTAGTCCAGGTGCTCGGCGTGGTTCACCAGCACCTGGCTTTCCAGCCAGGCCCGCTTGAGCAGGCTCATCTCCAGCTGGTTCGCCACCACCGGGGTTTCCAGCCGGTCCTGCAGCGCCTCGATCTGCGCCCCGGACATATTGGAGACGCCGAGCTGCCGGACCTTGCCTTCCGCCATCAGCTGCCCGACGGCGGACGCCACCTCCGCCGGGTCCGCCAGGGGGTCCGGGCGGTGCAGCAGGAGGATGTCCACATAGTCGGTGCGGAGCCGCTTCAGGCTTTCGTTGACCCGTTCCAGGATGGCTTCCCGGCTGAGGTCATAGTGCGTCTGCAGGCCGCGTTCATTGAGCCTGATGCCGCACTTGGTCTGCAGCCGGATGCGGTCCCGTAGGCCGGGTGTGGCGGCCAGCACCTCCCCGAAGACAGCCTCCGACTTGCCGCTGCGGTAGATGTCCGCGTGGTCGAACAGCGTGATGCCCGCGTCCAGGGCGGCGTCGATGGCGGCAGCGGCCTGGTCCACATGCTCACCGGCATGCGGCTCGTCGGACCAGCTGCCGCCCAGGCCCATGCAGCCATAGATCAGTTCCTGCATCAGGAAGGCCGCCGTTCCGGTACGGGTACAGGCATCAGCGCAGCCATGCAGTGGTGTTCGCCGGCAGCTTGCCATCCTCCAGGGGTGCGCTGGTGACCAGCACTTCACCGGCGGGAAGGTCGACGGCGGTGTCCCCGAAGTTGGTCACGGACTGCCAGCCGTTGGGCCGGCGGAAGTGCAGGACCTCCGGGTTGCCGTTCTCCACCCATTCCAGCTCTTCGTCCGTCAGCAGTTCGCGGCGGAGCTTCAGGGCCCTGCGGTACAGCTCCAGGGTGGAGCCCTCGGTCCCGTCCTGCGCCTCGACGGCGTACTTGCTGAACCAGTCGGGCTGGGGCAGGTGCGAACCTCCTTCGCCGAAGCCGAAGGAGGTTCCTTCAACCTTCCACGGCAGCGGGACGCGGCAGCCGTCGCGGCCGATCTCCACGCCCTTGTTGCGGAAGAAGGACGGATCCTGGCGCTCGGATTCAGGGATCTCCGCCACTTCCTGGAGGCCCAGCTCCTCGCCCTGGTACAGGTAGGCGGAGCCCGGGACAGCCAGCATCAGCAGGGTGGCGGCGCGGGCGCGGCGTTCACCGAGCTCCGTGTCCAGTTCCTCCTTGGGGCCGCCGGCGAGCAGCCAGTCCTTGCCGTCCTGGCCCTTGGTGCCTGCCTTGCCCTTCGAGACCTGGGGCAGGCCATAGCGGGTGGCATGGCGGACCACGTCGTGGTTGGAAAAGACCCACGTGGAGGAGGCACCGGTGGCGGCCGCCTCGGCCAGGTTACGGGTGATGATCTCCTTGTACTCGGCGGCGTTGAAGTCAGCCTGCAGCAGGTCGAAGTTGAAGGCCTGGCCAAGGCCCTCCGGGCTGGCGTAGCGTGCCCGGCGGGTTGCGTGGACCCAGGCTTCAGCCACGGCGGTGCGCGGCGGGTTGTACTCGTTGAACACCTCGCGCCACTCGGCGTAGATCTCATGCACTTCGTCGCGGTCCCAGAAGGGGTGCGTGCCGTCGTCGAACCCGTCCACGCCCGTGTTGGCCGCGCTCAGCTCCAGCTTGGACAGCAGCGGCTCGGTGAGGTCCTTGGTGAGTGCGTGCGCCACGTCGACGCGGAAGCCGTCCACTCCGCGGTCGGACCAGAACCGCAGGGTCTTCAGGAAGTCCTCGCGGATTTCCCGGTTGGACCAGTTCAGGTCGGGCTGTTCCTTCGCGAAGATGTGCATGTACCACTGGCCGGGGCTGCCGTCCGGCTCGGTGATGCGCTCCCACGCCGGGCCGCCAAAGACCGAGTCCCAGTCCGACGGCGGGAACTCGCCGTTCGGTCCCTTGCCGTCACGGAAGATGTAGCGGTCCCGGGCCGGAGAGCCCTTGGGTGAGGCCAATGCCTCCTGGAACCACTTGTGCCGGTTGGAGGAGTGGTTGGGGACGATGTCCGCGATCAGCTTGATGCCTGCCTCGTGCAAGGCAGCGGCCATCTCGTCGAAGTCCTCGAGGGTGCCCAGCTTGGGGTCCACGTCGCGGTAGTCGTCCACGTCGTAGCCGCCATCCGCGAGTGCCGAGGGGTAGAAGGGGCTCAGCCAGACGGCGTCGATCCCCAGGGACTTCAGGTACGGCACCTTGGAGGTGATGCCCTTGAGGTCACCGATGCCGTCACCGTTGGAGTCAGCGAAGCTGCGCGGATAGATCTGGTAGACGGATGCCTGGCGCCACCAGTTCGGATCGGCCGGGCGGTCGGAATCGGAAAGGGTTGCCAGGGTGGCGGTGGTGGACAAGGGATGATCCTTTGCTTCCGTTGGGGGTATATTTATTTTGAGGCTAAATTTAGTTACTGGAATATTATCTGGCGCAAACGACGGAAAGGTCAACAGCATGTCTGAATCCCCTGCCGCCACCCCCCAACTGCTCCGGAGGGTCAGTGCCGGCGCCGTGCTGGAATTCCTGCGGACCACAGCAGTGGTGACTGTTTCCGAGATCATGGAGGCCACGGGACTGACGCGCGCCACCGCGATAGCCGTTTGCGAGGACCTCAAGGAACGCGGGTGGATCCGGGAGCTGGAGAACCAGAGGGCTTTTGGCGGATACCAGAAGGGCCGCCCCGCCAGGCGCTTCGAGCTCAATGAGCGCGCCGGTTGCGTCCTGGGGATGGATGTGGGCGTTTCCAAGGCGACGGTGGTGGTGTCAGACCTTCGCGGGAACATCCTGGGCAGGTCAACCCAGCCCTTCGCGGAGGCGGAGATTTCCGCGGCTGAGCGCGTGTCCGTCATCGACCGCACGGCACTCTCCGCGCTCCAGAACGCGGGGGCCTCTCCTGATTCCGTCCTGGCCGTCTCAGCCGGCATCGCCGCTCCCGTTGACCGGCACGGCGATGTGCTGCAGGCCCAGCACTTCTGGGGCCTGTTCGACGTCGGGCTGAAGGCGGCCCTGCGCGACAGGCGCGGCTGGACGGTGCTGCTGGAAAACGACGCCAACCTCGCCGCCCTGGGCGAGCGCTGGCAGGGCTCCGCCGCGGGCGTGGATGACGTTGTGGTCATCCTCGCCGGTGAGCGGCTTGGCGCAGGGGTGGTCGACGGCGGGCGGCTGCTGCACGGCAGCCGCGGCGGTGCCGGCGAGTTGGCTTTCCTGGAGTACGTCCAGGGCGTGGGAGACACGTACGGGATCGCGAGCGTGGCCAGGGCATGGGCGGCCGAGGCGCTGGCTGGCGGGGCGCGGACTTCCCTCCGGGAGCTGGCAGCCGGCGGCGCCGAAGCCGAGCACGTCTTCGCGGCCGCAGCCGGAGGTGATGCTGTGGCCCTGGAGATCCTCGACCGCCTGGCGGACAGGATGGCCAGGGTGATCGGCGCCGTGGCCACGATGCTCAACCCGGAACTCGTTGTCATCGCCGGCGCGGTGGCAAACTCCGCCGGCGTGCTGCTGGAGCCCATTGCCCGGAAGCTGAAGGAGTTCACAGTGACACCGCCAAGGGTGGCGGTGTCACCACTGGGCGATTCAGTCGTCACCCTGGGGGCTGTGCGCGCTGCCCTGGATCACGTGGAGAAGAATTCGCTGGACCTCCAGCTGGCAGTGTCAGCTGAGTGATTCCAGCGCGGCGGCAACGGGCAGGGAGCCGTCGCAGAACTCTATGGTCTTGCCGGCCGTCTGGGGCAGGTCAAGCACGGCAGCAGCCACAATGGCGGTGTTGCTGCGGGACGTTGACCGGTCCCCCTCCGCCGGGCTCACGGTGATCATGCCGGTTCCGGGTTTGTCAGTGAGGCCGCCCGGTCCCAGGATCGTCCAGGCCAGGCCGGTGCCGCGGAGGTATTCGTCGGCGGCAGCCTTGGCCTCGGCGTAGGGAAAGAAGCCGTGGTCGGCCGGCACGCCGTGATCCCTGCGGGCTCCCAGGTAGGACACCATCACGTAGCGGTTGACTCCGGCCTGGGCCGCAGCGTCCATGGACCGGATTGCCGCGTCCCGGTCCACGGCGTACGTCCGGGCAGGGTTTCCGCCACCGGCCCCCGCCGACCAGACCACGGCGTCATGGCCCTTCAGAGCCCCGGCGATCTCCGCCGTCGTCGAATTTTCAACGTCAAGGACCGACGGCGTTGCCCCCGTGTCCGCCACATCCTGCGCATGGTCAGGGTTACGGATGAACGACGTGACGCTGTGGCCTTCCTCGGTGAGCAGGGCGGACAGGTGCAGGGCCACTTTGCCGTGGCCGCCAATGATTGCGATTCGGGTCATGGCCCTATTCTGCTCCCCCACCGCGCCGGCGCCGCACCCCGCCGCGCAGGTCCCCCGGAGTTCAGGACAGGACGCGGTAGCGGAGGTACACCACCCCGTTGCCGAACCTGCGCTCGTCCAGCAGGTCGAGCTGCAGGTTCAGCCCCTCCGGCAGGAACCTCAGCCCACCGCCCACGGCAACGGGGCTGAGGAAAATACAGCATTCATCAACCAGCCCGGCGCGGAGCGCGGCGGCGGCCAGTGTTGCCCCGCCGATGCTGATGCTGCCGCCCGCTCCGGCTTTCAGCTCCCTGACGGCATCAGGGTTGAACTCCCGCTCGACACGCGTCCTGGCGGTCCCGGCACCCGCCAGAGTGGAGGAGTAGACAATTTTCTCGGCACCCCGCCAGATCCTTGCGTAGTCCTGGATGACCTCCGGCTCCCCGGGCCCGCCCATCGTCTCCCACACCGCCATGACCTCGTACAGGCGGCGTCCGTAAAGGTGCGTGCCGGCGTCGCGCTCCAGGTCGTTGATGAAGGCGTGGACCTCCTCATCCGGAGCACTCCAGTCGAAGTTTCCGGAGCTGTCCGCCACGTAGCCGTCCAGGGAGGCGATGGCGGTGTAGATGAGCTGGCGCATGCGCCCATTCTCCCGCCACAGCCTCGTTTTTGTCAGGGATCCCGGCAGGGACGCCGCTCCCCCGCTTGGCTACTGCTTTACAAGGGTGTTGCCGTAGCCCGCATCGCAGGTGCCGTCGTGGATGACGCCGGCTCCCGGCGCGACCACGTAGTTGCTGGCCGGGTTGAAAACGGCGGTCTTGACGTTGGTTACCTTGCGGGCGCAGGCGTTGGCCGCGTCTGCACTGGCGCTCTGGCCGCCGATCCACATGTCAATCCAGATGGTGGAGTTGGTGCCGTGCGCGTTGGCACCCTGGTGGCAGGGGCCGTTCTCGGGATCCCTGCCGTCGCCACAGGTGTCTTCGACGATGAAGTAGCGGCGGACGTCCGGGAGGTAGATCCGCGTGCCGGCCGGGAAGTCCAGCACGTCCTCCCCGGTGGCCAGCGAATGCCCCACGGCGATGGTGATCGGGTCTTCGTACGTGCCGGTGCCCCCGGCAGTCTTGTGCAGTACCGGGTGGCTGATCGCAGCTGAGCCTGCCGGAGTGTTGTCGTACCAGGTGTAAGCCGTTGTGTAGGTGGTGGTGACGATCTGCTCAGAGGATGCGGCCGGAGTGGCCGCCGGTGACTGCTTCGGGGCGGAAGGCATCGCCGAGGGAGCCAGGCCCGCGGCCGGCACCCGGTCCGCCGTCCGCGCCAGCGCAGCAGCCTCGCTGGCCGTCGCCCCAGGCGTTGGCTTCCCTTTCTCCGCCGCTGCGGCAGCTTCGGCTTTCTTGGCCTTCTCGTCTGCGGCAGCCTTTTCGGCCTTCTCCGCCGCCGCGGCCTCGGCCTTCTTGGCGGCAGCCCTCTCGGCAGCTGCCTTCTGCGATACGCCGACCTCGGCGGCGGGCGAGCCCTGCCACGTGTTGGAGCCGGCTTCAACCCCGGCAGACGAATCTGAGGACAGTGGGGCCGGGGCGCCGGTGACGTCGCTGCAGGCGGAGGTGGCAAGGAGAGCCGCAAGGACGCCGGCGGCGAGCAGACTATTTCTGCGCATGGAAAACTAAGCCTCTTCATGGGAATGCGGACAGGGCAGTGAGCCTTAGGCGTGCTCCTGCCCGGAAACGGTCACGGTCTGCGGAACGCAAGGCGTTGAAGCCTGGGACTTACCACACGCAAAAGCATTCGGAATGCTTCATTAAGGCGTGTACGCCAACCAGTGACCTAAACGTTACCTTGCCCCATAGCGGGGGCGCGAATCGGTGACGGGGGGCCGGTCCCAGCCCTTGGGCGGCAACCGGAACATCGGCGGCTTAAACAGGAAAACCCCCGGAATCTCGGGGATTCCGGGGGCTTAGCCTGTAGCGGTGGGGAGGCTCGATCTCCCGACCTCACGATTATGAGTCGTGCGCTCTAACCAACTGAGCTACACCGCCACGAATGAGAAAAACCTGCGCCAAGCCGGTCAAAACCGCCTTGACACAGGCCCTCATCCAGAGCCCCCCACCGGAATCGATCCGGTGACCTCGTTCTTACCAAGAACGCGCTCTACCACTGAGCTAGGGGGGCAACGAGTAAATACTCTACCGGAAGATTTCACCACCAACAAATCGGGCGCCAGGGCGGTTTCGGAGTGCTGGAACACCTGGCTTCCGGACATCAAAAACCCCCGTTTTCCGCGCCATTCCTGGGGTGTGCGGGCAAACTGGCAGCGGCGCCGGGCCTCTGCCCGGACGCGTTCAGGTGCTCACGAAGGCGCTGATGTGGCGAGCCCCACACCCGGCTGGAGTTTTTGGGCACACACCGGGACTTCAGCGCTCCGGAAGTCCCGGTAGCTGCCAGAATTCCGAGCGTTAAACGCCGGTGGGTCGGCTCGAAAGCCGGCCCACCAGAGGAACGTGTCAGCTAGCTGACGGGTTTACCACTTGCCCTTGCGGTTGAAGTCCCGCTGGCCGCCCTCGTTGCCGTGGCGGGGCTTGCGGGAGCCGTCACCGTGGCCGCCGAAGCGGGAGTCGCTGGCCTGGCCGCGGCTGGCACCGCTGTCGGCACCAAAGGAGGAACGCTCGCTGTACGAGCGGCCTCCGCGGTCCGCAGAGGAGCGCTCGCCGTCGTTCTTCCGGAATTCCTTCTTGAACCCGCCGTTGCCCTTGAAGTTGCCGCCCCGGTCTCCGCCGCGGTTGCCCTGGTAGGAGCCGCGCTCGCCGGAGGGCTTGCGGCCGTTGTCCAGTTCGAGGTGGATCAGCTCGCCGCCGATCCGGGTGCGGGACAGTGCCCGCAGCTGCTCGGGGCTCAGGTCCGCCGGGAGCTCCACCAGGGAGTGGTCCGAGCGGATGTCGATGCCGCCGATCTGTGCCGAGGAGATGCCGCCCTCGTTGGCAATGGCGCCCACGATGGAGCCGGGCATGACGCGCTGGCGGCGTCCCACCGCGATCCGGTACGTAGCGTTGCCCTCGGTGAGCGCGCGGGTGGGCCCGCGGGAGCCGAAGCCGTCCTTGGAGCGCTCGCGCTTCTGAAACTCCGGAGCTGCCGGCAGTTCCTTGACCAGGAGCGGCTGCCCGCCCTGCGCCATGACGGCAAGGGCTGCGGCGATCTCCGAGGCGGGCACGTTGTGCTCTTCCTCGTAGGAGGCGATGAGGTCGCGGAACGGAGCCACGTCCTCGGAGGCCAGAGTTTCCGTGATGCGCTCGGCGAACTTGCCCAGGCGGAGGGTGTTCACGGTTTCCGCCGTGGGCAGGTGCATCTGCTCCACCGGCTGGCGCGTGGCCTTCTCGATGGAACGCAGCAGGTACTTCTCACGCGGCGTCATGAACAGGATGGCGTCGCCGGAACGGCCTGCACGGCCGGTGCGGCCGATGCGGTGCACGTAGGACTCGGTGTCGTGCGGGATGTCGTAGTTGATGACGTGGCTGATGCGCTCCACGTCAAGGCCACGGGCGGCGACGTCGGTGGCCACGAGGATGTCGATGCGGCCTTCCTTCAGTGCGTCCACGGTGCGCTCGCGCTGCTGCTGCGGAATGTCGCCGTTGATCGCAGCGGCCTGGAAACCGCGGGACTTCAGCTTGTCAGCCAGGTCCTCGGTAGCCATCTTGGTGCGCACGAAGGCGATGACGCCGTCGAACTCTTCAACTTCGAGGATGCGGGTCATGGCGTCGAGCTTGTGCGGGCCCATGACCTGCAGGTACCGCTGCCGGGTGTTGGCGCCGGTGGTGGTCTTGGACTTGACGGAGATCTCGGCCGGGTTGTTCAGGTACTGCTTGGACATGCGGCGGATCTGGCTCGGCATGGTGGCCGAGAACAGCGCAACCTGACGGTCGGACGGGGTCTGCTGGAAGATCTGCTCCACGTCTTCGGCGAAGCCCATGCGCAGCATCTCGTCGGCCTCATCCAGCACCAGGTACTGGAGCTCGGACAGGTCCAGGGAACCCTTGGAGATGTGGTCGATCACGCGGCCGGGGGTACCGACGACAACCTGGGCACCGCGGCGCAGGCCGGCGAGCTGGGGGCCGTAGGCGGAGCCGCCGTACACGGGGAGGACGGTGAAGTCGTCGATGTGCTTGGCATACGAGGTGAAGGCCTCGGCAACCTGGAGGGCCAGCTCACGGGTGGGAGCCAGGACCAGGGCCTGGGTCTTGCGGGACGGGCCATTGAGGTCGTGGAGCTCGGCCAGGCGGGACAGTGCCGGTACTGCGAATGCTGCAGTCTTACCGGTGCCGGTCTGGGCGAGGCCCACGACGTCGCGGCCTTCGAGCAGCAGCGGGATGGTTGCTGCCTGGATGGGGGAAGGCTTTTCGTAGCCGACATCCTGCAGGGCGGCGAGGACGCGGCCGTCGATGCCGAGGTCGGCGAACTTGATGCCCTCTTCCTCGTCGTCCTCAGCCTTGGCGGCGGGAGCGGCGGGGGCTTCCTCAACCTTTGCGGGGGCTTCGGCAGGAGCTGCTTCAGGGGTTTCGGCGGGTGCCGGAGCGGCCTCGGCTGCGGGAGCAGCGGGCTCGGTGAATTCGATGCTGGCAGTTGCTGTCTCAGCAGTGGCGTCGTTGTGATTTTCGGGCATAGGGAAATATTCCTCATCCATAGGGGGCCAGGCGGCACTACCCGAGGTGAGTGGAGCCGCAGTACGTGTGCCGTGGATGCCGGGCAAACATTGACCGGCCGGTCACAGAAGTCCGGCGCTTTCGCAATCCCGTGGCAGGACTTCCCGCTGCATCTCTTGGCTGCTATCCCAGCAGTCTGTACAGCGTTTTCTTTAGCCGGCTCTCCCTATGAAAATGCCCGCATCGCTTGTGCGGGCCCCAACACTTGCCAGTCCTGCCTCAAAAATTGGGCAGGAATAAGGGATTTCCGGAGTGGGGGATGTTTCAAGTGTAAGGTACGCACCCGCCGCAGCGGAAATTGAACGTACGACGGCGGCGGTGAGCTTGCGCACACCGCTCCCCTTCCAGCCGTCTTGCCCTTGCGGCTACCGGCCCAGCTGCCGTTCCAGCGCCTCGAACTTCTGATTAAACTCCGGCTGCTGCAGGCGGATCTCGCCGTCGGCCTCGGCGTCGCGCAGTGCTTCCATGGCTTCCAGGTCAGGCTCGCTGAACCACTTGCCCACGGTGATGCCGTGCCTGGGGACGTACAGCCGGTGGATATGGTCTCCCGCTTGGATGCTCCCCGTCCGGACCACCCGCAGGTAGGCTCCCACCCGGCCTTCCTCGGTGAAACGCTTGACGAACCGCGGCTCGCGCATGCGGCGCTGGAAGGTGGCGCAGGGCGTGCGCGGCGAGGTGACCTCCACTTCCACGTCCAGGCCGATCTTCCAGCGCTCTCCGATCACCGTGCCGGTGGCATCGATCCCGGCAACCCGCAGGTTTTCACCGAAGAAACCCGGCGGCAGCTCGCGCTGGAGTTCGCCCTCCCAGAAGTCCGCGTCCTCCTGCGAGTAGGCGTAGAGGGCCTGGTCCGGCCCGCCATGGTGGACACGGTTGGCCTGGATGTCGCCCTGCAGGCCCAACCGGTGCACCTTGACCGGGCCTTCGGCGGGACGCTTGTCGATGGCGGTCACGCCTACGTTCGATGCGTCCGGAAGGAGCTGGTGGACGCGGCACACGGCAAGGACAGAGGCGGTTTCCATGGCTCCAGTGTAGGGTCGGCGGCCGGCAGCGGCGGGGAGTTGCCGGGATGGGGACTTCTCCCCTGTTCCGGACGGGCTGCCCTACTCGCAGCCGCTACCGGCAGGGACTACGCTGATTTCAGGATTGCAATTGGGGGGGTGCAGCGCTGTGCCCAATTCACGTGGACAACTGAGGGGGACACCATGGACCCGAACAAGGACCCGGACCGCGGGCGGCCCGGCGGCCAGCCTGCGGGCGAAGGCGGCCAGCCGGGCGGGGACGGGCACGGCGGTGCGAAACCTCCTCCCTGGCAGGTGCCTAAGCCGGAACTGCGCCCGGAACTACTGAACCAGCCGGTCACTCCGGTGGACCCGTTCGCGCGGGACCGCGAACGGCAGCTCAACGAAGAGGCGTCCCGGAAGAAGCGCTCGCAGCGGCGCACCGTCGTCGTGGGCCTCGGCGTCACCGCCCTGCTGGCCGGCACCATCACCGCCGTCGTGGCGAGCAACCAGGACGATCCCGAGTACGCGCAGGTCTGTTTCAATGAAGAAACCGGCGAGCGCGTGGAGGACAGGAGCTGCGAGAGCTCAGCCGCGCGTTCCGGCGGCATCTACGCCTGGTACTTCTTCTCCCGGGGTGCCTACGTTCCGCCCATCGGCCAGAACCGCTCCACGGCTCCCAACTACACCAAAACGGTCCCCAGCGGCGCCAAGGTGGCCACCGGTTACAGCACCAAGGGCGGCACTGTCAGCCGGGGCGGCTTCGGCACCAGCGCCAAGAGCGGCACCAGCGGCGGCGGCAAAGTCTCGGGGGGCTGAGCGTGAAGCGTTTGCTCTCCGATCCCCGTCCCGGATGGAAACAGAAAATTGAGGAACAGGGGCTGGTGTTCTCCACCACCACCATGGACGACGGGCGGAAGGTCGAATACTGGAACGAGGCTGCCTACTACGAGTTCACCCTCGACGAAGTGGAGCGCCTTGAGGAGACGGCCGAAGAAATGCACCGGATGTGCATCGAGGCGGCAAAGTTCCTGGCCACCGGAGCCATGGGCACCATTGGCATCGGACCGCAGGCTTTGGAGCTGGCCGCGGAGTCCCTGCAGGCCGGGGACGTGGATGTGTACGGCCGCTTCGACTTCATTTACGACGGGCAGGGCGGTCCCGCCAAGATGCTCGAGTACAACGCCGACACTCCCACCGGACTGATCGAGGCCGCGGTGGCGCAGTGGTTCTGGCTCCAGGATGTCTTCCCGGAGAAGGACCAGTGGAACGGCATCCACGAGGCCCTGATCCGGCAGTGGAAAAAGATGCAGTACCGCACCGGCATGAGCACCTTGCACGTGGCGCACTCGGAGGTCGAGGAGTCCGGTGAGGACTGGATGACGGCGGCCTACATGCGGGACGTGGCCAGCCAGGCGGGGTGGACCACCATCGGCATCAACATGTCCGATATCGGCTGGGACCCCAACCTGAACCGTTTCGTGGACCTGGACAACTTCATGATCAGCACCATCTTCAAGCTCTACCCGTGGGAGCTGATGATGAAGGAACCGTTCGGTCCCCGGCTGCTGGAGCGCGCGCACAACCCGCGCTGGGTGGAGCCGGCCTGGAAGATGCTGCTCTCCAACAAGGCGCTGCTCGCAGCGTTGTGGCACCTGTATCCGGAGCATCCCAACCTGCTGCCCGCCTTCCTCAACGAGCCCGGCCCGCTGAAGGAGTGGGTGGCCAAGCCGCTGCACGGCCGCGAGGGCGACAACATCAAGATCCACGCGGCCGGTATCAGCCTGGAACAGCCCGGCGGCTACGGCCGCGAGGGCTGGTGCTACCAGCAGTACCAGGAACTGCCGGATTTTGACGGCAACCATCCCGTCCTGGGCCTGTGGGTGGTGGACGGCGAATCGGTAGGCTGCGGTATCCGCGAATCCGACGGGCCCGTCACGGACTACTTCTGCCGCTTCGTGCCCAACACCATCGACGCGCCCGCGCCGCTTTCGGCCGTGGCTTCCTCCAGCAAAGCAGGTATCGCACTATGAATCCGGTGGCAGCATGAGCACAGAGACCACGACGGCGGGAGGTCCGGGCGGCGCGCCCGGCACCACCGTCCCGGCGAAGGGCCTCCGCGCGGGCATCCTTGACCTCGGAGATTCAGTCATGCTCGGCCTGGCCTCCACGGCACCGGTGTACTCCCTGGCTGCCACCCTCGGCCTGATCGTGGCAGTCAACGGGAACTACACTCCCCTGATCCTGCTGCTGGGGTTCATCCCCGTCCTGTTCATTGCCTATGCCTTCCGTGAACTGAACAGCGCCATCCCGGACTGCGGCACCACCTTCACCTGGTCCCGCCGTGCCTTCGGCCCATGGGCGGGATGGCTGGGCGGCTGGGGTGTGGCGCTCGCCGGCATCGTGGTCCTGGCCAACCTTGCCCAGGTGGCCGGGCAGTACCTGTGGCTGCTGGTGGGCGACGGATCGCTGGCCGCGAACAAGGCGCTGGTTACTGCCACGGGCGTGCTGTTTATCGCCGTGATGACGCTGGTCAACTACCGGGGCATCCGGCTGGGCGAGCACGTCCAGAGGGTCCTGACCTACGTGCAGTACATTGCGCTGGGCATCTTTGCGCTGGCAATTGTGGTGCGGATAGTTGCGGGTGCACCGGAGGGCCAGGCCTTTGATTTTGAGTGGTTCAACCCGGTGGGTGCCTTTGCGGATCCGGGCGCCGTGGTGCACGGAGCGCTCCTGGCCCTGTTCATCTACTGGGGCTGGGACACCTGCCTGGCCGTCAACGAGGAAACGGAGAACCCCTCCACCACACCGGGCCGGGGCGCCGTGATCTCGGCTTTCGTCCTGGTGGCCATCTACGTCTCCGTTGCACTGCTGGTGATGATGTACGCCACCGTGGGGAGCGAGGGCATCGGCCTGGGCAACGAGGCCAACCAGGACGACGTTTTCCTGGCCATGCGGGACGTGGTGCTGGGCCCCTGGGGCTGGCTGATCGTCGTCGCGGTCCTTGCCTCGGTGCTGTCCTCCACCCAGACCACCATCCTCCCCACGGCCCGCGGCACCCTGTCCATGGGGGTCCACGGAGCCCTGCCCGCCAAATTCGGCGAGGTGCACCCGAAGAACCAGACACCCGGGTTCTCCACCCAGGTGATGGGTGCTGCCGCGATCGCCTATTACGTGGCCATGAGCTTCCTTAGCGAGAACCTCCTCTCTGACTCGATCAGCGCCATCAGCCTGTTCATCGCCTTCTATTACGCGCTTACCGGCTTCGCGTGCTTCTGGTATTTCCGGGGCACCTTGCGCCAGTCCGCACGAAACCTGTGGTTCCGGGGCGTTTTCCCGCTCTTGGGCGCGCTCCTGCTGACGGCCGCCTTCTTCATCTCGGCGGTCCAGATGTGGGACCCGGCCTACGGTGACACCCAGATCTTCGGCATTGGCGGGGCGTTCGTCAGCGGCGTGCTGCTGCTGGCCCTGGGTGTGGTGCTGGCCGTAGTGTGCCGGTTCCTGCCTGCAACCCGCGGCTACTTCACCGGAGAGCCGTCCGCAGCGTCCCCGGCGGCCGGCTCAACGTCCCGCTAGGGTTCTTCCATGAGCAATGCCCCTGAAGCGCGGGCGGAATTCGACGCCGATCCTTCCGACATCCTGGCGCTGGACAGCCTGTTGAGCACGGACGAGCTGAACACCCGGCAGAGGGTCCGCGATTTCACCCACCAGCGGATCAAGCCGGGCATCGCGCGCTGGTATGACGACGCCGTCTTCCCCCTGGAACTCGCGCAGGAACTGGGCGAGCTGGGGGTGCTCGGCATGCACCTGGAAGGCTATGGCTGCCCGGGCCGCTCCGCCGTCGAATACGGGCTGGCGGCAATGGAACTGGAAGCCGGCGACTCCGGAATCCGCACGTTTGTTTCCGTGCAGGGCTCGCTGGCGATGACGGCGATCCACACATGGGGCTCAGAGGACCAGAAACAGGAGTGGCTCCCCCGGATGGCCGCCGGTGAAATCATCGGCTGCTTCGCGCTGACCGAGCCTACAGCCGGATCCGATCCCTCAGCCATGGCCACCCTTGCCTGGCGCGACGGGCCAGGCGAGGAGGCAGGCTGGGTGCTGAACGGTACCAAACGCTGGATCGGCCTCGCTTCAGTGGCCGGGGTGATGGTGGTCTGGGCAGCGACCGACGACGGCGTGCACGGCTTCCTGGTGCCGGCCGGCACACCCGGGGTCACAGCCGTCCCGATCCCGCAGAAGCTGTCCATGCGGGCCTCCATCCAGTGCGATGTGGTGTTCGACGACGTCCGGCTGGGTCCCGAGGCGCTGCTGCCGGCTGCCCGGGGCCTGCGCGGCCCGTTCACCTGCTTGAACGAAGCCAGGTACGGCATTGCCTGGGGTGCGATGGGCGCAGCCAGGGACTCGTATGAGGCCGCCCTGGCCTATTCGCAGGAGCGGCTGCAGTTCGGCAAGCCGCTGGCCGGATACCAGCTGACCCAGGAGAAGCTGGTCAACATGCTGCTGGAAATCCAGAAGGGGACGCTCCTCGCGTTGCACCTGGGACGCCTCAAGGACGCCGGAAAGCTGCGGCCCGAGCAGATTTCGCTGGGCAAGCTGAACAACGTCCGGGAAGCCCTTGCGATTGCCCGGGAGGCCCGCTCGATCCTCGGCGGAAACGGCATCACGCTGGACTATTCCCCGCTGCGCCATGCGGCCAACCTGGAATCGGTCCGGACCTATGAGGGCACGGACGAGGTCCATACCCTTGTCCTGGGCCGGCACATCACGGGCCTCAACGCGTTCCGCTGACCTCGGCCTCCCCTCCCAACTAGGTAGCGCTAAGTGTCACTTTGGAGCCCCAAAACGACACTTAGCGCTACCTAGTTGGGTCAGGCCGAGAAGCCGCCGTCGGACTTGATCAGCTGGCCGGAGACCCAGCGTCCGGCGGGTGAGAGCAGGAACGCCACAGTCCCTGCAACGTCCGCCGGAGTGCCCAGCCGCCCGCCCGGCTGCTGGGCGGTCAGCGTTTCCCGTACCTCGTCGGTCATCCAGCCCGTGTCCACCGGGCCCGGGTTCAGCACGTTCGCCGAGATCCCCTGCGGTCCCAGTTCCCGGGCGGCCGCGATCACGATCCGGTCCAGCGCACCCTTGGAGGCGCCGTAGGGAAGGTTGAACGCCGTGTGGTCACTGGTCAGCGCAACGATCGCGCCGCCGTCGTCCGTTGCCTGCCGGGCAAACGCGGCAATCAGCTGCCAGCTCGCGCGGGTGTTCACGGCGAAGTGCCGCTCGAAGGATTCCAGGCTGGTGTCCAGCACGCCTGAGTCCACCGATTCCGCATGGCTGAGGACCATGCCCTGCAGCGGACCGGCCAGGCGTACCGCCTCAGCCACGAGCCGGTCGGCCGCCGCCGGGTCCTGCAGGTCTGCCGCCAGCGGATGCACCTGAGCACCAATCGCTTCAAGCTCGGCGGTCAGGCGTACGACGTCGTCCGGCTCGCTTCCCCAGGGCATCCGGGCATCGTAGTCGTGCCAGTAAGCCAGCACCAGGTCCCAGCCCTCGGCAGCAAGGTGCCGGGCAATGCCTGCCCCGATGGAGGCAAGCCTTCCGGCGCCGGTCACCAGGGCGGCCTTGCGGACGGCTGCGTGCGGAGATTCCATGGGACCAGCCTAATAGCGGCCTGGCATCGAGCCGGAACGCCCCGCACCGCAGGCTCCGGGAACGCGGGCGGACCCTAGGGCAGCGTGTTGAACGCCTGCTCCAGGTCCGCCACCAGGTCCTCCACATCCTCGATCCCGCAGGACAGGCGCAGCAGGTTCACCGGAACGGCGAGTTCGGTGCCCTTGACCGAGGCGTGGGTCATCTCCGACGGGTAGTTCATCAGCGACTCGATGCCGCCGAGCGACTCCGCCAGCGTGAACACTGAGGTCGATTCGGCCACCTTCCGCGCAGCCGCCTCGCCGCCCTTGAACTGCACCGAGACCATGCCGCCAAAGCTCCGCATCTGCCTCTTTGCCAGCTCGTGGCCCGGGTGGGACGGCAGGCCCGGGTACAGGACAGCTTCCACTTCCGGGCGTTCCAGCAGCCACTCCGCCACGGCCTGGCCATTGAGGCTGTGCCGGTCCATCCGCACCCCGAGCGTCTTCAGCCCACGGGTGGTGAGGAAGGCGTCCATGGGGCCGGAGACGGCACCTACTGCGAACTGCACGAAGCCGATCTTCTCCGCCAGGTCGGCGTCCTTAACCACGACGGCGCCGCCCACCACGTCCGAATGCCCGCCAATGTACTTGGTGGTCGAGTGGACCACGACGTCGGCACCCAGGGCGAGCGGGGTCTGCAGGTAGGGCGATGCGAAGGTGTTGTCCACCACCAGGAGGGCCCCGGCGTCGTGCGCTACCTCCGCGAGCGCCGCGATGTCGGTGATCTTCATCAGCGGGTTGGACGGGGTTTCCACCCACACGAACCTGGTCTTGTTGGCGGCCACTGCCGTGCGGACGGCGTCCAGGTCTGCCATGTCCACGGGGGTGTTGCCGATCCCCCAGCCGCCCAGGACGCGGCTGATCAGCCGGTAGGTCCCGCCGTAGGCGTCGTTGCCGAGAACGATGTGGTCCCCGGGCCGGGTCAGGGCGCGGATGAGTGAGTCCTCCGCTGCCAGGCCGGAGCTGAAGCTGTAGGCGTGTGTCCCGCCCTCGAGCGCGGCGAGCTGTTCCTGCAGGGCGTCCCGGGTGGGGTTGCCGCCGCGGCCGTACTCATACCCGGCGCGCAGCCCGCCGATGCCGTCCTGGGCATAGGTGGAACTGAAGTGCAGGGGCGGCACCACCGCGCCGGTGCGGGGCTCGAAGGCCTGGCCGGCGTGGACGGCGCGGGTGTTGAAACCTTGGGTGTGCGAGGCGGACATGGTGCTCCTTTACGGGTGAGCAGGTCTGGGTGAAGCGGGTCAGTTGCTGAGGTAGGCCAGGAGGTCGTGCCGGGTGAGGATGCCGATGGGGGCGCCCACGAACGTGACCATGACGGTGTCCACGTCCGAGAGCAGCTCCCTGGCGGCCGAGATGGTTTCCAGCGAACCGATGACGGGCAGCTTGGGGCCCATGTGTTCGGAGATCTTGTCCGTGAGCTTGGCTTCGCCGCGGAACAGCTTGGCCGTGAGGCTGCGCTCATCCACCGCGCCCAGCACCTCGCCCATGACCACCGGCGGCTCCTGGGAGAGGACCGGGATGTGGCTGACGCCGTACTCGTTCATGATGTTGATGACGTCGCGCACGGACTCGTTGGGGTGGATGTGGACCAGGTCCGGCAGTTCGCCGTTCTTGGATTTGATGACCTCACCCACCGAGGTCTCCTCGCCGCCGGACAGGAAGCCGTAGGAGCGCATCCACTGGTCGTTGAAGATCTTGGCCAGGTAGCCGCGTCCGGAGTCCGGCAGGATAACGACGACGACGGCACTTTCCGGCAGGTCCCGCGCGGCTTTCAGGGCGGCTGCTACAGCCATGCCTGAGGAGCCGCCCACCAGGAGTCCTTCCTCCCTGGCCAGGCGCCGGGTCATCGCGAAGGAATCGGCGTCGCTGACGGCGATCACCTGGTCCGGCACCGACTTGTCGTAGTTGGCGGGCCACATGTCCTCGCCCACGCCCTCAACGAAGTAGGGCCGGCCGGTTCCGCCGGAGTAGACCGAACCCTCGGGGTCGGCTGCGATGATCCGGACCACGCCGCCGTCGGACTCCGGCCTGCCGGCCGAGGCCTCCTTGAGGAACCGGCCCGTGCCGGTGATGGTGCCGCCGGTGCCGGCGCCGATCACGCAGTGCGTGACCTTGCCGTCGGTATCGCGCCAGATCTCCGGGCCGGTGGTCTGGTAGTGGCTCTTGGGTGCCGCCGGGTTTGAGAACTGGTCCGGCTTGTACGCACCCGGGGTTTCCCGCACGATCCGGTCCGAAACGCCGTAGTAGCTCTGCGGGCTGTCCGGGGGCACGGCGGTAGGGGTAACTACCACTTCGGCACCGTACGCCTGCAGGACTGCGCGCTTGTCCTCGCCCACTTTGTCCGGCACCACGAAGACGCATTTGTAGCCCTTTTGCTGGGCCACCAGCGCCAGCCCAACGCCGGTGTTGCCGGAGGTCGGCTCCACGATGGTGCCGCCGGGCTGCAGCTTGCCCTCGCGCTCGGCATCCTCGATCATCTTGGCCGCGATGCGGTCCTTGATGGATCCGCCGGGGTTCAAGTACTCCAGTTTCACCAGGACTGTGGCCTTGACGCCGTCCGTCACGTGGTTGAGTTTGATGAGCGGGGTATTGCCGATGAGGTCCAGGATGGACTGGGCGTACTTCATGAGTACAAAGCTACCGCTTCCGCGCTCCCGGCACCTTCCCTCAGGCGCCCGTCGCCGCCCGGAGCACCGGCCCGGCCTTACCCGGCCGTCTGGGCCTGGTGTTCTGCGGGCAGGTTCTCCCAGAGGCCCATGATGTTGCCTTCGGAGTCCTTGAAGTAGGCGTAGTAGCCCATCTGGGGGATTTCGCTCTTGGCCATGACAACTGATCCGCCGAGCTGTTCCACAGTTTTGAGGGTGGCGTCGATGTCAGGGACGTCCACGGTGATCACCGGATTCCGGACCTCACCATCCCGGGCCATCATGCCCCCGTTGATGGCTCCCGGGGTTGTGGGCTGGCCGGTTGCCTCGTCCATGGCGGTGGTGATGACCATGTTGTAGTCCATGCCCGGGACGGGTTCGATCCGCCACCCGAGGGCCTCCTGGTAGAACTTCCTGGCCCGCTCCTGGTCGTCAGCGGGAATCTCGAAATGCACTACTCCACCCATGGTTTGCCTCCTGGTCTTTCGAGCTTTCGGCACGGTGGTTCCGCACCACACGGTGGAGTCTAGTCCCGTACGTGCCGGCTGGATAAGGGACTTTCGGACGTGCGTCCGGGGGCCGGGGATGGCGGAAACCCCTGATTGTCGGCGGCCCGTGGGACGATGGCTGCATGACGATTGCAGAGGTTCCCGCCCGGCTCGCTGCCGCGGCGGACGCCTCGCTCCGCTGGTATCCGGGCGGCCCCTATGATCTCGGGCGGACTTTGGGACCGCTCCTGCGCGGCACCAGTGACCCGTCCTTCAGCTACCAGGGCGGCGTGGTCTGGGTTGCTTTTACGACGGCGCACGGGCCGGCTACCCTGCGCCTCAGCCCCGCCGGCACGGGGGACCTGGAGTTCCGGGTGGACGTCCAGGGGTGGGGTCCCGGTGCCGCTGCGGCGGTGGGCTCCGCGCCGCGGCTCCTGGGGGCCGACGACGACTGGCAGGGCTTTGACCAGCCGGAGTTCCAGGCCACCCTCCCCCATATGGTCCGGGAGGCGCGGCGGCGCAGCCTGGCCCTCCGGCTTCCTTCCACCGGCCGGATGATTGACCAGCTTGTCCCGATCATCCTTGAACAGAAGGTGACAGTGATCGAGGCCCGCAGGGCCTATCGCTATCTGGTGCACCGCTATGGGTCTCCCGCACCGCAGGCGGGAATCGCCGCCCCCGCAGGCCTGATGCTTCCGCCCACGGCCGAGGCCTGGGCACGGATCCCGAGCTGGGAGTGGCACAAGGCGGGCGTGGGGCCCCAGCGTTCGGCCACCGTCATGCGGATGCTGCGCTCCGCCGTCGCGCTTGAACGGCTGGCCGCACTGCCCGCGCTGGAGGCCGCGGAGAAAATGCAGGTGGTCCCGGGTATCGGCGTGTGGACTGCGGCAGAGGTTGTGCAGCGCACGCACGGCTGCCCTGACTCGATTTCGGTGGGCGATTACCACCTGGCCGCCTATGTGGGCGCGGCGCTCACCGGACGCCGCACGGATGACGCGGGAATGCTGCGGCTGCTGGAACCGTGGCGGGGCCACCGGCAGCGCGTTGTCCGGATGATCCAGAGCACCGGTTTCCGCAAGCCGACGTTCGGTCCACGGATGACCATCCAGGACCACCGCCGGCACTGACATCGCAGTTCAAAGCCCCAGCCGCGCCACCGCCTGCTCGCGCATCTCCACTTTCCGGATTTTCCCCGAAACCGTCATGGGGAAGCTGTCCCGGACCTCGACGTAACGCGGGATCTTGTAATGGGCCAGTTTGCCGCGGCAGAAGCCGGCAACAGCAGCCTGATCCAGCGGCTCGGCGCCCGGCTTCAGGATGATGCAGGCCATCAGTTCCTCCCCGTATGTCGCGTCCGGAACCCCGATGACCTGCACATCCTGGACGGACGGGTGCGTATACAGGAACTCCTCGATTTCCCGCGGGTAGATGTTCTCGCCGCCGCGGATCACCATGTCCTTGATCCGTCCTTCAATCACCACGTAGCCGTCCCCGTCCATCCGGGCGAGGTCGCCGGTGTGCATCCATCCGTCAGGGTCGATGGCCTCAATGGTCTTGTCCGGCTGGTTCCAGTACCCCGCCATCACGGCGTACCCCCGGGTGCACAACTCCCCGATCTGCCCCCGTTCCAGGACCTCGCCGGAGGCTGGATCCACAACTTTGCTTTCGAGGTGCGGCATGGCGCGGCCTACCGTTTCCGTGCGTTGCCGCAGCGTGTCACCGTGCCGGGTCATGGTGGATACCGGCGACGTTTCGGTCATGCCATAGCAAATTGCCACGTCTTTCATGTTCATCTCGGAAATGACCCGGTTCATCACCTCGACAGGACACGGGGAGCCGGCCATTACACCGGTCCGGAGCGTGGACAGGTCATAGGAGGCGAAGTCGGGCAGCGCGAGTTCGGCGATGAACATGGTGGGCACTCCATACAAGGATGTGCCACCGAAGTCCTGGACCGCCTCGAGGGCGGCGGCGGGGTTGAATCCGCGGCCGGGGATGATGGTGGCAGCACCATGGCTCAGGGCGTTCAGGTTCCCTATCACCATGCCGAAACAGTGATAGAACGGGACCGGGATGACCACCCGGTCGTGCTCCGTGTAGCGCAGCAGCTCCCCAATCGAGAAGCCGTTGTTCAGGATGTTGCGGTGCGTGAGCGTGGCACCCTTGGGGAAGCCGGTGGTCCCGGAGGTGTACTGCAGGTTGATGGGGTCGTGCGGTGACAGTTCAGCCATGCGGGCCTTCAGCGAGGAATGCCCGACGGCGTCGGCCCGCCGAAGCAGCTCAGCGTACGTCAGCTCCGCATCACTGAGGGGGACGCCGGCGTCGAACCCCTCTTCGGCGGGTGCCGGCAGGAAGACCAGCCCGCGCAGGTCGGGGCAGCCGGCAAGTGCCTCCCGGGCCATCCCCACATAGTCGCTGGTGCGGTCCGAGGGCGCCGTAACCAGCAACCGCATGCCGTTCTGCTTCACCACGAACTGCAGTTCATGCCGCCGGTACGCAGGGTTCACGTTCACCAGGATTGCCCCCGCCTTTGCCGTGGCGTATTGCAGGAGGGTCCACTCAGCGCAGTTCGGGCTCCAGATACCCACGCGGTCCCCTTTGGCCACGCCCACAGCGATAAGAGCCCGCGCCAAACGGTCCACGTCGTCGTTCATCTTGGTGTAGCTCCAGCGGCGGGCATCCCCGCCGGGGACCGGCGCGGCCTCAATCAGCGCGTCGTGGAAGGGGAACCGGGCCACCACCCGCTCGAAATTCCCGCCGATGGTCTCCTCGAGCAGCGGGACGTCAGTGTCCCCGGCTGTATAAGCGCGCATGCTGGCACGCTACCAAGCGGCTCCCGGCAATCAAAGCACTTGGGAAGCACGCCGCGGCAGGGGCGGCGCAACAGAACCTTGGCCTCCCACCGGTGCCGGTATTGTGAAAACCATGAGTTCACCCATTGACCTGCAGGCAACGTTCATCCCCAACGAAGGCGAGTTTCACCGCGTAAAGCTCGCCCTGGAAATAGCTATCGATGAGGTGGTGAAGGAGCCGGGCTGCATCCGCTACGAATTGACGGAGGCCAGCGAGGAGAAGCTGGTCCTCACCGAGCAGTGGGCGTCCGAAGAGGACCTGGACAAGCACTCCAAGGGCATCGCCGTCCAGGACCTGAACGAATCCCTGAGTGCGCTGCTGGCCGAGCCCGTGAAGCTGGAACGGCTCTAGCGTCCGCCCCCACAACAACAACGCGGGGTCACTTCCCGCCCGTGAAACCGAGGTTTCCGGGCGGGAAGTGACCCCGCGGTGGTTTTAGGGAGTCTTAGAGATCCGGGAGTCTTAAAGATCAGGGATCTGGGTGCCGTCCTGCGGGCCCGTGGGCCTGGCGGCCGCGGCTTCTTCACGCTGCCGTGCAACATGGGCGTGGACTTCCTCCATGTCCAGCGCCTTAACGGCATCCACCACCTGTTCGAGCTGCTGGGCGTTCAGGGCTCCGGGTTGCGAAAACACGAGCACCTTTTCGCGGAAGGCCATCAGCGTAGGGATGGAGGAAATGCCGGCCTCCGCGGCGAGCTGCTGCTCCGCCTCGGTGTCCACCTTGGTGAAGAGGACATCCGGGTGCTTTTCGGAAACCGCTGAGTACGTGGGACCGAACTGCTTGCAGGGACCGCACCACTCCGCCCAGAAATCCACCAGGACAATATCGTTGCCTTCAATCGTGGATGCGAACTGTTCACCTGTGATGTCAAGGGTAGCCATGTGACCACGGTACGCGTCATGCCTGCCCATGTCCCGCCCGTCCGGCGCTTGTTCGCTTCCCGCGTCATTGGGAATAAGGCGGCCCGCGCATGTACAGCGGGTCCGGCGGCACCTAATCTAGGGGTCAGCAGCCACTGTCCGCGCGGATCCGGGAGGGATGATGGCAACCGCTGTTGTGGTTCAGTCACTGACCAAGAAGTTCGGCCGCCGGGAAGTCCTCCACGGCGTCGACTTTGCGGTGGAGGCAGGCTCCGTTTTTGGCGTGATTGGACCTAATGGGGCGGGTAAGACCACTACGATGCGCTGCCTGCTGGACATCATCCGCCCAACCAGCGGGACCGTCCGGGTGCTCGGTACGGACCCGCGTGCGGGCGGGCCGGAGCTGCGCCGGAGGATCGGTTACCTTCCGGGCGAGCTGTTCCTGGAAGGCCGCGTGACGGGTCGCAGGCTGCTGGCCAACTACGAGGCGATCAGCGGGCCCGTGCCGCCCGGCCGCGTGGATCAGCTGGCGGAGCGGCTGGGTCTGGACCTGGACCGCCACACCCGCAAGCTGTCCAAAGGCAACAAGCAGAAACTGGGTCTGGTCCAGGCCTTCATGCACCAGCCCGAACTGCTGGTCCTCGACGAGCCCACCAGCGGCCTTGACCCGCTGGTCCAGCAGGAGTTCCACGCCATGGTCCGGGAGGCGCGGCACCGGGGGCAGACCATCTTCCTCAGCTCGCACGTCCTGAGCGAGGTCCAGCAGACCGCTGACACGGTGGCCATCCTCCGGGACGGGCGGATCATCGCCGTCGAGTCCGTCAGCGGGCTCCGCGAAGGCGCCGTGCGCCACGTTCGCTTCACCACCTCCGGAACACCAGCGCACGACGCCGTCGCGCGGCTGTCCGGAGTGCCCGGCGTCGGGCAGGTGGAGGTGCTGGAGTCCGACGGCAACGCCACCCTGTCCGCCACCGTCGAGGGCGCCATCCAGCCGCTGGTCCGGATTCTTGCCACCCTTCCGCTGACGGACCTCGTCCTGGAAGAGCCGGACCTTGAGGAGGCCGTGCTGAAGATGTACTCCGGCCCGCGGGAGGAAACCCGGTGAAAACACTTCCCCTGTTCCGCCGCGCGATCTTTGACACCTGGCGCTCCACGCTGGGCTGGGCGGTGGGTCTGGCGGCGGCCATCTTCCTCTACCTGCCGCTGTACCCGTCCATCGGAGGCAGCGCCCAGATGCAGGGCATGATCGATGCCCTGCCGGCCGAAATGACCAAGGCTCTCAACTATGACCAGATTGCCACCGGCCCCGGCTACACGCAGGCCACGCTTTTCGGGCTGCTCGGCTTCCTGCTCATGACCATAGCCTCCGTTTCCTGGGGCGCCGCGGCCGTTGGCGGGGACGAGGAATCCGGCCAACTTGAATTGACCCTGGCCCACGGGGTGCGGCGGATCCAGGTGGTGCTGGAACGGGCCCTGGCCTTGCTGCTGTGCATAGTGCTGCTGGCTGTCGTGGTCTGTGCCCTGGTCTGGTTGCTGAACGGCCCCGCGCAACTGGATATTGAGCTGGACAACCTGCTGGGCGCCACCGTCCTCTTTGCCGGGCTTGCCCTCCTGAGCGGAACCATGGCCCTGTGCGTCGGTTCCATCACCGGCCGACGTACCTACGGTCTTGCAGCCGGCGCAGCGGTTGCCGTCCTCGGGTACGTGTTCAACGCCGTGGGGCGGCAGAGCGAGGATGTGGAGTGGCTGCTGGACCTCAGTCCCTACCACTGGGCGTACGGCAACTCACCGGTGTCCAACGGAGCGGACTGGGGCGCTGCAGCATGGTTGTGGGGCCTCTCGGTGGCACTCGTGGCACTGGCCGCCGTCGCCCTGGACCGGCGCGACGTGGGAACCTAGCGGATTAGAGGCTCCAGGCGTGCGGGGCAGGCGTCCTGCTGCCGGGCAAAGCGCTGGAAGCCCGCCACTCGTGGATCCATGCGGGGAGCACCATGTCCGCGGGCGGTTCCCCGAACTCGCGCAGGATCTCCTCCTGGCTGACAGGCCGCCCCTTGGCCACCAGGCGGGTGGCGATGTAGGCACGTGCATAAATCTCGCCGTCGGCCACTATCCGCTGTTCAAAGAAGATGGCCTTGGCGTCCAGGCCAATGATGCGGGTCTCGATGGTGTAGTGCTGCCACAGCTGAAGGGATTTGCGGAAGGCGATGGTTTCCGCGGCCACCACCGGCCCCCAGCCCCGGCGGCGCATCCGCTGCCACACGCCGCTGCGTACCATCAGGTCGAACCGGCCCAGATCCATAAGGGAGAGGTACATGCCGTTGTTGACGTGCATGGCTATATCGATGTCCGTGGGGAGGACCCGCAGCGGGAGCGAGGAGCTGTCCCAGACGGTCAGCGGCGGGCGGCGCGAGGAGCGGAACAACATCACGAGGGTTCTCAGGAGCAGGTGCATCCCCTTATGCTACCCGCCAGTAACATTGCCGGGCCGGCCGCCGCGAGGCTGCCAGTAGGATTTCCTGCATGACGCAACAACGCTACCGGGACCTGGCGGACTGGCCGCTGACGGCCACTGCACTCGTCTTCCTGGGAGCCTACGCGTGGCAGGTCATCGGCCGGATCGAAGGCAGTTCAGCCCTGTGGCTGGAAAGCCGTCATGTGGGCCACCTGGGGCATCTTTGCGGTGGACTACGTCGCAAACCTGTGGCTGGCCCGGGACCGGGGCGTGTGGTTTGTCCGGAACCTGCATGAACTGGTGATCGTGGCCCTGCCGTTCTTCCGTCCGCTGCGCCTCCTGCGGCTGGTGACGCTGCTGTCCGTGTTGCACCGGACCCTGGGCGACACGCTGCGCGGCCGCGTGGTGACCTATGTGGTGGGCTCGGCCGCGATGCTGGTGTTCGTCGGAGCCCTTGCTGTCCTGGACGTGGAGCAGTCGGCACCGGACGCGAAGATCGTGACCTTCGGCGACGCATTGTGGTGGGCCATGACCACCATCACCACCGTTGGCTACGG
Organism: Pseudarthrobacter phenanthrenivorans Sphe3; assembly: GCF_000189535.1. Classification (NCBI taxonomy): domain Bacteria; kingdom Bacillati; phylum Actinomycetota; class Actinomycetes; order Micrococcales; family Micrococcaceae; genus Pseudarthrobacter; species Pseudarthrobacter phenanthrenivorans. The sequence goes on from NC_015145.1 coordinate 3,079,875, forward strand.
TGACATGTACCCCGTGACGCCCATCGGCCGGATGGTTGCGGCCGCCCTGATGATGAGCGGCATCGCCGTCCTGGGTGTGGTCACGGCATCCATTGCCTCCTGGCTGGTCCAGCGGGTGGAGGATACCGCCGAAGCCGTGGCCGAGGCCGAGGAACCGGTCCGGGCCGAAATGTCCGGGCTGGTGGCTGAAATCGCCTCACTGCGGCGCGAGATCGCAGAACTCAGGGAGCAACGCCCGCTGTAGTTCCTTGCCGCCCAGGCAAGTACCGGGCCGCGGCCGATTGAGTAGCCTCTCCAGCGCTACCGAGTGTCCGCACCAAATATTCGGGTAATTCCTACTGGTGCCGCCTGCGGCGGCCGCTTCCTAGACTCGGGATTCCTAGGACCGAACACGTGCCGGCGGTCCCCCTGGTTGGCTTCCCGGGGGTCCTGCCTCCTCGCGGAGCCTCCGTATTTTCTGGGTATGCGGATGCCTCCATCACGCGCCTCTTGGGCTGCCCCGGTAGTGCACCGGGCGGCCGGCGCATTTCCTTGATCCGTCCTGCCTGCCGGAGCAGTCGCTCCGGCCTGCCCGGACCGAACGTGATGGGCTACCCATGAACCAGCCATACCTCTCAACCCCCGAAGCTGCCAGCAGGAGCTTCGCCACCGACGAACCCCGCACCGGGCTGACCACTGCACGGCCGGCCGTCAGCAACAAGCTGTGGGCAGGAATGGCCACTGCCGCCGTGGTTGCGGCGGTGGGGATCGGCGCCCTGGCCGCGCCGCCTGCCTCCCTCAACCAGGGCACGACGGCGGTTGGCCAGGTTGCGGGCGCGGCGTTGCCTGGAGCTGCGGACGCCGCAGCAGCCGGACAGCCCGCAGCCGAGGCCGCTTCCGGAGCCGCTGCGCCTGCCGCCGACGCCCCGGCACCCCCGGCTGAACCGGCACCCGCTCCCGAACCGGCCGCACCGGCGCCTGCCCCCGAGCCTGCGCCGGCCCCTGTTGGGGACGCCAACCTGTACACGGTGGTCCCCGGGGATACCGTGGGAGCCATCGCAGCCAGCCACGGCGTGGACATGAATGCCATGCTTGCCGCCAACGGACTAAGCCCCTACAGCATCATCCTTCCCGGGCAGACGCTGGTGCTGACGGGACCGGCTGTTGCCGGACCAGCCGTCTCCCCCGCTCCGGAAACAGCGGCGGCACCGCCCCAGGCCGCAGCCCCAGCTGCAGCTCCGGCCCCTGCCCCCGCCCTCGTTCCGGCAGCCCCCGCAGTCCGCACCATTTACGTCGCTGGTGCCGGCGGGCAGTCCATGGTTGACGCGTGCATCGGCCCCATCCACTACACCCCCAACGACGGCTACTCGCTCTTCATCACCGAGCACGATTTCTGCGGCGGCTGGGCCCGGTTCTCCGGCATTGGCGTGGGTGAAACCGTGAGCCTCCCGGGATACGGAACCTACACCGTGTCGGCGCGGGGACAGGTGCCCAACCCGGGAACCACCAACGACGTCCTCAACGTGTTCGGCGGCTTCCCGCGCGCAATCCTGCAGACCTGCATCCCGGGCACCAGCCAGATGCTCCTGATCGCGTTGAACTGACCGGCCCGGCTGCCCGGGGATGGGCAGTCTCCTTCGCTTGTCCGCGGTTCCTAGCCTTCAAGGCAGGGAACCGCGGACAAGGCCATGATTGGACATAAGTAACGCCACGGAGGGGACCCCGTGGCGCTGGTTGGAGGGAATTCCCATAGCGGAAGTTCCTGGTGCGGAACTGTTGGTCAGGCGTTCATCCGCTTGCGTTCCGAGATGTGTTCTACGAGTTCACCCACCCGCTGTTCGGAGTAATTGCGGGCGATGTCCCCCTGGCTGATGATGCCCACCAGTTTGTGGTCGGCGATCACGGGGAGCCTGCGGACCTGGTGGGTTTCCATCATTTCGATGGCGGCGTCAACGTTCGCGTCGGCATCGATCCAGTAGGGTTTGCCCGAAGCGAGTTCGCGGGCCATCATGTCGCGGGGATCCCGGCCCGCGGCCACGCACTTGAGCACGATGTCACGGTCGGTGATCATGCCGTGCAGCTTGCCGTCGTCACCGCAGATGGGCAACGATCCGCAGTCCAGGTCCAGCATCATCCTGGCTGCATCTGCAAGTGACTGGTTTTCCCTAATACACTGTGCGTCCGTCGTCATGAATTCACGTACGGCACTCATTGATCCTCCTTTATCGATTCTTTGATCGACGCAGGGCATCGGGGCACATGCGCCGATGCTGCCAGACTACGCCCGTGCTGCAGCCGATGTCGACGGCCCGGGCGCCGGATCGCGTGCTGGATTCCTGGCCTTCTTCGCGGATCGGAATGTTCAAGGGCCGGATCTGCGAACAAGCCCGTAACGGGAGTGCGGGAGCCGGTTTCACGGCACGAAAAAGCCTCCGGAACCTGGAGGTTCCGGAGGCTTTCCTTGGGTGGCAGATGAGGGATTCGAACCCCCGTAGGCGTTGCCAGCTGATTTACAGTCAGCCCCCTTTGGCCGCTCGGGTAATCTGCCGAACTTCAAAAGAAGTACCCGCCGATGCAGTGTTCAGAACGTCCGTTTCCGGTCCGTTCCGCTTCCAGTAACCGCGGGCAAGACAACTTTACAGAACTTCCGCCGAAGAATCGAATCGGGCGGCGCGAGCCGGAAAAACCCTTGAAATGGCGGGAAAAAGTGACTGGGTCAGGCCTCGCCCAGGATCCTGCCGGCGAGCCGGGCTTCGAACTTCACCGCCTGCTCCTCGGTGATCTGGTTCAGCTGGACGGCCCGCAGCAGATCCTCTTTGACGCCTTCCATCCGGGATGTTGCATCAGCCACCGGAGCAAAAACAATGGAGGCCGCCACCGCTGCCGCCGCCACCGACGAAGCTGCCGTGGCGACTTTCCCGGCCGCCGCCGAGCTGGTGCGATGGACATAACGTACGGCCTTGCGGCGCATGGTGTTCCCTTCAAGCGGTTTCCAACACGTACAACTCTCCCCGAACTCCCTTCGTTCCGGCGGAGCGTCTGCTGGGAGGGAACTGTGAATCCGGGACCCCACCCGGGCCGGTATCCGTATTAGGCTGGAATGCAGTGATCAGGCCCTGTCTTCGCGCGGGGCTCCCAGCAGCAGAAGGAGAGTCATGGCAGGCGAGTCAACGTTCGACGTCGTAAGCAAAGTGGACAAGCAGGAAGTGGCCAACGCGCTGAACCAGGCACAGAAGGAGCTGGCGCAGCGCTACGACTTCAAGGGCGTCGGCGCCGAGGTGGACTTCAGCGGCGAGAAGATCCTGATGAAGGCCAACTCGGAGGAACGCGTCCTGGCTGTCCTGGACGTGCTCCAGTCCAAGCTGATCCGCCGCGGCATCTCGCTGAAGTCGCTGGACGCCGGCGAACCCTACGCATCGGGCAAGGAATTCCGCCTGGAGGCTTCCATCAAGGAGGGCATCGCCCAGGACCTGGCCAAGAAGATCAACAAGCTCATCCGGGACGAAGCCCCCAAGTCCGTGAAGTCGCAGATCCAGGGCGACGAACTGCGCGTGTCCTCCAAGTCCCGCGATGACCTGCAGGCCACCATGGCGCTGCTGAAGGACTTCGAGGAAGCCGACCTGCAGTTTGTGAACTTCCGCAGCTAGCCGTCCCCCGCCGTCGGTTTTCGACGCACAAAAGTATTCCCGCTACGCATAAAGGGTGGCGCTCCCCATATCCGGGTAGCGCCACCCTTTATGCGTGTCGCCTTCGAATTTGTGCGTCGGAGGCTCCGCAGGCGGGAGAACCTGGCATCAGCTGAGCGGCCGGCCCGCCATCCGCTCCAACCGGGAAATCCGGTCCCGCATGGGGGGATGAGTGGCAAAGAGTTTGTTCATCGCGCCTCCGCGGAACGGGTTCGCGATCATCAGGTGCGAGGCGTTGACCAGCCGCTGGTCCGGCGGAAGCGGCGCCACGCTCACTCCGCGCTCAATCTTGGCCAGGGCTGAGGCGAGCGCCAGCGGATCGCCCGTCAGCTGCGAACCGTCCTCGTCGGCGTCGTACTCCCGCGTCCGCGAAATGGCGAGCTGGATCAGGGACGCCGCGAAAGGGGCGAGCAGCGCCATGGCGATCATGGCCAGCGGATTGGAGTTGCGCCGGTCCCCGCCGCCGAAGAAGAGCAGCATCTGGCCCACCGAGGTAATCACGCCCGCGACGGCGGCAGCTACAGACGAGGTGAGGATGTCGCGGTTATAGACGTGCATGAGTTCGTGCCCCAGGACACCCCGGAGCTCGCGGGCGTCCAGGAGCCGCAGGATCCCTTCAGTGCAGCAGACCGCCGCGTTGCGGGGATTGCGGCCGGTGGCGAAGGCGTTCGGGTTCATGGTGGGCGAGAGGTAAATGCGGGGCATGGGCTGGTTGGCCCGGACGGACAGCTCCCGGACGATCTGGTACAGCTGCGGCGCCTCCGCTTCACTCACCGGGTACGCAGCCATGGCCCGGATGGCGATCTTGTCGCTGTTCCAGTAACCGTAGGCTGTGGTGGCTACACCCACCAGCGCCATGATCCAGATGGGTGCAGAGCTGCGGGTGCTGGTGCCGATCAGCGCCCCGAGGCCCAGCAGCACCGCCCACAACACACCGAAGAGTGCCGCCGTCTTGAGCCCGTTGTAGTGTCTGTGCACGTCTCCTCCTTCTTCACTAAGGGAACGGCTGTCTAGGGAACCGGGTTCCGCGCGTCGTACCTCCGGAACCCCGGCTGCAGCCTGGCAGCCACCCACGCACCGGCAATGCACAGCAGGCCGCCGAGCAGCAGGACCCAGCCTTCGGCCAGGATCCGCGTCCCCGCGCCGGCCAGAAGGTCCCCGATCCTGGGTCCGCCCGCGACCACCACGATGAACACGCCCTGGAGCCTTCCCCGCAGGTGGTCCGGCGTGGCCGCCTGCAGGATGGTATTGCGGAAAACGCTGCTGATGGAGTCAGCTATTCCGGCCAGCGCACAGCACGCCGCCGCCGGGAGCAGCCAGAACGTCACCGCTCCATCCGGGGCACGGCCGGCCAGGAGCACCACCAGGCCGAACCCGGCGATGGACGCACCCCAGCCCATCACCGAGAAGACCACCGCGCTCCCCTGCCGGCGGACAATGCCCAGGGGCCCGGAAAAAAGTCCGGCCAGGAAGGCACCGATGGCGGTGGAAGCCAGCAGGATCCCTACAGTGGCCTCGCCGCCGCCGATCATCACGGCACCGATCGCGGGCATCAACGCCCGCGGCTGCGCAAGGATCATGGCGATGAGGTCAATGATGAACGTCATCCGCAGGTTGGGCCGGGTCCCCAGGAAGCGGAAGCCTTCCACGACGGACCGGACGCCAGGCCTGCCCGGGCTTCCCGACGGCGGCAGGGGCGGCAGCCGGTAGACAGCCCACAGCACGAAGGCGAAGCTGGCAAAGTCCAGGGTGTACGTCCATCCGAACCCAACCCAGGCCACCAGCACACCGGCCAGCAGGGGTCCGACTGTCATGGCGAGGCCGAAGGACATCATGCTGAGGGCATTGGCGGCTGGCAGGAGTTCCTTGCGGACCAGCATCGGAAGGATGGCGCTGCGGGCGGGCTGGTTGATGGCCTGGGCCCCGCTCTGCACGGCCACGAGCAGGTACAGGACCCAGACATTGCCCAGCTGCAACCAGGCCTGCAGCGCAATCAGGCCGGTGGTCAGCCACAGCACGGCGGTGGCCAGCAGGGCCACCCGGCGCCGGTCATGGGAATCGGCGATGGAACCGCCCAGCAGTCCGCCGACCACCAGCGGCACCAGCGCGAAGACCGCCAGCAGGCCCACGTAGAAGCTGTCCTGCGTCAGGCGGTAGATTTCCAGGCTGACCGCCACCAAAGTGAGTTGGCTTCCGACGGCGGACACGGCCGAGCCCAGCCACAGCCGGCGAAACGCCGGGCTTTCCTTGAGCGGCGTGATGTCGGCCAGCAGTTTCCCCACCCTGCAACCCTAATGGCGGCGGGTTTGGCAACATTCATCCGGTGTTAGCCGAGCCTTATTGTGAGATGTTCATAATAAGTGCTTCAATAGTGTCATGATGGAACACTTCGACGGCCAGGAAGCATGGGCTGCGGCCCTGCGTGCCCACGGCCGCAGGGTGACCAAGCAGCGGCTGGCAGTCCTCGCCGCCGTCGAACGCCATCCCCACTCCCCTGCTGAAAGCATCCTGGCCGCGGCCCGCGCCGAACTCCCGGAGCTCACGGCCCAGTCCGTCTATGTGGTCCTGGGGGACCTGACGGACCTGCACATGCTGCGCCGCTTCGAGCCGCCGCACTCCCCCGCCCTGTATGAAACCCGCGTGGGCGACAACCACCACCATGCCGTCTGCATCAGCTGCGGCCGGGTGGAGGACGTCGACTGCGCCGTGGGCCACGCACCCTGCCTCACGCCCCACTGGGACGAGAACGCCAAGCCGATGACCATCCAGATCGCCGACGTCATGTACCAGGGCATCTGCCAGGACTGCCAGCAGTCCCAACAACTTCCTTCCAACCGTCCCTCACAAGAAATAGAGAAATAGGAGAACAATGACTGCCATTTCAACAACCCAGTCAGGTGCCCCCGTTACGTCCGATGCGCATTCAAAGTCTGTCGGTGCCGACGGTGCGATCATCCTGACTGACCACTACCTGGTGGAAAAGCTCGCCCAGTTCAACCGCGAGCGGGTCCCGGAGCGCGTAGTGCACGCCAAGGGCGGCGGAGCATTCGGTACGTTCAAGACCACCGAGGACGTGTCCAAGTACACGAAGGCAGCCTTCCTCCAGCCGGGCGCTGAAACCGAGATGCTGATCCGTTTCTCCTCCGTCGCGGGCGAGAACGGCTCCCCGGACACCTGGCGCGATCCCCGCGGTTTCGCCGTGAAGTTCTACACCACCGAGGGCAACTACGACCTCGTGGGCAACAACACCCCCGTCTTCTTCATCCGCGACGGCATCAAGTTCCCGGACTTCATCCACTCCCAGAAGCGCCTTCCGGGCACCCACCTGCGTGACGCTGACATGCAGTGGGACTTCTGGACCTTGTCCCCCGAGTCCGCCCACCAGGTCACCTGGCTGATGGGTGACCGCGGCCTGCCCGCCTCGTGGCGCGAAATGCAGGGCTACGGCTCACACACCTACCAGTGGATCAACGCCGAAGGCGAGCGGTTCTGGGTCAAGTACCACTTCAAGTCCAACCAGGGCGTGAACTCCATGAGCAGCGAGCAGGCCGAACAGCTGGCCGGCTCCGACGCCGACTTCTACATCCGCGACCTGTCCGAGAACATCGAAGCCGGCAACTTCCCGTCCTGGGACCTGCACGTGCAGGTCATGCCGTACGAGGACGCCAAGACCTACCGCTTCAACCCGTTCGACCTGACCAAGGTGTGGCCGCACGGCGACTACCCGCTGATCAAGGTGGGCACCATGGAGCTGAACCGGAACCCGGAGAACTACTTCGCGCAGATCGAGCAGGCCACCTTCGCGCCGTCGAACTTCGTGCCCGGCATCGCCGCTTCCCCGGACAAGATGCTGCAGGCCCGCATCTTCTCCTACGCGGATGCGCACCGCTACCGCGTGGGCACCAACCACGCGCAGATCCCGGTGAACCAGCCCAAGAACCAGGTCAACAACTACAGCCAGGACGGCGCCGGACGCTACCTGTTCAACGCCCCCTCCGTCCCGGTCTACGCCCCCAACTCCGTGGGTGGCCCGGCCGCGGTTGAGCCGCAGAACCCGGCAGGCGGCTGGGAGAACGACGGCGAGCTGACCCTTGCCGCGCATTCCCTCCACGCCGAGGACAGCGACTTCATCCAGGCAGGCACACTGTACCGCGAGGTCTATGACGAGGCGGCCAAGGCCCGCTTCCTGGAGACCATCACCGGTGCGGTGGGCGGCGTCAAGAGCCCCGGCATCAAGGAACGCGCCATCCAGTACTGGACCAACGTTGACGCCGAGCTCGGCGCCAAGCTGCGCGCCAACCTCGGTGCCGTGGCTGCTCCGTCGGCTCCGTCCTCCGATGCAGAGGCTGCCAACAAGATCGGCTGATCCAGCGCCGACTTGCGTTACTGAAAACCACCCCGCCGCGCTCTTGCGGCGGGGTGGTTTTTCTTTTCCACATAGCCGTCTCGGGGCATGGCGGCCCGCTGCCTGCCGTCCCTAGGATCGCTTCATGACAACTTTCCAGGGCATACCCGCCGGCGCCTTCGGGTTCTATGAGGAGCTCCAGGACCACAACACCCGGGAGTGGTGGCAGGAACACAAGGACAGCTACCTGTCCCTGGTCAAGGAACCTCTCTCCTCGCTGCTCGCACAGCTGGAACCCCGGTTTGGGCCGGCAAAGCTTTTCCGGCCCAACCGGGATATCCGGTTTTCCGAGGACAAGTCCCCGTACAAAACAGCCCAGGGGGCAGTCGCTTCGGTCCAGGAGGGAGTGGGCTACTACCTCCAGATAAGTGCCGACGGGCTTCTGGTGGGTGGTGGCTGCCACTCCCACACGCCTGCCCAGCTCGCCAGGTACCGCAACTCCGTGGATGCGTCCGGGACGGGCGAGTCACTCCGCCAGATTGTCGACGCCGTGGCTGCCGCAGGCTTTGCCGTCGAAGGGGAGAAGCTGAAGACCGTGCCGCGCGGCTATGCCCGCGACCATCCACGGGCAGAACTGCTCAAGCACAAGTCCCTCTCAGCCAGCGTCCACCTGGGCCGCCCGGATTGGCTGGCTACCCCGGGTGCGGTCCAGGAAATCGGCGAGCTGTGGGATGCTCTCCGCCCCCTGGTGGATTGGGTCAGCCGGCATGCTGCCCCTTGACCGCCGTTCCCTCCCCCGCTGTGGCCGCCGCCGGCCGGTGCCCCTTTTTCGCCAGCTGGATCTGCTCGTACACGTGGTGCCGCAGTTCCGTGAAGCGCGGCAGGGAACGGGTGTTCAGCTGGTCGCGCTCCGCCGGAAGGTCGATCGGGATATCCTCCTGGATCACGGTGGGTGAACTGGAAAGGATGATGACGCGCTCGCCAAGGTAGACCGATTCGTCAATGTCGTGCGTCACGAAGAGCACGGTCACCCCCAGCTTCTTCCAGACCACGCGGATGAGGTCCTCCAGGTCGGCCCTGGTCTGCGCATCCACGGCCGCGAACGGCTCGTCCATCAGCAGGACCTCGGGCTGGTACGCGATAGCCCGGGCAATGGCCACGCGCTGCTGCATGCCGCCGGAGAGCTGCCAGGGGTAGGACCGCGGGACGTGCGAGAGCCCGACCGCTTCGAGAGCGTCGTCCACCAGGCGGTCGCGTTCAGCTTTGGGGACACCCTGGTTCTTCAGCGGCAGTTCCACGTTGTCCCGGACCCGCATCCAGGGGAACAGCGAGCGTCCGTATTCCTGGAACACCACTGCCATCTTCTTGGGCGGACCGGTGACCCGCTTGCCGTCCAGGAGAACTTCGCCTTCGGTAGGTGCCATTAGCCCGGAGATGCATTTGAGCAGCGTGGTCTTTCCTGAGCCTGAAGGCCCCACAAGGCACGCCAGCTCGCCTGCCCGCAGGTCAAAGGTGAGGTTGCGGACGGCCTCGACGTCGCCGCCGTCGCTCTGGTAAACCTTCTTCAGCCCGCGGACTGAAAGCGTGGGCTCCGTGTTCGTCCGTGTTGGATCAGGCTGCATTTTCTACCTCTTTCTGGCCGTGGTACCAGCGCAGGATGTTCCGCTCGGCCCACTGGAAAATGAAGGACATGGCCACCCCAAGGAGGCCCAGGACAACGATGCCGGACCACATTTCCGGAATGGCGAAGGACCGCTGGAACTGCACGATCGTGAAGCCCAGTCCCGAGGACGAGGCGAACATTTCGGAAATCACCATGAGGATCAGCCCGAGGGACAGCGACTGGCGCACCCCCGCCATGATTTGCGGGCTTGCCGACGGCAGCACCAGGTACCGGATGCGCGCCCAGCCGCTGATGCCGTAGGTGTGGGCGGAGTCGGAGAGCACCGGGTCCACGGCGCGGACACCTTCAATGGTGTTCAGCAGCACCGGCCAAATGCAGCCTGAGATGATGACCGTGACTTTCATCGAATCCGTAATTCCCATGAGCAGCATCAGCACCGGAACCAGGACCGGCGGCGGGATGGCACGGAAAAACTCCAGCGTTGGCTCCAGCAGCGCCCGCAACCACCTGATGGAGCCGATCAGGACTCCACCCACCACGCCGATGACGATGGCCACTACCACTCCCACCAGAAGCCTGCCCACGCTGGGCAGGACGTCGGAGAGGAAGCGGTCCCCAAACCAGACCTCACCAAATGTCTGCACCAGGTCGGCGGGCTTGGGGACAAAGAAGTTGACCTCCCCCAGGGTGGAGGACCACCAGACCAGGACCAGGAGCACCGGGAGGCCCACGATGTAGCCGAGGTTCTTGAGCGTCCTCATACGATCACCTCTGACCGGACCGAGGAGTGCCACGCCAGGATCCGTTTTTCGATCTGGCGCATCAGGACGTTGATCAGGACGCCGATGAGCCCGGTGGCCAGCACCAGGGCATACATACCGGAAATGGCTCCGCCGGACTGGGCCAGGGCAATTTCCCGCCCGAGTCCCGGGGAGCCGATGACCAGTTCCGCGGTGATGGCCAGGACCAGCGCCACCGCGGCGGCGAGCCGGACACCCGTCATGAGGTACGGCAGGGCCGTGGGAAAGACGACATACCGGATCCGCGCCATCCTGCCGAGGCCGTACGTCTTGGCAGTGTTGTTCGCCACCATGTCCACATCGGCTACCCCGTAGAGCACCTGGATGAGGACCTGCCAGAACGAGGCGTACACGATCAGCAGCAGTGACGACTCGATCTTGACGCCGAACAGCAGCACCGCCAGCGGAATGAGCGCCACGGACGGGATGGGCCGCAGGAACTCAATGGTGGAGTTCGTGGCCTTCCTCAGGAACCCGCTGGAGCCGATGACGAAGCCGAGCAGGACGGCCGCGGCCACGGCGATCAGGAGTCCCAGGAACCACGCCTTCATGGTCTCGCCCACGGCCACCCAGAAGGCTGTCAGCCCGAAGTCGACGATCAGGGCTGCGATGACTTCAGTGGCGGGGGGAAGGAAACGTTCATCGATCAGGCCCAGCCGGGGAATGAGCTCCCAGGTGGCCAGGAAACCGATGATCCCCAGGATTCCCAGCAGTTGCTTGGCCGTCCCCTTGCCCGCCCGCCGGCGGGACTGCTCCACCTTTGGAGCAGCCCCGCCCCCGGCCAGAGTTGCCGAACTCACGGGAGGAGATCGTCCGCGCTCGGCGCCTTGGACAGCGTGCCGTACTTGGCCGCTGCCTCGCCGAGGGTATTGAAGGCGTCCTCGTTGAACTCAACCCGGTACCGCGGCAGGATCATCTTGGCGCGGGTTGGCTCGTCGATCTTCGTGTAGGTCCCCACAATTGCGCGGACCTCGTCCGGGTGCTCCTGGGCATATTCAAGGGACTTATTCATGGCCCGGGTGAATTTCTCCGTCAGCTCCGCTTTGCCGGTGATCGTGTCGCCTTTGGTGAAGTAGCCTGCGATGTCCAGCTCCGGGCTCATCTCCACAAAATTCGATGACACCACCGTTCCACCCTCATCCACCGCTTTGGACAGGAACGGCTCCAGGATCCAGGCGGCGTCCACCTGCTTGTTGGCGAGGGCGGCCGGGGCGTCCGGGAAGGCAACTTCAACGAACTTCACGCCGCTGGGGTCCCCGCCGTCCTTCTCGATGACGGACTTGATGGTGGTGTCACCGATGTTGGCGAGGTTGTTCACCGAAACTGTCTTGCCCGCCAGGTCCTTCGCCGACTTGATCTCAGATCCGGCGGGAACCACTACGCCCCCGATGTCTTTGCCTTCCTCGCCGGTGGTGGAGGCACCGTTGGCCACGAATTTAAGGTCCAGCCCCTTGTCCTTGGCAACCATCACCGAGATCAGGTTGGAGAAGGCGAAGTCGAAGCTGCCGCTGACCACGCCGGGGACGATTGCCGCGCCACCGGTGGCCGTCTGGATATCCAGTTGAAGGCCTTCCTCCTTGAAGAAGCCCTGCTTGTCCCCAAGATAGATGGGCGCGCAGTCCACGATGGGGATGACTCCCACGCTGACTTTGGTGAGCCCTGCATCTCCGCCACCTGTGGCGGGTGCGCTCCCTCCTCCCGTGGAACTGGGAGAGCCGCTGCCGCAGGCCGCCAGTCCCAATACTGAGGCGGCTGCCAGAATCGAAAAGAGACGACGTGACATGTTCACTCCTTTGTGCCCATGGCCGGGGACGGATCAGGCCCCAGGCCCTAGTGTTCGTCATTCGAACAAACGTTCGATCCAATTGATTCAACCATGGTAAGGCCGGAAAGCACACCAATACAGGGCCCATTGTTACAGCTATGGAATGAGCGCATAAGGCCCTGACCTTGGGTTTCGGTGCAGGCAGGTCAGCCGTGCCCGCCGTTTGACGCGAGCCGGGTTTCGAGGTTGTTGAAGAACACCGTCAACATAAGTTCGAAGGCTTTGGTGGCTGCCTCCGGCTCGTTCATGACCACAAAGTCGAACTGAAGTCCGTAGAACGTGGAGGTGAAAAGCCGCGCGTCCGTATCGGCAAACTCTTCGGCGATGCCCTGCACCATGAGCCAGTCGCGGGTTTTGTGGTGAAGCATCCGGAAGTGCTCCTGGGAGGTCCCCCGCGGCTCGGCCGCCACGATGTCCTGGGCGGTCGCCTCGAATTCCAGCCGGGTCAGGTGCCGGTTCCGCTGGGCCATCGTCCACTGCCAGGAGTCGAGGAGGAACTCCCGCCACGCGGCCCGGTCGATGTCCCGCACGTCGGTATTGCGCATCCGGTCCAGCCTGGACTCGATGGAGACCACGATGTCGTTGATCAGCTGGTCTCGGCTTCCGAAGTGGTACACGAGTACGTACGCGCTCATTCCCAGGCCATCGGCAAGGCTCCGAAAGGTGAGCTCGGCGAGCGTCTTGTCCATCAGGTAGTCCAGGATGGCGGCCAGGAGCTCGGCTTTGCGTTCGGGTCGTGTGGGGCGGGCCATTGATCCATCCTAGAAGCCGGACACGCGAATGCCCGCCCGGGGCAGGCCAGGGCGGGCATTCGGAGGGGGTGTCGTCAGACGCGGGTGAGTTCGTCTTCCCCTTCGCGTGACGTGTGGCCGGCTGTTCCGTTGACAGCCTTGCTGGCGTCGCCGAAACGCTCGTTGAGCCGCGAGTGGCGCTGCCCGTAGGCGAAGTAAATGGCCATGCCGATAGCCAGCCAGATGGCGAAGAAAATCCAGGTCTCCACGGCAAGGTTGGTCATCAGGTAGAGGCACAGCACGGCGGACACAACAGGCAGGACCTTGCCGAGCGGCACCCGGAAGGCGGGCTTCAGGTCGGGGCGCTTCTTCCGGAGCACCAGGATGCCCAGGCTCACCACCACGAAGGCGGACAGCGTACCGATGTTGATCATTTCCTCGAGCAGGTCCACGTTGGTCACGCCCGCCACGATGGCGACGGCGGCGCCACAGATGACCTGGAGGCGCACCGGCGTCGAACGCTTTTCACTGGTCTTCGAAAGGGCGCGGGGAAGGAGGCCGTCGCGGCTCATGGCCAGGACCACGCGGGACAGCCCCATGAGGAGCACCATGATCACAGTGGTCAGGCCCACCAGGGAACCGAACGCGATGATCTTGGCCGCGGATGTGTCGCCCACGGCTTCAAAGGCTGTGGTGAGCGTGGGGTTCTCCGCCTCGGCCAGCTGGGTGTAGGACACCATGCCGGTGAGCGCCAGCGACACCAGGATGTACAGCAGGGTAACCAGGGCGAGGCCGCCGAAGATGCCGCGGGGCAGGGTCTTCTGCGGATTCCTCACTTCCTCAGCGGAAGTAGCCACCACATCGAAGCCAATGAACGCGAAGAACACCAGCGCGGCCCCGGCGAAGATGCCAAGGGTGCCGTACTGTGCCGGGGCAGCCCCGGTGAGGAAGCCGAAGAAGGACTGCTTGAGGACGTCCGCGGCGCCGGTTCCACCGGTCGGCTCGGCGGCCGGAATGAACGGGGCGTAGTTTTCGAACTTCACGTAGGTGAAGCCCACCACGATCACAAAGAGGACGACGCCAATCTTGATCAGGGTGAAGATGTTGCCGACGCGGGCGGACAGCTTGGTTCCCAGGACCAGGAGGACGGTGAAGACGGCCACGATCAGGAACGCGCCCCAGTAAAGGTCCACCCCGCCCAGGGAGATTGCGGGCGGAACATCCGCGCCCATCAGGGCAAAGACCTTGCTGAGGTAGATGCCCCAATACTTTGCGATGACGGCGGCCGCCGTGAAGAGCTCCAGGATCAGGTTCCAGCCGATGATCCAGGCAAGGAGTTCGCCCATGGTGGCGTAAGTGAAGACGTAGGCCGAGCCTGCCACGGGGATGGCGGTGGCGAACTCCGCATAGCACATGATGGCGAGGGCGCACGTGACGGCGGCGATCGCGAAGGACAGGGTCACGGCGGGACCGGAGAAGTTGGCGGCCGCCTTCGCACCCACGGAGAAGATGCCGGCACCGACGGCCACGGCGACGCCCATGATCATCAGGTCCCAGGTGCTGAGGGAGCGCTTGAGCTTGCGTCCGGGTTCATCGGCGTCGGCGATCGACTGCTCGATGGATTTGGTCCGGAGGAGGTTCATAGGGATCACAATCCTGGTTTGTGAAGGAAACAGACCTATTAACGGTAGTGTCCATCCACTGGACGGTCCCAACCGTCCCGAATGGTGAGACGCCCTCTTTGCCGAATGTTCTTCTGCAAAAGCACTTGAGGCCCTTCACATGAAGGGCCTCAAGCGTTTTAGGCCAGAATCGCTGCAGACGGCCAGTCCATCAGGGCGGACCGGATCAGGAACCGTTTCCCTTCAGGCGCTTCCACGGAGAACCCACTGCCCCGTCCCGGCACCACGTCCACTGTCAGGTGGGTGTGGCTCCAGTACGCGAATTGCTCCCGGGACATCCAGAACTCCACGGGCTGGGGCTGCAATCCATCGGACAGATCGAACAGGCCCAGCAGGACGTCGGATCCGCCCGTCATGAAATCCCCGGCGGGATAGCACATGGGCGAGGACCCGTCGCAGCATCCGCCGGACTGGTGGAACATCAGGGGACCGTGCTGCTGCCACAGCATCCGTAGCAGCTGCACTGCCGCCTCGGTGAGCGCCACCCGGGAGAAGTCCTCCCCTGGCAGCGTCACGGCGGCCTCAAGCCTGTTGGCCTGCATCAGAACCTCAGGACCACGCGTCCGTCGATCTTGGCGTGCCTCATTTCATCGAGCACCGCATTGATCTCTGAAAGCTCACGGACGGACACCGTGGGATGGATCTTGCCCTGCGCGTAGAAGTCCAGGGCTTCCTCCATGTCCTGCCTGGTTCCCACAATGGAGCCGCGTACGGTCAGTCCCTTGAGCACAATCTCGAAGATCGGGGCAGGGAAGTCCCCCGGCGGCAGCCCGTTGAATACGATGGTGCCGCCACGGCGGGCCATGCCAATGGCCTGCCCGAAAGCCGAGGGGTGCACTGCCGTGACGAGCACTCCATGGCACCCTCCCGTTTCACGCTGGATGACCTCTACCGGATCCTCATGCAAAGCGTTGACCGTCAGCTCGGCGCCGTGGGATTTGGCCAGGGCAAGCTTGTCATCGGCTATGTCTACCGCCGCCACCCGGAGGCCCATGGCCACGGCGTACTGCACCGCGATGTGGCCCAGCCCGCCGATACCGGAGATGGTGACCCACTGCCCCGGCCGGGTCTCGGTCATCTTCAGGCCCTTGTAGACGGTGACGCCGGCGCAGAGCACCGGCGCCACCTCGACGGGGTCGGATCCCGCCGGTATGCGGGCGGCGAAGCGGGTGTCCACGAGCATGTACTCGCCGAACGAACCATCCACGCTGTAGCCGCCGTTCTGCTGCGCCTCGCACAGGGTTTCCCATCCGGTGCGGCAATACTGGCAGTCCCCGCAGGCGGACCAGAGCCAGGCGTTGCCCACCAGGTCACCCAGCGCAAGGTCGGTGACCCCTTCGCCGAGGGCCACCACTTCGCCCACGCCTTCGTGGCCGGGGATGAAGGGCGGGGAGGGCTTGACGGGCCAATCACCTTCGGCTGCGTGAAGGTCGGTGTGGCAGACGCCGGTGGTGAGGACCTTGACCAGCGCCTGTCCCGGGCCGGGAGTTGGAATCTCCAGGTCCTGGACCTGCAGGTCCCTGCCGAATTCGGTTACTACTGCTGCTTGCATTCTCGTCGTCATTGGCGAAATCCTTGCGTCGGTGTAGCGGAGATGGAACGGGTGGTTGGAAGGGGCCTAGAAGAAGCCCAGCTTGTTTTCGTTGTAGCTGACCAGCAGGTTCTTGGTCTGCTGGTAGTGGTCCAGCATCATGGCGTGGTTCTCACGCCCGATGCCCGAGGACTTGTAGCCGCCGAACGCGGCGCCGGCCGGGTAGGCGTGGTAGTTGTTGACCCAGACCCTGCCGGCCTGGATTTCGCGGCCCGCGCGGTAGGCGATGTTGCCGTTGCGGGACCAGACGCCCGCGCCGAGGCCGTACAGGGTGTCGTTGGCGAGACCCATGGCGTCGCTGTAGTCGCTGAACTTCGTCACCGCGACCACGGGGCCGAAGATTTCCTCCTGGAAGATCCGCATCTTGTTATGCCCCTCGAAGACCGTGGGCTGGACGTAGTAGCCACCGGCCAGGTCCCCGGGCAGCTCGGCGCGGGCGCCGCCGGTGAGGACCTTGGCGCCTTCCTGCTTTCCGATGTCGATGTAGGAGAGGATCTTCTCAAGCTGGTCGTTGGAGGCCTGGGCGCCCACCTGGGTTTCGGTGTCCAGCGGGTTGCCCTGGACCATTTTCTCCACCCGGGCCACGGCGTCGGCCATGAAGGATTCGTAGATGTCCTCCTGGACCAGCGCGCGGGACGGGCAGGTGCAGACCTCGCCCTGGTTGAAGGCGAACAGCGCGAAGCCTTCCTGCGCCTTGTCGTAGAAGGCGTCGTTCTCTTGGGCCACGTCGTTGAAGAAGATGTTGGGGCTCTTGCCGCCAAGTTCCAGTGTGACCGGGATGAGGTTCTGGGACGCGTACTGGCTGATCAGCCGGCCGGTGGTGGTCTCGCCCGTGAAGGCGATCTTCCGGATCCGGGGGCTGGACGCGAGCGGCTTGCCTGCCTCCACGCCGAAACCGTTGACCACGTTCAGGACACCTGCGGGCAGCAGGTCGCCGATCAGCTCCACCAGGACAAGGATGGAGCTCGGCGTCTGCTCGGCGGGCTTGAGCACCACGGCGTTGCCGGCGGCGAGCGCGGGTGCCAGCTTCCAGACTGCCATCAGGATGGGGAAGTTCCAGGGGATGATCTGGCCCACCACACCCAGCGGCTCGTGGAAGTGGTAGGCAGTGGTGTCCTCGTCCAGCTGGGACAGCCGGCCCTCCTGCGCGCGGACGGCGGAGGCGAAGTAGCGGAAGTGGTCGGCTGCGAGTGGAATGTCGGCGTTGAGGGTTTCGCGGATGGGCTTGCCGTTGTCCCACGACTCGGCCACTGCGAGCATCTCCAGGTTCTCGTCGATGCGGTCCGCGATCTTGTTCAGGATCGCGGCGCGCTCGGCCACGGAGGTCCTTCCCCACGACGGGGCGATCTTATGAGCGGCGTCCAGGGCGAGCTCGATGTCCTCTGCCGTGCCGCGTGCCACCTCACAGAAGGCCTTGCCCGTGACGGGCGTGATGTTTTCGAAGTACTGGCCCTTCACCGGCGCAACCCACTCGCCGCCGATCCAGTTCTCGTAGCGGTCCTTAAAGGTAACCTTTGAGCCCTCGGTGCCGGGCTGTGCGTAAACGGTCATTGCTAGCTCCTTTGCTAATCCAGGCGTTTGCCGTTGGAGTCAGCGTAGGAGCGGGCAGGTTGCAGCAAGGTTGCGCCCCACCTGCCGTCAAAGCATGGAGAGGACGACGGCGGGGCCCGGCTCAGGCGCGGGCCCAGGCTCAGGCGCGGAGTTCGGCTTCCAGCCGCTCGAGTTCCGCCACCACGGCGGCCCGCTTGGGTGAGCGCGGCGGAAGGAGGCGGAGCGCCGCACGGCGGACCCCGACGTCGTCCCTTGCCTCCGGAAGTTCGGCGTACCTCAGCAGCGACTCCGCGCTGCCGTCCGTCAGGACCGCCTCCCGGAGCAGCATCGAAACCCGCTCCCGGAGCTCGGTGATGCCGGGGGCCTCCGAGCGCGGCAGCACGGCGCCCCGATAGATCTCCAGGGCGATCCGGTGGGCACCGCGCTGCAGGCAGCTCAGCACCTGCGCCGAGTCCGGCACCAGGTCCAGCGGCAGGCGGTAGGGCCGTGACTCCGGGACTGCGTCCGGGTTGAGTTGCTGCAGCACCTTGCGGAGCCTGACCATTTCGGCGCGGAGGGTCATGGTGGAGCCTTCTCCGGGGTACAGCAGGCCGCACAGCTCTTCCGCGCTCAAACCGTCCGGGCGGGAGCTGAGCAGGGCCAGGATCTCGCTGTGCCGGGCGGACAGCGTGATGGTTTTGCCCTGCAGGCTGAGCAGTGCCTGGTCGCGGCCCAGCAGCTGCAGGCTGTTGCGGTAGAGGCTGGTTTCCTTGGCGGCGCCGGCCACGGCGGAAGCGCTGCGTGCCGTGCTACCTGACGCCCGTCGTCGTACCGGTGTGCGGGCCAGCTCCGCCGCCAGCTGGAGGCGTTGGACACGCAGCTGGGCCTGCGCGGCAGCCACTGTTGCCTCCACGAGGGACAAGGTATGCGGGGCTACTGCGGTGTCCGTCCCGGTGATGTCCACAACTCCCAGCACCGCACCGGAGTCCGGGTCGTGGAACGGCACGGCGGTGCAGCTCCACGCATGCACGGCCCGCTGGTAGTGCTCGGCACCGGCAATCTGGATTCCGCGGTCCAGGGCGAGGGCCGTTCCCGGGGCGCTGGTGCCCACGCTGGCCTCGGACCAGTCGGCGCCGGCGACGAACATCATGCCTTCGGCGCGGCGCTGCATCACGGGATCGCCTTCCACCCACAGCAGCCGGCCCACCTCATCGCCCACCGCTACCAGCAGTCCGCTGTCATGGCTCGGCTGGACCAGGAGCTTGCTGATGACCGGCATGATCGCGGCCAGGGGATGCTGCCGGCGGTAATCTTCCAGCTCGTCCCGGTCGATGGCCAGCGGCGCTGCGGGACTGTCCGGGTTTGCCTTGAACCCGGCGGACCGCTGCCAGGACTCCCTGATGAGCTTGCGCAGGCCTGGAATTTCCGGGGTGCCGGCCGCGGCACCATCCAGCAACTCATGCCCGGCAAGGGCTGCCCGCTGGTGCGGCTCGGCGGCCGGCTGGATCAGGTTCGTCATCGAACTCCCAATGATGGTGCGCGGCTTTCGTTCTGCCAGCCCGGCAATTGTACATCCCTCAGCCAGCTGGACGGCGGCCGGAATGCGTTGCTTTTGGCGCCCGTGGCAGGGCGGTCCCTGGAACGGCGCGGCTGCGGGAACCGGATGCCTGCAAAAGTCACGCAAACAGGTTTTGCGTCAGCGGCCAACCGGGATGTCAGCCGCGGGAGATGCGGATCATCTCCTCGCGCGGCACCACCTTGATGCGCTCCCTGACCACGTGGTCCAGGCCCTCGGGTCCGGTCCAGGCCGCGCCCAGGCCGGCCTCGTGGGCGTCGAGCTTGTTCCAGCCCTCCCACGTGGTGTACTCGATGCCCCGCTCTTCCAGCAGGTCGATGATGGCCTGCGGATCCGGGTTCTGGGCGGGCGGCAGCGTGAGCCGGTCCTCGAGCAGGAAGCCGATGGTCTCCAGGGCGTCCCCCTTGGTGTGGCCGATCAGGCCTACCGGGCCGCGCTTGATCCAGCCTGTGGCATAGATGCCCGGAACCGGGTTGCCTTCGGCGTCCAGCACCCGGCCGCCCTCGTTCGGAATGACACCGCGCTTGGCATCGTATTCCAGTTCGTCCAGGGCGGAGCCATGGTAGCCGATGGCCCGGTACACGGCCTGGACCGGATATTCGATGTACTCGCCGGTGCCTTTGACGTTTCCGGTGCCGTCAAGCTGCATGCGCTCAAACCTGATGCCGCCCACTTTGCCCGTGCCGTCGTCGAGCACTTCCACCGGGCTGTGCAGGAAGTGCAGGTGCAGCCGGCGGGAGGAGGGGTTTTCGGACTCGGTGTGCTCCTCCACCAGCCAGTTGGTGAGGGTATTGACCATGGTCTTGATCTGGTTGTTGCTGCGGATCGCCTCATCGGACGCCTCATCGAATTCGAAGTCCTCCGGGTAGAGCACAATGTCCACGTCGTTCATGTGGCTCAGTTCCCGGAGCTCCAGCGGGGTGAACTTGACCTGGGCCGGGCCGCGGCGGCCAAAGACGTGCACGTCCGTGACGGGCGAGGCCTTCAACCCCTGGTAGACGTTGTCCGGGATCTCGGTGCTCAGGAGCTCTTCGGGGTGCTTCACCAGCATGCGTGCCACGTCCAGGGCCACGTTGCCGTTGCCGATCACGGCGATTTCCCTGGCGTCCAGGGGCCATTCCCGGGCCACGTCCGGGTGGCCGTCGTACCAGGACACGAAGTCTGCGCCGCCAAATGAACCCTGGAGGCCGATGCCGGGGATGTCCAGGTCTGCGTCCTTGACCGCGCCGGTGGAGAAGATCACGGCATCGTAGAAGGAGCGGAAGTCGTGGAGGGTGAGGTCCCGGCCGTACGTCACGTTGCCCAGGAACCGGATATCGCCGCGGTCCAGGACCTTGTGCAGCGCGTTGACAATGCCTTTGATCCGCGGATGGTCCGGAGCGACGCCGTAACGGATCAGGCCATAGGGCGCGGGGTAGGCCTCGAAGAGGTCGATGCTGACTTCGAAGTCACCGTCCTTCACACCGCTGGATTTGGTGAGGATGTCCGCAGCGTAGACGCCTGCCGGTCCTGCGCCCACAATGGCGACGCGGAGGGGACGGGGGGAGCTGGATTCGCTGTGGTTGGACACCGGAAGCCCTTCTGGACTGGTCATGCGGTTCGTGGGGACGCGCGCGCAGCAGGTAGCGCACAATCTCCTATTCTAGGCCTCAGCCGCTCTTGGCCAGCGGAACCACGTCCCCCTCGCGGTACAGCAGCGCGCGGAGCTCGGCCTCGGCGGAGTCAGGCCTCTTGGGATCAATGGTTTCGCCCTCGTGGTAGTGGTCCAGCACCCGCGGATCCACGTAGCTCTTGCGTGCGATCGACGGCGTGTTCCCCAGCACCTCGGAGGCTTCGATCATGGCCCGGCTGATGGCCCGCTTCCGCTTGGCGGCTGTCCGCTGGGCTCCGGTCCGGGCCAGGCTGGCCGCGGCGGCCACGGTGCCGCGGAGGGTCCGGAAGTCCTTCGCCGTGAAGTCGGAACCAGTCCGTTCCTTGACGTAGGCATTGATGTCGGCGCTGGTCACGGGGCGCCAGTGCCGGCCTTCCTTGTAGGCGAGGAGCCTGGCGTTCGGGCCGCGCCGCTTGAGCAGGCGGAGCAAGGCGGCCAGGTCGGCGTCGCGGATTTCCGATTCCCAGTCCTTGCCGCTCTTGGCCGGGAACCTCAAAAGGATGCGGTCCTTCCGCACCTGGACGTGGGCGCAGAGCAGGGTGGCGAGCCCGTGGCTGCCGTTTTCATTGGTGTAGCGCTCCGACCCCACGCGAAGGGATCCGCTGTCCAGCATCCGGAAAGCCCCTGCCAGGACGCGGTCGCGGGTGAACCCCTCACCGCGCAGGTCCATGGTGACCCTGCGCCGGGCCGCCGGCAGCGATTCCGCCAGCTGGAGGGCACGGTTGAACTTCACCCGGTCCTTCCGTTCGCGCCATTCCGGATGGTAGATGTACTGGCGCCTGCCGACGGCGTCCACCCCGGTGGCCTGGATATGCCCGTTTTCAAACGGTGCTATCCAGACATCGGTCCAGGCCGGCGGGATGCCGATGCCCTCCAGCCGGTCCCGGACGGGTCCCGGGGGCAGGGTGGAGCCATCGAGGTCGCGGTAGCTGAAGCCCTTGCCTGCGGCCACCCGGCGGTAGCCGCGGCCCGAGGCGTTGCTGCGCCGGAGCCTCATGGGGCTGTATCCGGCCGGTTGGCACATGTCATAAAAGCAAGCCTACTGACTATTTTCGGATTGCGTGCCCTGCCTGCTGGAATACCTGCCTTGCGGGTGGTGTTATGGGTTCCGTGCCTACTCCCGAAGGATCCTCCCCCGCCGCGGTGCCTCCAGCGGCCGCCCCCGCCGCCGGCAGGGCCGCAGCTGCCAAGGCTGCCGGCCCCAAGGCAGTGGACGGTCCCAAGGCAGTAGACAAGGAGACGACGGCGGGCATCCTCTTTGGCATCGGCGCCTACGGGTTGTGGGGGTTGCTCCCCCTGTACTTCTTCGTCCTGATGCCGGCTGGCGCCGTCGAAATCGTGGCCAACCGTGTGGTGTGGTCGCTGCTGTTCTGCGCACTGCTGATCACCGTCACGCGCGCCTGGTCCGCGCTGGCGGCGGCGCTGCGCAACCGCGCGGTGTTCGGCACCCTGGCGCTCGCCGCCCTCCTCATCGCCGTCAACTGGCTCACCTACACCTACGGCGTGACCACGGGGCAGGCCGTAGAGGCCTCCCTTGGATACTTCATCAACCCGCTGGTGTCCGTCCTGCTGGGGGTTTTCGTTTTGAAGGAGAAGCTGCGTCCGCTGCAGTGGACCGCCGTCGGCATCGGTTTTGTGGCGGTGGGCGTGCTCACCTACTCCTACGGCAAGCTGCCCTGGATCGCACTGACTCTTGCACTCAGCTTTGGCTTGTACGGCTTCGTGAAGAAGCGGGTTGGGCCCAGGGTGGACGCCGTCACCAGCCTCACTGTGGAGAGCATGGTGCTGGCCCCCTTCGCGGCCGCCACCATGGTCTACCTGGCGGCGGCCGGTACAGCCACCCTCACCACCCAGGGCCCCGGCCATTTCTGGCTCCTGCTGGCCTCCGGCGTGATCACGGCGGTGCCGCTGCTGTTCTTCGGGGCTTCGGCGCGCAGGCTTCCCCTGACTACGATCGGCCTGCTGCAGTATTTCGCGCCAGTACTGCAGTTCATCCTCGCCCTGGTGGTGTTCCGCGAAGCGATGACCTTGGACCGGTGGATCGGGTTCGGTGTGGTGTGGATTGCGCTGCTGGTCCTGACCGTGGACATGCTGCGCACCGCCCGCAAAACATCGGTGGCGCGCCGGCGGAGCAAGGCAGCACTGAAATCCTCCTAAAGCACTGTTGCCCGGAACCCGGGTGGAGTAGGTTGCTCGGATGGAGGACTCATATCAGGTCATCGTGATCGGGGCCGGATTCGCCGGCATATCCGCAGCAAAGGAGTTGGGCCGCAAAGGGGTCCGCGTGCTGCTCATCGATTCCAACAACTACCACCAGTTCCAGCCGCTCCTGTACCAGGTGGCCACATCGCAGGTCGGCGTTTCAGCAATCGCCCGGCCCATCAGGTCGGTCTTCCGCCGGCTTCGGAACGTGCGGGTCCTGACCGCGGAAGTAGCTGCCATCGATGCCGCCAACCACACCGTCACCACAGCCGGAGGAGACACGTTCCGGGCCGGGATCCTGGTGGTTGCCGTGGGCGCCGTACCCAACTTCTTCAACATCCCGGGTGCTGAAGAGCACGCCCTTCCATTGTATTCCGTCGTGGACGCCACGCGGCTCGGCACCAGCGTTACGCGGCTGCTGGACCGGGCCGACCGGGAGCCTGGGACACCCGTGGACATGGTGGTGGTAGGCGGCGGTCCCACGGGCGTTGAGACCGCAGGGGCGCTGGCCGAACACATCAAATTCGTGGTTACCAAGTACTTCTCCCCCGAACTCGCTTCCCGGTGCCGCGTGCACCTGGTGGATATGCTTCCCACGGTCCTCACCATGTTCTCGCCGAAGTCCCAGGAATACACCTGGCGGCGCCTGGCGAAGATCGGCGTCCAGCTGCACATGGGCGTATCCGTTGCGGAAGTGCGGGACGACGGCGTGACGCTGGCTGACGGGACAGACATCCCGGGCGGGATCGTGGTCTGGGCCGGCGGACTGAAGGGCGGCAACCTGCTGGCAGGCTCCGGACTGCCGCTGGGGAAAGGTGGCCGGGTGGACGTCGGCACCGATCTTGCTGTTCCCGGCGTCGAGGGCGTGTATGTGGTCGGTGACGCAGCAAACATCACCGATTCCACCGGCGCAAAACTGCCGCAACTCGGCTCGGTGGCCCAGCAGGCCGGCAAGTGGGCTGCCCGGAACATCCACGCCGAACTGAACGGCGGCACCCGCCAGCCGTTCCGCTATACGGACAAGGGCTACATGGCGATGATCGGGCGGGGTGCCGCGGTGGCCGAGCTGGGCCGGAAACGCCTCCAACTCCAGGGGCTGCTGGCATTCCTGTCCTGGCTCCTGGTCCACCTGGCCCTCCTTTCCGGATTCCAGCAGAAAGTCCGGGCCCTGTTCTCCTGGCTTAACGGGTACGTCCTGCATAGTCCGGCGCAGGTGGTCATCGGCGGGCCGGACAACGCCTCCACGTAACAGCCTGTCAAACGCCTGGGCCCCCGGAACTGTAGTTCCGGGGGCCCAGGCGGTGTTCGCGCCGTTGCGAGGGGACGCTAACTCTGGTGCCGGCTACGCGTTGGCCTTGATGGCCGCGGCGAGGACGTCCAGGCCGTCGTTCAGCAGCTCATCGGTGATGACCAGCGGAGGCAGGAGCCGGATCACGTTGCCGTAGGTGCCGCAGGTAAGGATGATGACGCCTTCCTTCAGGCAGGCGGCGGCAACGGCCTTTGTGAGTTCCGGGTTGGGTTCCTTGGACCCGGCGTGGACCAGTTCGATGGCCAGCATGGCGCCGCGGCCGCGCACGTCGCCGATCACGCCGGTTCCGTCGCCGGCCAGCTCGGCCTGCAGTTCCTTGAGGCGGCCGATTGCGATTTCCTCGATGTGGCGGGCCCGGCCGGCGAGGTCGTATTCCTCCATCGTGCCGATGGACGCCAGTGCGGCGGCGCAGGCTACCGGGTTGCCGCCGTAGGTGCCGCCGAGGCCGCCGGGGTGGACGGCGTCGAGCAGGTCGGCGCGGCCGGTGATGGCCGAGAGCGGCATGCCGCCGGCGATCCCCTTGGCCAGGGTCAGGATGTCCGGAACGACGCCCTCGTGGTTGACGGCGAACCATTCGCCGGTGCGGCAGAAGCCGGACTGGACCTCGTCCGCGATGAAGACGATGCCCTTCTCCTTGGCCCAGGCAGCCAGCGCAGGCAGGAAACCCTCAGCCGGGACGATGAACCCGCCCTCACCCTGGATGGGCTCGATGATGATCGCGGCAACCTGGTCCCCGCCGATCTGCTTTTCGATCATGGTGATGGCGCGCTTGGCGGCCTCGGCGCCGGTGATCTCCGGGTTTTCCTCGCGGTACGGGTAGCTCATGGGCATGCGGTAGACCTCGGGCGCGAACGGGCCGAAGTTGGTCTTGTACGGCATGGCCTTGGCGGTCAGCGCCATGGTGAGGTTGGTGCGGCCGTGGTACGCGTGGTCAAAGGCCACGACGGCGTCGCGTCCGGTAGCCAGGCGGGCCACCTTGATGGCGTTCTCCACAGCCTCGGCACCGGAGTTGAACAGGACCGTGCGCTTCTCGTGGTCACCCGGGGTGAGGCGGTTCAACTGCTCCGCCACTGCCACATAGCCCTCGTACGGCGTGACCATGAAGCAGGTATGCGTGAAGTGCTCCACGGCTTCCTTGACGGCCCCGACGACGGCGGGATCGGACGCGCCGACGCTTGTCACGGCAATGCCCGAACCAAGGTCGATGAAGGAGTTGCCGTCGACGTCGTGGATGATCCCGCCGTCGGCGTCTGCAACATAGACGGGCACGCCGGAGGCGACGCCCGCGGCAACGACTGCCTTGCGGCGCTCGGCCAGGGCTACGGACTTGGGGCCCGGGAAGTCTGCCTGTACGCGGCGCTTCTGCTCCAGGCGGAAGGTGATGTCTGATGCGGTGGTGGTCATGGAGGAGCCTTTCGTACTACTGAATTGGGCCCACGCCGGCTGGGTTCCCTGGCCGAAGCGGAGCGAGGTTAGGGTGCCGGTGGGGATTACGCATCAAGTGCGCTCATCACGTGCTTGATGCGCGTGTAGTCCTCCACGCCGTACATGGAGAGGTCCTTGCCGTAGCCGGACTGCTTGAAACCGCCGTGGGGCATTTCGGCGGTTAGGAGGATGTGGGTGTTAATCCAGACGGCGCCGAAGTCCAGGTCACGGCTCAGCCGCATGGCTGTGCCGTGGTTGGTGGTCCACACGCTGGAAGCCAGCGCGTACTCGACGTCGTTCGCCAGTTCCACGGCCTCTTCCTCCGTGCTGAACCGCTGCACCGTGATGACCGGGCCGAACGTCTCCTTCTGGACGATGTCGTCAGTCTGCTTGGCGCCGGTGATGATGGTCGGCTCGAAGAAGTAGCCCTTCTCCCCCGCCCGGTGGCCGCCGGTTTCGATCCGGCAGTTGGCGGGCAGGTTCTCCACCACCGAAGTGACGGCGTTGAAGTGGTTGATGTTGTTCAGCGGGCCGAAGTAGTTGTCCTCGTCGTTCTGCGAACCGGTGCGCAGGGTCCTGGTGTGCTCCACCATGGCTGCCACCACGTCGTCGTGCACGGAATCCTCCACCAGCACACGGGTGATGGCGGTGCAGTCCTGGCCGGCGTTGAAGAAGGCGAACTCTGCGATGGCCGCGGCGCTCTTCTTGATGTCGGCGTCCTTGAACACTATTGCCGGGGCCTTGCCGCCGAGTTCCAGGTGCGCGCGTTTGAGGCCCTTGGCCGCACCGGCGGCCACGGCGATGCCGGCGCGGACGGAGCCGGTGATGGATACCAGGCCGGGGACCTTGTGCTCCACCATCATGGAGCCGGTCTCGCCGGTGCCGAGCACCACGTTCAGGACGCCGGCCGGCAGGATCTCCCCTGCGAGGCGGGCCAGGACCAGGGTGGATTCGGGGGTGGTGTCCGAGGGCTTCAGGACTACGGTGTTGCCGGCCGCGAGCGCGGGGCCGATCTTCCAGATGGCCATCAGGAAGGGGTAGTTCCAGGGTGCCACCTGGGCCACGACACCGATGGGTTCCCGGCGGACGTAGGAGGTGTGGCCCTCGAAGTACTCGCCGGCGGACTTGCCTTCTAGGATGCGGGCGGCCCCGGCGAAGAAGCGCAACTGGTCGGCGCCTGCGGCAATTTCCTCCGAGGCGATGAGCGAGCGCACCTGGCCGGTGTTCCGGTGCTGGGCCTCCACGAGTTCGTCGCTGTTGGCCTCGATGGCGTCGGCAAGCTTGAGGAGCATGAGCTGGCGCTGGCCGGGGGTGACGTGCTTCCAGGTCCTGAAGGCGTCCTTGGCTGCGGTCATGGCGGCGTCCACGTCTGCCTGCACCGAGACGGGCGACTGTGCCACCACTTCACCGTTGGTGGGGTTCACGATGTCCAGCAGCACGGTGCCGGCAGGGGTGACGAACTTCCCGTTGATGAAGTTCTGCAAGGTTTGGACCACGGTGTGCAACCTCTTTCTGTGGGGCCATCGGCTGTAGGGCGGATGGATGGAACTGCCTTGAGCCTATGCCAGCGCCACATGGGAGTGAATAGCCACCTGCACACCCTTCCCGGATCTTTTTAGTGCGGTTGCCCAGCGGCCCTTTATCCTTGTCCCATGGCCATTTCCCTTGCCGCCCTGCTGGGTGTGAAGTCCCTGAAACTCTCCAAGGCAGGGGTCGCGGAGACCACCTGGCACCAGGACATCAACTGGGTGGCAGTGACCGAACTGGAGGACCCGCACCGCTTCATCAACGGCGGTGAGCTGATCCTGACCACCGGGCTCCGCCTGCGGTCAGCCCCGGAGCAGCGGCGCTTCGTCCGCCAGGTCCAGCGGGCCGGCGCGGTGGGCATCGGCTTCGGCGTGGGGCTTTCCCACGAGGCCGTTCCCCCTGCCCTGCTGGCCGAGGCCAACAGGTGGGGCCTGCCAGTGGTTGAGGTGCCGTACGAGACCCCGTTCATCGCCATCGGCAAGCTCGTGGCCGACGCGCAATCGGCGGACCACTACGCGAAGCTCGAGCGGCTGATCGCGGGACACCAGGTGCTGGCCCGGGCCCTGCTCACCGGCGGCGGGCTCGCCGAGCTCCTCAAGCACCTGGGCAGCATGCTGCGCACCGACATCGCCCTCAGCCAGTTCACCGCGCAGCTCTACAACAGCAGCAGCGAGTCCCCCTCGGCAGACACCTGGTCCTCCTACCCCGTCCCCACCGGCCGCCGGGACGCCTGCACGCTGTGGGTCCGGCAGCCGTTCGAGGACTCCGGCATCATCGGGTACGCCCAGAACCTGATCAGCGTGGAGCTGAACAACATGGTCAAGCAGCGCCAGTCCCAGCGGGCTCTGTGCGGCCAGGTCCTGGAGGACGTGATCCATGGGGCGCTGGAGACCAGCGAGGCCCAGCGGCGGCTGGCGGGCGTGGGCGTGAACAGCACCCGGAAAAACGTGGTGCTGCTGGCGGTCTCCGCCGCGCACAACAAAGCCCTGGTGAGCACCTCTGTGCCGCGTGACCTCGAAGACGCGGTGGCCGCCGTCGTCGGCAAGGACCTGGTGCTGGTCATCAATGACGACGGCGGCCGCGCACCTGCGCTGGCCCGGAAGCTGAGCGACCACCTGGCCGAGGCCGGAATCCACGCCACGATCGGCATCGGCGGGGCCTACACCAAGCCGAACGGCCTCCGCTGGAGCTATTTCGAGGCCCGTGATGCGACAAGCCACGGCCTGCCCGTCAATGAGCCGGAGCGGCTTAGCCTGACGTCGCTGCTGCTGGCCAGCGAGGACGTGCCGCTGGCGGACATGGCCAACGAATCGCTGAATCCGCTCCGGACGTTCGACGCCGCCCATGGTTCGGAACTGATGGCCACCCTGGAGAGCTACCTCAACAACAACGGTTCCGTGGCCGCCGTGGCGGAGGAACTCACGCTGCACCGCAACACGGTCCGGTACCGGCTGGCACAGATCACCGAGCTGACCGGGTACGACCCCGCCGTCACCACCGACCGCGTGCAGCTCTGGCTGGCCCTCGCCGTGGCCCGGCTGTCGGCCCGCCAGGGAAAATAAGGTGCCTAGATAACGCCGCGCCGCAGGAGGTCGCGGGACTTCTTCCGGGCCTTGCGGTACTTGGCTTCGGCAGCCCGCATCAGCTCGTCCTGGCGGTTCCCGAGCGCCGCGTAAGTTGCCACGGTGGCGGGTGCATCGTGGCTCCCGCCGGCGGTGGCCAGCAGGTCACGGGCGATCACGGCGTCGTGGAAGTCTCCCAGGATTTTCTGTTGCCGGTGCGCTGCCTTGGCGACTTTCCCGGCACGCTTGCCATGCACCAGGGCGGCCGTTTCCGCCACATGACGGAGCCGCTTGGCGTCCTTGCGCACCTGGTGGAGGGCTGTTTCGTGGGCTGCGCCCCGCCTCGCGTGGGCCGCAGCCCGGTGGGAACGCCGGAGCCGGCGGGCAGCTTTGTCCACCGCTTTCGCAGCTGCCCGCCGTCCCGGCGCCACCGCATCCGGCCGGACCGGCGGATTGTCCCGGAAATCCTCGAGGTCATCCAGGAGCCTGAAGTAACGGTCGGACCGCAGCGCAGCCTGCAGGAGCCGGTACCCGTCGTCGTACGCGGCGCCCACCTTGTGCTCCACGCGGTCCCGCGCGGCGTTAGTCCCGTCGCCCTGCGGCAGGTCGTCCAGTTGCCCGCGGAGCCTGCCCAGCAGGACTTCCGCGTCCCTCGGCGCCCCGAGCATCTGGCCAAGCCACTTAAGTTCGTCCCGCAGCCGGCGGACGGGGCCGGCCGCATACAGCTTGCGGTAGGCGGCCAGGACCGAGCGGATCCGCCGGGTGGCTGACCGCATGTTGTGGACCGCCTCGGGTTCTTCCTCCCGGACCGCCGGGTCCTGGGCGAGGATCTCCTCGATCTGCGCGCGGAGGTAGGCAGTGACGACGGCGGCTGCCGGGGCTTTCTTGCCCGTGCGGAGGGCTGCGGTGCTTTCGCCCGTGCCTGTATCCGGCGATTCGATGGAGTCTGGGGTGATGCCGCCTGCGGCCCCGCCCAAGGCGCGGGCCAGCTTGGAGGCGTGGCCGGCCGGACGGGCACCGGCCTGGGCCAGCAACTCCCCGGCCGGGGCGAAGAGCGAGGGTTCACCGTGGACCAGTTCCAGTTCCCACTCCCGCCAGTGCAGCTTCTCTGCGGCAGCAGGGCCGGCGCTGCCAGCCGCGCCCGGGGCTGCGGCCCGGTGCAGGCGCGTCGCGGTCACCCGGTCATCGGCCAGGTCGGCAAGGTGCGTTCCGTCCCCGCCGTAGAGCGCGTGGGTGGTGCGCCGGGTTTCAAGCCGGACAACGGGAGCCACTGCCGCTCCGCGGAGGTACGCCTGGAGGTGGTCGAGCAGGCTGTCGGGCACTACGTCGGGCTGGCCCAGCGGGGCGTGCAGTTCACGCCGCTGTTGCGGTTCCGGTCCGGACGCGGCTTCCAGCGGGGGCAGCTTCAGGTGCCAGCCGGCGTCGGTTCCTCCAGTGCGGCGGCGGAGGGTGATCCGGCGGGACGCCAGGGTTAGCCCTTCCGTGTCGAAGTAGACCGCTTCCAGCAGCGCAGTGTGGGGAGCTGCCGTGCGGGCCACTCCGGGAAGTCCGTCCAGCGGGGGCACTACGGCGTCCTCGTCGACGTCGTACTTCTTTTCAATTTCCAGCGCCTGCGATGCCTTCACCAGCCGATCCTTCCGCTTCCGCCCATCCGGGCCGGACGAACCGGTCCGGGCTCCCGCTGGCAGTCTATTGCCCCCGGCCGGTATCCCGGGAGAGCTCTGCCACTTAAGCCCAAACATCAAACGTCTAACCTTTAGACTTGAGAGATGCCCGCTTCCTCTCCTGCCACCTCCAACGCGCCCGCCGCAGAACGTGCCGCAAACCCTGCCGCCGCCGCGCCCCAAACCGGCGCTCCGGCGACCTCCGCAGCCAGGCCCCGCTCCGCCGTCGTCTTCGGCGTGATTGCGCTGGTGCTGATCGGCCTGAACCTGCGCGCCGGCATCACCGGGGCGTCTGCGCTGCTGCATGACCTGCAGGCCGTCCTGGGCTACGGCGTGCTGGTGGCCGCGATCATCCCGTCCATCCCCACGCTGTGCTTTGCCCTGGCGGGCGCGGGCACGTCCTGGCTCGCCGGACGGCTCGGCGTGGAAAAAGCGATCCTGCTGGCCCTCGCGATGCTGGCCGGCGGCCTCCTCCTGCGGGGAATCCCCGCCACGGGCATGCTGGTTGCGGGCAGCGTCGTGGGCATGTCCGGCCTGGCCGTCTGCAACGTGGCCATGCCCTCCTTCATCCGGGAGCATTTCGCGCACCGCACTTCCCTCATGACCGCCGTTTATACGGTGACCATGACCACGGGCGCCACCGTCACCGCCGTCGCCGTGGTACCGCTGGCGCATGCACTCGGCTCGCCTTCTGCCGCCGTCGGCGCCATCGGCATCACCGCCGTCGCCGCGCTCCTGGGCTTCCTTCCCGTGGCGCTGCACGCCCACCGCAACCGCCCTGCCCAGGCCGCCGCAAGCGTCCTGCCGTGGCCGCTGCTGCGGACCCGGAAGGGGTTCCTGCTCACCGCGATCTTCACCCTCCAGGCCCTGCTCGCCTATGCCCTGCTGAGCTGGTTCCCGTACCTGCTGACCACCATGGGACTCAGTGCCTCCGCCAGTGGACTGATGTTCGGGCTCATGCAGCTTGTTTCCGTTCCGGCGGGCATGGTGCTCATCGCCATCGGCTCCCGGCCGCGCATGCTGCGGCCCGCGTTCTACCTGGCCAGCATCACCATGGTTGCCGGGCTGGCGGCGCTGCTGGTCCTGCCCGTGGAACTGGCCGCCGTCCCGGCCGCACTGATCGGGTTCGGCCTGGGAATCTTCCCGCTGGTCATGGTGATGATCAGCCGCAGCGGCGCCAGCACCGCAGAAACCACCGCGCTGTCCACGCTCGCCCAGTCCACCGGCTACCTGCTGGCCACCGCCGGGCCGTTTGGGATGGGGCTGCTGCACAGCGCTACCGGCGGCTGGACCCTGCCCCTCCTGTTGCTCCTTGCGCTGGCGGTTGCCCAGATCGTGGTGGCCCACCTGATTACCGGCAAGGCCATGGCCGCCGGCGGACGAAAGTAGGACGGCCATGGCACTGAGCCCATCCTCCCGCGCGCCGCTCGCCGACGAGGTCACCGCCAAGCTGCGCACCATGGTGCACTCCGGCGAGTGGCCCCTCCACCAGCGGATTCCGTCCGAAACCGAGCTGATGGCCACCCTGGGCGTTTCACGGGGCACCCTCCGCGAGGCCATCAAGGCCCTGGCCCACAGCGGGATGCTGGAGGTCCGGCGGGGCGACGGCACCTACGTCCGGGCCACCAGTGAAATTTCCGGTGCCGCCCGGCGGCTGTACCAGGACCACACCGAGGTGCACATCCTGGAGGTCAGGCTGGGCCTGGACACGCAGGCCGCCCGCCTGGCGGCGCGCAATGCCATGCCCGACGACGTCTCCGCCCTGCGTGCCCTGCTCGCCGCGCGGGACCAGGCCTGGAACGCGGGAGACTACGAGGCCTGGGCTGCGGCCGACTGGGGATTCCACGAACGGGTGGCCAAGGCATCCGGCAATCCCCTGCTGCACGAGCTCTACGTCAGTTTTGGTGCGGCCTTCCACCAGGACCTCCTGGCCCAGCAGCGGCGGCCGGGATTCGACGGCCGCCCACTGGAGGGACACGACCTCCTGGTGGACGCCATCGAACAGCGGGACGCCGAGACGGCCGTAGCAACGGTCAACCGGAACCTAAACTCCTGCGCGGACTGGCTGGCGCGGTAGCGACTGGGTCTTGTCCCAATGGCGACGGCGGGGTTTCGTCCGGGCTTAACCGGTCAGTAGGCTTACTATCAGACGCAGGTAGTCATGCCTTTCGCGCACCCCTGCGCGGCGGGCACCCGCCGACGATGAGGAGTTTCCCGTGGCGCGAACACCACGCCTGACTGATCACGAACTGGGCAAGGAGCCCCCGCAGCCGGAGACGGAGGAATCACCAGCTGCCGCGGTGGCGGCCGGACAGGCACAAGGACATGCCGGCACGGCGGAACAGCCCGCGGCAGCCACCCGGAAACCACGGCCCACCAAGTCCCCCAGCGAACTGTGGGCGGACGGGCTGGGCAGGGTGGGTATCCGCGCGGCCCAGGTCCTCCTGATCCTCACGGTGGCAGTGGTATCCGTCTACGCGCTGATGCAGATCAAGCTCCTGGTCATTCCGATTTTGATTGCGCTCATCCTGGCCGCGGCGATCGGCCCGTTCGTCAACATGCTCCGGCGCCGGGGACTGCGGGGCGGCCTTGCCACCGGCATCGCGTTTATTGGCCTGCTGCTGGTGCTGGGCGGCGTATTCACAGTCATCTACCTCTCGGTCCGCAACCAGTGGGGCGAACTGGCGCAACAGGCCGCTTCAGGGCTGGATGAGCTGGAGAAGTTCCTCCTCACCGGGCCTATCCCGATTGAGCAGGAGCAGCTGGACCAGGCACGGCAGGGGATCGTCGAGTTCGCCACCAGCAGCCAGGTCCGCTCCGGCGCCATCACCGGGCTTTCAGTGGTCACGGAGTTCTTTGCCGGCGCGGCCTTGATGATCGTCATCCTGTTCTTCTTCCTCAAGGATGGCGCAAAGATCTGGAACTTCTTCCTCCGCCCCTTCAGCGGAGCACGCGAAGCCAAGCTCCGCCGTGTGGGCAGCCGGACCCTTGAGGTCCTGGGCGGCTACGTCCGCGGCACCGCCATAGTTGCCCTGGTGGACACCGTGGCCATCGGCGCTGCGCTGCTGATCATGCAGGTTCCCCTGGCCCTCCCCCTGGCCATCATCGTGTTCATCGGCGCCTTCATTCCCCTGGTGGGTGCCACGGTGGCGGGCATCCTGGCCGCCCTGGTGGCACTCGTGGCCAACGGCCCTGTTGTTGCCCTGATCGTGGTGGCAGTGGTCATTGCCGTCAACCAGCTCGAAGGCGACCTCCTGCAGCCCATCGTCATGGGCAAGTCGCTGCAGCTCCACGCGCTGGTGATCCTGATGGCCTTGACCGCCGGCACCATCCTGGCCGGAATCGTGGGCGCCGTGCTCTCCGTGCCGCTTGCCGCCGTCGCCTGGGCCATCATCCAGGTGTGGACCGCGGAGGACCCCAACCTGGAGGACATGAACCCGAACCTGCCGCCGGCGGGCACCAAACCCATCTAGCCTCCGCGGTTGGGAACGCCGAACACTCCCGCTGAGGGGATGCGCGACGACGGTCCGGCACCTGGGTGCCGGACCGTCGTCGTGCGTTGCTGCGTTACCGCCTGGGAGCGCTCAGGAGCGGAGCCCTGCGAAGACGTTCTTGGGACGCTGCATCTCGCCATGCTTGGCGCCCAGGATAATCACGGCGCCCGCAAACGCGGGGATGACCCACTGCAGCATCTTCAGCTGCTGCTGGGCGGTCTTCAGTTCCTCCGAGGAGTCGGGCCGCGGCTCGGTGGCGCCTTCAGCACCCTCGGCCGCGAGCTTCTCCACCTTCTTGCCCAGGATCCCCGAGTAGAGGGTCACCGCGGCGCCCGCCACGGTCACGGCCGTCTTGATGGCGGTATCGCGGGCCACGCCCTCCTGCTTGGCAATGCGGCCCTTGTTCTCCCAGGCGATGGCGAGGTCCGCCACCAGGTGCGAGGCGAACGCCGCAGTCTGGAACGGTGCCCACTTCATCCAGCCCGCGCTCGAAAGCCGGGTCCGCTCGGATGGGTCCTTGGCTGCCGCGGCTGCACCATTCAGGCCGATGGCACCCATCAGGGATCCACCGAACCACGCTGCTGCCGTCAGATCGTGAACGGACCGGGCAATGAGATTTCCTGCCATGATGTGCATTCCTAACGTTGATCTGGTTCCGAGATGCCGCTCGCGCGGTCTTCGCTTGCCGTGTCCCCTCAAGGTCATGGTCCGCCTATGGTAAGCACACTTACTAATGTTACGAAAGCCCGCCTTCCGGGATGGAGAACGCGTAATATCGGGGCCATGGGAATTACAGGGACATTGTTCGGCTGGGCTTTCGGAGACCCCGCCCGCGAACAGGAGAACGCTTACGTAAAAGGCCTGCAGGACGAGGCACTGGCCAATGCCAGGGAAACGGCGGCCGCGAAGGGAGTGTCAGTGGTGGCGGACTCCCAGGTGTTCACCGTCCTGAGCGCGGACGATTCCCTGGTGGAACTCGACAACGCCCCGGGAAAGCTGGTGGTCCGCTGCACCGTGCATGTGGAGGGGCCGGGCGCGGAGAAGCTGCGGGCCGAAGGACCGATGAACGGCTGACCCATGTCCGACGGGGAATCCACCATCAGCAGGGCCGCGGACGCCGTCGAGGAGGCCTCCAACCACAAGGCCCTGGACGTCCTGGCGCGCGCGGGTTTCGCCGTCATGGCCGTGCTCCACGTGATCATTGGGGCCATCGCCATCGCGGTGGCCTTCGGCCAGCCCGGAGAGGCTGAACCAAGCGGTGCCATTGAACAGTTGGCGGCGAACCCCTGGGGCCCGTATGTGATGTGGGCGTGCGTGGTGGCGTGCCTGGGCCTGGGGTTGTGGCAGGCGAGCGAGGCCACTCTTCGCATGCGCCGCGCTCCCCGCAAGGAGCGGGTGTCCAAGTTGGTTTCCTCTGGCTTCCTGGCCATCGCCTACAGCAGCGTCGGGTTCAGCTTCGCCGGGTTCGCGGTGGGGATGCGCGGTGACTCCAGTGAGAGCACCCGGGATTTCAGTGCCGCACTGATGGCCACGCCGCTGGGGTTGTGGGTGCTGGTGGCGCTGGGCCTGACCATCGTGGGCATCGGCATCTACTTTGTGGTCAAGGGCGTCCGGTTCGGGTTCAAGGAGGAGCTCTTCCATTTCGACGGCAGGCGGCGCGGCAGGCTGATCGACGGGCTGGGCGTGGCCGGCCATATTGCCAAAGGCATCGCCCTGGTCCTCACCGGCCTGCTCTTCGTCATCGCCGCCGCCAAACACAACCCGGACGAATCCACCGGACTGGACGGCAGCCTCAAAGCCCTCCGCGACCACCCCTGGGGCCCGTACCTGCTGGTGGCCATCGGGGCGGGATTCATTGCCTACGGGGTGTTCGCCCTGATCCGCTCCCGGTTCGGCCGGATGTAGTTCCGCCTTTGTGGGTAGGAAGGAAGCATGACGGACCACTTATCGGGTGACCAGCGAACGGACGACGACGGCGCCCGCGGCTTAAGCGCGGCGGCGGGCCTGGCCTTCGCCTCCTTGTTCCGGGTCCTGAAGCTGGTCCGGCCTGTCCGGCCCATCCATCCCAACGGGACAGGGCTGACCGGCCGCCTGGTAAGGACCGGCAGTGCCGGCGGAGCAAGCGGCCTCGACTGGCTCGACGCGCCCGGAACGGACGCGGTTGAAGCGCGGTTCTCCCGGTCGATCGGGCTGCCGAAGGGACTTCCGGACATCCTGGGGCTGGCGCTGCGGGTGGTCACTCCCGCCGCCGGCAGCAGGGACGGCGGCCCCGCCGATATCCTCTTCGCCTCCACAGGCTGGCGGGTCCCCGGCAGGTTCCTGCTCCAGCCCAGGCTGGAAGTCTCCGGCGCCGCCCTGACGACCCTGATGCCCTACCGGGGCCGCCGGGGCCCGGTGCTGCTGGGCTTGCAGAGCGGGCGGTTTCCCCAAGGATCGCCCCAGTCAGGGGAATGGATCCTTGAGTTGTACTGGGCCAGGCCGTTAGGTCCCTGGCAGCACTGCGGGGAGCTGCGCCTGCGTGCTGCTGCACAACCGCAGGACACCAGCCTGCGTTTCGACCCGCTGGCCAACTTGCCGCCCGGCGCGCACACCTACCCCTGGACGCGCCGGCTCCGGGAGCGGTCGTACCTGGCCGCCCAGCGGCAGGCTCCAGCCGCCGTCGTACCTTCCACCACCCCAGCGGACCAGACCGCGGCCGGCACCGGCGCAGCGGCAACAGAAAGGAAGCCCATGGCAACCGTGTCGCAGGTATTCAACTCCCCCGCCGCCGACGTCTGGAAGGTGATTGCCGACGGCTGGCTGTACTCCGGCTGGGTGGTGGGGGCCTCCCGGATCCGGGCCGTGGACGACCACTGGCCGCACGCCGGATCACGGCTGCACCACTCCGTGGGCGCCTGGCCGTTCCTGATCAATGACAGCACCAGCGTGACAACTTCTGAGCCAAACAAGAAGCTCGAACTGGTGGCGCGTGGCTGGCCGCTGGGTGAAGCAAAAGTGGTGATCACCCTCGAGGAGGACCAGGGCGGGGGCTGCAAGGTCACCATGGCTGAAGACGCCATCCGCGGACCCGGCAAGCGGATTCCCAAGTTCCTGCGGGACCCCATGATCACGGTGCGCAACCGGGAGACGCTCAAGCGCCTGGAGCTCATGGCCGCCGGCGGGGCCGGGAAATAGCACGGCCGGCTTAAAGCAACGCGAGGTCACTTTCCGCCCAATAAACCCGGTCTATCGGGCGGGAGTGACCTCGCGTTGCTAGTGGAGCCTTAGACCTGGGCAGCCACGCCGTCGCGGGAAATGTTGACCATGTCCTCGCGCGGCACCACCTTGATGCGCTCACGCTTGACCTCGACACCGTGCGAGCCGCCGGCCTCGGTGGCGGCTGCACCGAGGGCGAGTTCGTGGGCGTCCAGCGCCAGCCAGCCTTCCCAGCTGGTGAACTTCACGCCGCGGCCGTCAAGGAGTTCGACGACGGCGTCCTCAGCGGGCACGCTGGCCACCGGAAGGTTTTCGCGGTCTTCCAGCAGGTAGGTCACGGTCTCCAGGGCGTCGCCCTTGGTGTGGCCGATCAGGCCGACGGGTCCGCGCTTGATCCAGCCGGTGGCGTAGATACCAGGCACGTGGGCGCCGGATGCGTCCAGGACGCGGCCGCCGTCGTTCGGGATGACGCCCTTCTTGTGGTCGAACTCGATCTCCGGCAGGGCCGAGCCGAAGTAGCCGATGGCGCGGTACACGGCCTGGACCGGGTAGTCCACGAATTCGCCGGTGCCGCGGGCGTTGCCCGTGCCGTCCAGCTCGGTGCGCTCGAACCGCATGCCGGCAACCTTGCCCGGCGTCTCGGCGTCGTCATAGATCTCCACCGGGCTGTGCAGGAAGTGCAGGTGCAGGCGGCGGGAAGCCTTGAGCTCGGAGAGGTCCTCGGGCTGCTCGGCGATCCAGTTGGTGAGCGTGCCCACCATGGTCTTGGTCTGGTTGTTGCTCTGGATCTGGCGGTCCGATTCCTCGTCGAACTCGAAGTCCTCCGGGTACAGGATGATGTCCACGTCCTTGGAGTGGGACAGCTCGCGCAGCTCCAGCGGGGTGAACTTGACCTGGGCGGGGCCGCGGCGGCCGAAGACGTGCACGTCGGTGACGGGCGAGGCCTTCAGGCCGGCGTAGACGTTGTCCGGGATTTCGGAGACCAGCAGGTCGTCGGCGTGCTTGGACAGGACGCGGGCCACGTCCAGGGCCACGTTGCCGTTGCCGATCACGGCGATTTCCTTGGCGTCCAGCGGCCATTCGCGCGGGACGTCCGGGTGGCCGTCGTACCAGGAGACGAAGTCGGCGCCGCCGAAGGAGCCCTCCAGCTCGATGCCCGGGATGTTCAGGTCCGCGTCCTTGATGGCGCCGGTGGCGAAGATGACGGCGTCGTAGTGGGTGCGGAGGTCCTCGATGGTGAGGTCGGTGCCGTAGTCCACGTTGCCGAAGAAGCGGATGTCGCCGCGGTCCAGAACCTTGTGCAGGGCGTTGACGATGCCCTTGATGCGGGGGTGGTCCGGGGCCACGCCGTAGCGGATCAGGCCATAGGGTGCCGGGTAGCGGTCAAAGAGGTCGATGCTCACGGTCAGCTCGCCGCTCTTGACGGCCTCGCTCTTGGTGAGGATGTCCGCGGCGTAGACGCCGGCCGGGCCGGAGCCCACGACGGCGACGCGCAGCGGGCGTTCGGCAGAACCTACGGTGGTGCTTGATGACACGGCTGTGTTCCTTTTGTTCGGCTAGGAGGTGAGGACTCGGGGCTTGTTCGGGGTGGTGGTGCTGTAGTCAGCGGTTTTGAAGTGCGACGGCGCGAACGGGCTCACGCGCACCACGTCACCGATGACAATCACTGCGGGATTTGCGACGCCGGCTGCTTCCGCCTGGCCGGCAATGGAACCGAGCGTGCCAATCGTCACGCGCTGGTCCGGCAAATAGCCGTTTTCAACGATACCAACTGGAGTGTTTTCCGGCAGGCCGGCTTTGCCGAGGGCGGACGCCGACTCGCGCAGCTGGCCGACGCCCATGAGCAGGACGATGGTGTGATCAGGCCGGGCCGGAACCTCGGAGAGTTCCTCGTGGCCGGTGACCACGCTGAAGCCCTTGGCCAGGCCGCGGTGCGTCACCGGAATGCCGGCGGCGGCGGGAACGGAGATCGCGGACGTGACGCCGGAAACCACTTCCACCTCGACGCCGTGCTGGCGGCAGTACTCGGCTTCCTCGCCGCCCCGGCCCAGCACGTACGGGTCGCCGCCCTTCAGCCTGACAACGCGGTGGCCGTTCAGGGCTTCCTCTACCAGGATCCTGTTGATTTCGGTTTGCGGCACAGGATGGTGGCCGGGGGTTTTACCGACCTCGATGACGCGGACGTCAGGAGCAAGTTCGTTCAGGAGTTCACGCGGGCCCAGGCGGTCTGCGACCACCACGTCGGCCTGGCCCAGGAGGCGGCGGCCGCGGACGGTGATGAGGCCGGTGTCGCCGGGGCCGCCGCCGACGAGGGCAACGGAACCGCGGTGTGCCCGGCGGCGGCGCAGCGGAAGGTCGCCGGTTTCCAGGGCGGTGGCCACGGCATCGCGGACGGCCATGGCGCGGCGCGGGTCTCCCCCGGCGTTCACGGCGATCTTGACGTCGTCCACTTCGGCGACCGCGGGAGTCCAGGCTGCAGAGGCTTCATGGTCGGAGGCGTTGACGCACCAGATGCGCTGCGCTTCGGCGTCTGCGGAGACCTGCGCGTCCACGGCGGCATCGCCGGTGGCCGTCTGGACGAACCAGGCGCCGTCGACGTCGCTTGAAAGGTAGTGGCGCGCTGCCCAGGTGAGGAGGCCGGCGTCGGCCAGTTCCCGGAGCGCGTCAGAGGCAACGGGCGCCACGACGGTGACCACTGCACCGGCGTCGAGCAGGCCCTTGGCGCGACGGGCCGCAACGGGGCCGCCGCCCACCACCAGCACGGGGCGGCCGAGCAGCCGCAGCGCTGTGGGGTAGATATCCTGAATTGCCATGAATCAACGGTAGGGCCGCGTCACAATCGCCCACAAAGGGCGAGCAACACCAGTTCACGCAAGGTAACGCTGCGTCACAAAGGCGGGAGGACTCACCCCAGTCCGGCGAGGAACCGCCCGCGGTCCCGGATAAGCCGCTGCAGGTACGGGCGCAGGACCAGCTTCTCCACCACGCGCCCCAGAAGCCCGAACGGCGCGCTGAACTCCACCCGGTCCGTCATGACGCTGCCCCCGGCCGTAATTTCGAATTCGTGGACGTGGCGGAAGGACTTGAACGGGCCTTTCACCTGTTCGTCGGTGAAGCTGTGCGGGAAGTCGAAGTGCGTAATCCGGCTGGTCATGGTCAAGGGCACCCCGAAATGCCGTGCCTGCCAGCTCACTTCCTGCCCCGCACCGATCAGCCCGGACGTCACACCGGCTACAACCCGCTCCCCCGAGCCTTTCTGGGAATCCACGTGGACGTCAACGCTGCGGGCCAGGTCGAACAGCTGCTCCGGCCGAAGGCTGGATGTGGTGCGGCACACGAAGCTGGCGGTCATGGGGCCAGTCTTTCACTCAGTCCCAGCTTCCGGGGGGCCTGGGTCCCGGGGTGCTGGCGTAACTGCGTAACTTTTGAGCCTGGCACAGGACCTTGCCAGCGGAACTACGCGGCGGGTGTGGCGGAGGGCGGGTAAAAGTTACGCCTTTGGGTCGCCACGGAACAGCAGAGCCCGACGGCGGGAGTCGCCGTCGGGCTCTGACGCATGGGTTCTAGCGGGTGCCGCCCGCCAGGAGGCCGCGGCTGCGCAACAGGCGTTTCTCGATCGGTGCGAACACCAGCAGTTCGATCAGGATGCCGACGGCGAGGATCAGCAGGATCGCGGACATCACCACAGTCATGTCGGACAGGATTCGGCCCTGGTCCAGCAATGAACCCAGGCCGAAGCCGATGGTGCCGCCCACGGCGATGATTTCCGCCGCCATCAGTGAGCGCCAGGAGAAGGCCCAGCCCTGCTTGAGCCCGCCCAGGTACCCGGGCAGGGCGGCGGGAAGGATGATCTGCAGCGCCATCTCCAGCCGGGAAGCCCCGAGAACGGTACCCACGCGCCGGTACTGCGGCGGGATCTGGTCCACGCCGGAGATGAGCCCGTTGATGATGGACGGGATGGCACCCATAAAGATCACGAAATACACTGTGGCGTCGGTCAGGCCGAACCAGATGATGGCCGCCGGAACCCAGGCAACCGACGGCAGGACCTGCAGGCCGGAGATCAGCGGACCAAAGGCGCGGCGCAGCGGTGCCACCTGGGCCAGGAGCAGGCCCACGGGCGTGGCGATGGTCACCGAAATGACGAAGCCCACCAGGCCTCGCTGCAGCGATGTCCAGACGGCTTCCTGGAGCTTGCCTTCGTTCCAGAGAACGCCCATCTGGGTGGCCACGTCCAGCGGGCCGGGGACCAGGTCACGCCGCTTCAGGCCCAGCGAGACGTAGAACTGCCACGCCAGCACCAGGACCAGCAGGGCGGCCACGGGCAGCAGGATGCGGCTCCAGTCGATGCGGTTCTTCCGGGCGGCGTCGGACTGCAGGGAGTCCAGCCCCGACTCGAGTTCGCGCAGGTCCTCGTTGCCGGTGGAAGTGCGGGTCAGGGCGGCGTGGACGTGGCGCGGCTCGGCCGGTTCCGAAGGGGCCTCGGCAAGGGGCGTCTGGTTACTTGGCATGGCGGCGGATCTCCTCACGCAGCCGGGCGGTGATGACCCCGGTCAGCTGGCCGGCAAGCCCGGCGTCGGTACGGTGTTCCTCGGTGACGTCCCATTCCTGGACCACGCGGCCAGGACGTGAGGACAGCAGCAGCACGCGCTGGCCCAGCCGGACGGCCTCGCGGACGTTGTGCGTGACGAAGACGATGGTCCGCCCGGTTTCCTTCCAGATCCGCTCCAGCTCATCGTGCAGCAGGTCGCGGGTGATGGCATCCAGGGCGGCGAATGGCTCATCCATGAGCAGCAGCTGCCGGTCCTGGGCGAGCGACCGCGCCAGGGAAACGCGCTGCCGCATGCCGCCGGAGAGCTCATGCGGGCGCTTGTCCCCGGCCGAACCCAGGTGCACCAGTTCCAGGAGTTCCTGGGCCTTGGCCTTGCGCTGTGCCTTGCCAACGCCGCGGAGCTTCAGGGCCAGTTCGATGTTCTCCCGGGCCGTCAGCCAGGGAAACAGGGCGGCGTCCTGGAACATGAAGGCAGCGCCGTCGCTGGGTACTTCCAGCGCGCCCGACGACGGCGGCTCCAGTCCCGCGATGATGTTCAGCAGGGTGGATTTGCCGCAGCCCGAGGCACCGAGGAGGGCAACGAACTCGCCCTTCCCGATGGTGGCGTTGACGTCGTCCAGTACCGGGGCGCCGTCGCCGAAGCGCTTGCCCAGGTGTTCCAGTACGACTGGCATGGAGCGTCCTTACGTAGGTGGTGGGTCAGTCCTGGCCGAGGCCGGCTGCTGAAATCTTGTTTGCTGAGACCCCGTTGAGCGCACGCAGGTCGAACAGGCCGTTGATGTCCGCCTGCTTGGTGGTGCCTGCCTCCACGCCGTCCTGCAGCAGCCGGGGGTAGCTTCCGGCAAGCGGGTCCAGGGTGAAGGTGATGTTCGCCAGGGACCGGGCCAGGACGTCGTCAGCCAGGGCCGCTCCCGCCGATTCCTGCAGGGCGGAATTGATGACGCTGGATTTTTCCGCGGCGGGGGCCTCGTTCAGCCAGGCCACCGATTTCGCGTGGCCGTCCAGCAGTGCCTTGACGGTGTCCGGGTGGTCCGCGGCGAAGTTCTGGTTCACGATCAGGACGGTGGTGGGGAATTCTCCGGGCTTGCCGGTACCCGTCCCGTCCCACAAGTCCTTTTCGTCCACCAGCACCTTGGCTCCGGCCTGGAGCACCAGCCGTGACGCCCACGGCTCGGG
This sequence comes from Pseudarthrobacter phenanthrenivorans Sphe3, assembly GCF_000189535.1. NCBI lineage: Bacteria > Bacillati > Actinomycetota > Actinomycetes > Micrococcales > Micrococcaceae > Pseudarthrobacter > Pseudarthrobacter phenanthrenivorans. The sequence continues at coordinate 3,123,001 of NC_015145.1, forward strand.
CAGCCACGCGCCGTCGAGCTTTCCGTCCTGGAACAGCTTGAGGGTCTGGGCGTTTTCCGTGGGGTTGATGGCCACGTCGCCGCTGCCATCCACGTTGGTTTTGTACCCCTGGCCAGCGAGCCAGGCGCGGAGTGCCACATCCTGGGTGCCGCCCAGCTGCGGGGAGGCGAGGGTCTTGCCCTTGAGGTCCGCCGCGGAGTTGATCTCCGGCTTAACCACCAGCTGGGCGCCGCCCGCCGCGGCGCCGGCCACGATCTTCACCGACTCGCCCCGGCTCTTGGCGAAGGAGTTGATGGCCGGATTGGGCCCAATGTAGGCGGCGTCAATGGCACCCGCGTTGAGCGCCTCGATAGCCGCCGGCCCGGCATTGAATGTCTCGGTGTGCAGCGCAGTGGCGCCGAGGGCCTCTGCCAGGAACCCTTCCTTGATGCCCACCAGGGCCGGGGCGTGGGTGACGTTGCCGAAGTAGCCCAGCTTGAGCTGCGCGGCGGGAGTGGGCTCGGCAGCCTGCGCTTCCGTGTTCCGGGAAACGGTGGAGGCCACCACGGCGCCCACCGCGATCAGCAGGACCAGCCCGATGGCCAGGGCAGCCTCGATGGCACGCTTGCGCTTGGGAACCGCGCTTTCGCCTGCCACGATGCGGATCATCCCGGGCTTGGAACTAGTCATTGTTTCACCATAGGGAGTGGCCCAAACCCGTTCAACGAAGCGGAAACGGGGGGTCACGCACGTTCATCTAGCGTCATATTCGAAACGCGCGGATGCTCCTGTTACGGGGCGTGCGCCAGACCGTCTTGACCCGGTCAGTTCCCCTTGACATTGACCAGCTGCCGCAGTTTGTGCCGGACAGTGACCAGGTCGGCGGCGTCGTGCATTACCTGGTCAATGGGTTTGTACGCGGCCGGAATCTCGTCGATGAAGGCCTCCGACGCGCGGAATTCGATGCCCCTCATGGCCTTCTTCAGCTCGTCAAGGGAGAAGGTTTTCCGTGCCGCGTTACGGGAGTATTCGCGCCCTGCCCCGTGCGGGGAGGAGTTCAGTGAGGCAGGGTTGCCGCGGCCTTCCACCACGTACGACGCCGTCCCCATGGACCCCGGAATAAGTCCCGGATCGCCGTGCTCGGCTTTGATGGCGCCTTTGCGCGACACCCACACGGACCTGCCGTAATGGGTCTCCCGCTGGGTGAAGTTGTGGTGGCAGTTGATCCGCTCGAGTTCCTGCACCCGGCCGCCCACCCAGTGGCCGAACTGGGTGGCCACGCGGTCCATCATCTCCTCGCGGTTGAGGAGGGCGAAGTGCTGGGCCCAGCGCAGCTCAGCCATGTACCTGTCGAACTGCGGCGTGCCCTCGTCCAGGTAGGCGAGGTCCGGGTGCGGCAGGCGGACCTGGTGTTTCCGGGACACCTGCTGGGCCACGCCAATGTGATGCTGGGCGATCTTGTTCCCGACGCCGCGCGAACCGGAGTGCAGGAACAGCCAGACGCCGTCGGACTCATCCGCGCAGATCTCGATGAAGTGGTTGCCGGAGCCAAGGGAACCGAGCTGCAGCTCCCACTTTTCCACGTAGCGGGACGGGTTGAAGTCGGCTTTGGCGGCCAGCCGTTTCAGTTCCGCGATCCGGGGCTCGGCGGTGGGCAGGACGCTCCGGTTGTTGTGGCCGGCGGAGAGTGGAATGACACGCTCGATGTCCTCCCGGAGCTTTTTCCGGTCCTTGGGCAGGTCTGCCAGGGAATACTGGGTCCGGACGGCGATCATGCCGCAGCCGATGTCCACTCCCACTGCCGCCGGGATGATGGCATGCAGCGTGGGAATGACCGAGCCCACGGTGGCCCCTTTGCCCAGGTGGGCATCCGGCATGAGGGCCAGGTGCGGGTAGATGAACGGCAGTCCGGCCGTCATCACTGCCTGCTCCCGGGTCTGGGCATCCAGGATGGAAGCCCAGTTGAGGAGCTTGCTGTTGATGGTTTCCATGGTTAAACCCTGCCCCGGTAAAGGCCCCCGTAACAGGAAATCGCCGGAACGCTGCGCGAAGGCCGTATCTCTACGGCGGCCTCACGCTGTTCCGGCGATTCCGTGCGAAAACTAGATGCTGTAGCGCTCGTCCTCGTGGTCGCCCGGGTGGTCCTTGACCAGGCCCGCAGCCAGCGTGTTGCCGTCCAGCGGGTCGATCACCAGGAACGCACCGGTCCGGCGGTGGTGCAGGTAGTTCTCCAGCGGCAGCGGCGCCGCGAGCCGGAGCTGCGCGTTGCCGATGTCGTTCAGTTCCAGGGTGGACGCCGGTTCCAGCTTGAAGGAGGCGAGGTCCAGCTTGCCGGACACGTTGCGGACCAGTGCCTGGACCGTGCGGGTGCCATGCTTGACCAGCACCTTCTGGCCCTCGCGGAGCGGCTTCGGGGACAGCCAGCACAGCGCCGAGTAGAGGTCGGCCGAGGCTTCGCGGACGGTCCCGGCGGCGGCGATGGTGTCACCGCGGGCGACGTCGAATTCCTCAGCCAGGCGGATGGCCACGGACTGCGGGGCGGCGGCTTCGTCCAGCGAGGCGCCGGCGAAGTCGATGCCCACCACCGTGGTGGTGCGCGGATCCTGGCCGGGCGTCAGGACGGAGACCTGGTCCCCTACTTTGACTGAGCCTTCCGTGATCTGGCCGGCGTACGCGCGGTAGTCGCGGTAGGCCTCCACATCCAGGCCGGCAGCCACGGCGTCGGGTGCCAGCGCGCCCTGGGGCCGGATGACCAGCTGTACGGGGAAGCGGAAGCTTTCCAGATGGCTCTCGAGTTCGTCGGCGGCAGGGAGGGTCTCGAGGACCTCCAGCAGCGCGGGACCGGTGTACCACGGGGTGCGCTCGGAGCGCTCCACCACGTTGTCGCCGTCGAGCGCGGACACCGGAACCACCAGCAGATCGCTGATGCCGTCCGAGCCGAGGCCCAGTTCGCGGCCCACCTGCTGCACGTCGGCTTCGATCCCGCGGAACACGGACTCGCTGAAGTCCACCAGGTCGATCTTGTTCACGGCCACGATGACGTGCGCCACGCGCAGCAGCTGCAGCACGGACAGGTGCCGGCGGGTCTGCTCCAGCACACCCTTCCGGGCGTCAATGAGTACGACGACGGCATCCGCGGTGGACGCGCCGGTCACCGTGTTCTTGGTGTACTGAACGTGCCCGGGGCAGTCGGCCAGGATGAAGCTGCGGCGGTCGGTGGCGAAGTAGCGGTAGGCGACGTCGATCGTGATGCCCTGTTCCCGCTCGGCACGCAGGCCGTCGGTCAGCAGGGCCAGGTCGATACCGCCCTTTTCCCCGCCGAAGCCGCGGTCGGCTGAGGTGCGGGCAACGGCGTCGAGCGTGTCAGCCAGGATGGCCTTGGAATCGTGAAGGAGGCGGCCCACCAAAGTGGACTTGCCGTCGTCGACCGATCCTGCCGTGGCAAAGCGGAAGAGGGTAGTGGGCAGGGCCGTTTCGAGGTCCGCCGCGCGAACTGCTTCGGTGGTCATTAGAAATACCCGTCCTTCTTGCGGTCTTCCATGGCGGCCTCGGAGATGCGGTCGTCCGCACGGGTGGCGCCACGTTCGGTCAGGGTGGAGGCGGCGACTTCAACCACCACGTCGGAGACGGTGTAGGCGTCGGACTCGACGGCGCCGGTGCAGGACATGTCCCCCACCGTGCGGTAGCGGACAGTCTTGGTAATGACTTCCTCGTTCGGCAGGGGCTGGGACACCTCGCCCACCGCCCGCCACATGCCGTCGCGGGCGAAGACCTCGCGCTCGTGGGCGTAATACAGGCCGGGCAGCTCGATGTTCTCGCGCTCGATGTAGCGCCAGATGTCCAGCTCGGTCCAGTTGCTGATGGGGAACGCGCGGACGTGCTGGCCAACGGTGTGGCGGCCGTTGTAGAGGTTCCACAGCTCCGGGCGCTGGTTGCGCGGGTCCCACTGGCCGAACTCGTCACGCAGGCTCAGGATGCGCTCCTTGGCGCGGGCCTTGTCCTCGTCGCGGCGGCCGCCGCCGAACACGGCGTCGAACTTGTTCCGCTGGATGGCGTCCAGCAGCGGGACCGTCTGGAGCGGGTTGCGGGTGCCGTCGGCACGCTCGGCGAGTTCGCCGCGGTCGATGAACTCCTGCACGGAGCCCACCACGAGCTTCAGGCCCAGGCGCTCCACGGTGCGGTCGCGGAAGTCGATGACCTCCGGGAAGTTGTGGCCGGTGTCCACGTGCAGCACCGGGAAGGGAACCTTGCCCGGCCAGAAGGCCTTGGTGGCCAGGTGCAGCATCACCACGGAGTCCTTGCCGCCGGAGAACAGCAACGCAGGCTTCTCGAACTCGGCAACAACCTCGCGGATGATGTGGATGGCCTCGGACTCGAGGGTGTCCAGGCTGGAGAGGCGGGTTGAGACGGCGGACTCAGTCACCTGGGTCTCCTCGGTTAGTGAAGTGCTCATACGTGTAGTCCGCATTCTGTCTTGTCGGAGCCTGCCCAGCGGCCGGCGCGGGGGTCGTCACCCGGCGCTACCTTCCGGGTGCAGGGCTGGCAGCCAATGGAGGGGTACCCCTGGGAAAGCAGCGGGTTGACGGGCAGGAGGTTGTCATCCGAGTACTGGACCAGCTGGTCGAATGTCCACGCTGCCACCGGGTTGACCTTGACCAGGCCGTTCTTTTCATCCCAGGTGACCAGCGGGGTGTTGGTGCGGGTGGGGGCCTCGTCGCGGCGGACACCGGTGAACCAGAGTTCGTAGCCGGCCAAAGTGCGCTGCAGCGGAGCCACCTTGCGCAGGGCGCAGCATTGGGCGGCGTCGCGGGCGAACAGGTCCTTGCCCAGGAGCCGGTCCTGCTGCTCCACGGTGTTCTCCGGGAGCACGTCCACCACGTTGACGCGGAGGTTGGCTGCCACCTCGTCACGCGTGGCGTAGGTTTGCGGGAAGTGGTAGCCGGTCTCCAGGAAGAGGACGTCGACGCCGGGCATCTGGTCCGCGACCAGGGCCGGCAGGACGGCGTCGGCCATGGAGCAGGCGACGGCAACTGCGGGGAGCTCGAAGTTGCGCTCCACCCAGCCGATCACGTCGCGGGCCGGGGCGTCCCAGCCGAGCTCGGCAGCGCCGGCCTCGGCCAGCGCCTTCAGTTCTTCCTTTGAGCGGAGTTTGCGGCCTGCAGGTTCAGCAACAGCGGTTGCCACCGTGGCCTCCACCTGTGCAGCGGCTTCTGCCGGCGCAACTACCGGGTCCACTCCGAGTGCATGCTTGCTCATTACTGGAGTGCCTCCTCGTCTGCTGCGTGGGCCCATTCGGCGAAGGTCTGGCCTTCGGCGCGCTGGGCCACGAAGGTGCGGACGACGCGCTCAACGTAGTCCGGCAGGTCGTCGACGTAGACCTTGAGGCCGCGGACCGTGCGTCCCAGCCCTGCTTCCTCGCGCTCGTTGGAAGCCAGCCCGCCGCCCAGGTGGACCTGGAAGCCCGGGGAGGGATCGCCGTCGGGCGTTGGCAGCATCATGCCCTTGAGGCCAATGTCCGCCGTCTGGATGCGGGCGCAGGAGTTGGGGCAGCCGTTAATGTGCAGGGACAGCGCGTGCGGCAGTTCACCGGACTCGGCGAGGTCCGCAAGGCGGCGCTCCAGTTCGGCCACGGCGGTGGCAGCCGTGTGCTTGGTCTCCACGATGGCCAGCTTGCAGTACTCGATGCCGGTGCAGGCGATGGTGCCGCGGCGGAACACGGACGGGCGGGCGGACAGGCCCAGCGCATCCAGTTCGGCCACGAGCGGCTCAACCTGGTCCTTCTCGACGTCCAGCACAACGAGCTTCTGGTGCGGGGTGGTGCGCAGCCGGTAGGAGCCGCGGGCCTCGAGGGTGTCCGCGAGCTTGACCAGCGCGGCGCCGGACAGGCGGCCAGCCAGCGGCGTGGCGCCGATGAAGAACTTCCCGTCCTTCTGCTCGTGCACGCCGATGTGGTCGCCGGGGGTGGTGGGCTTGGGCGCGGCAGGGCCGTCGGCCAGCTTGTAGCCCAAGTATTCGTCCTCAAGGATCTGGCGGAACTTCTCCGGGCCCCAGTCGGCCATGAGGAACTTCAGGCGGGCCTTGGTGCGCATGCGGCGGTAGCCGTAGTCGCGGAAGATGCTGGTGACGCCAAGCCACACGTCGGCGGCCTGCTCCGGCGTCACGAAGGCGCCAAGGCGCTTGCCGAGCATCGGGTTGGTGGACAGCGCGCCGCCGGCCCAGAGGTCGTAGCCGACGCCGAGTTCGGGGTGGCGGACACCCACAAGGGCGAAGTCGTTGATCTCGTGGACCACGTCCTGGCTGGGGTGGCCGGTGATGGCGGTCTTGTATTTGCGCGGCAGGTTGGACAGCAGCGGGTTGCCGATGAACCGCTCCCCCAGCTCCTCGATCAGCGGGGTGGGGTCGATGATCTCGTCCTTGGCGATGCCGGCCACGGGCGATCCCAGGATCACGCGGGGGACGTCGCCGCAGGCCTCGGTGGTGGACAGGCCAACACCTTCCAGGCGGGTCCAGATCTCCGGGATGTCCTCCACGCGGATCCAGTGAAGCTGGATGTTCTGGCGGTCGGTGAGGTCCGCGGAGTCGCGGGCGAAGTCAACGGAGATCTGGCCGATGACGCGCAACTGCTCGGTGGTGAGGGCGCCGCCGTCGATGCGGACGCGCAGCATGAAGTACTTGTCTTCGAGCTCGTGCGGCTCAAGGGTTGCGGTCTTGCCGCCATCGATCCCGGGCTTGCGCTGGGTGTACAGGCCCCACCAGCGGAACCGGCCGTGGAGGTCCTGGCCGGGGATGGCGTCGAAGCCTTCCTTGGAGTAGATGGTCTCGATACGCTCGCGCACGTTGAGGCCGTCGTCTTCCTGTTTCCAGGTTTCGTTGGCGTTCAGGGGCGTTTTGCCGTCCACTTTCCACTGCCCGTGCGGCTTCGCGGCGGGGCGGGACGTGCGGGCCGGGCGTTTGGAGGCAGCGGACGCTCCGGCTAGAGCTGTATCAGTCATGCATCGACTGTAGGTCCCGCCCGAAGAGCGTCACAAAGGCCCGGAAACGCTAAGTCACCTAGGGAAATATTTCGTCACGAAACGCCGGACGGCCTTGAAGAAGCCACCCTCCTGTGCATTTGCGGCCGGTTCCGCGGGGGCTGCCGCAGTGAGTGCCGAAGCCTCCGTTTCCGGTGCTTTGGCGGGCGTTTTCTTCATCTTTGCGACGGCGGCATCGTACCTGTCCAGGGCAATCTCGGCGAGCACGGGGGACGGCAGCAGGGGTTCGGTCACGACGTCGGCCCCCGCCTTGGCGAGTTGGTCGTGGAAGAAGCCCGGCGCGAGGAGGTAGGAGGCAATCACAACCCGCCCGCCGACGTCGACAGCCCCTGCGGACTCCCCCGCACCGGCACCACCCTCAAGCTCCTCGCGAAGCATTGCGACGGCGTCGGGCACGGAAGGCTTGGCGGAGGCACCATAGGCAGCCACCATCCGGTTGGACCGCAGCTCCTGCAACTGGCCCAGCAGCTCCTCCACGCTCACGGCGGCGTTGGGGTTGGAGGAACCTGCCGCTGCGAGCACGATCACGTCGTTGTCCGTCACGCCGGCTTCACGGAGCCGCTGGTCCAACAGCTCGGCAAGGCGCGGGTCAGGCCCCAGCGGCGCGGCCGCGGCACTGCCCGGGCGGCTCTTCACGGCCCGCGCGATGTCCACCTTCACGTGATAACCGACGCTCAACAGCAACGGCACCACGACGGCGGACTCCCCCTCCGGCAGTCCCGCCACCACGTCCACCAGGTCAGGCTGCTGGACGTCCACGTATGCTTCCCGGACATCGAGCCCGGGGCGCAGGGCAGCGATGTTGTCACGCAGGGCGTTGACCTCCGCGGCTCCCTGTGTGCTGGACGTCCCATGGGCGCAGGCGATCATGATGGGGCTGTTCATAGGGGCTAGCGTAACGTTGGAGCCGCCCTGTCCGCCCTCTTTGATACTGCCGGGACGCTCCATGACATTCCCCTTTGACAACGCGCCGGTGTGGCTGGATCTGCTGGGCGTCTTCTTCTTCGCCGTCTCCGGTTCACTCCTGGCGGCGCGCAAACAGATCGACATTGTGGGGTCCCTGCTGCTGGCGTCCCTTGTGGGCCTGGGCGGCGGTGTGATCCGCGACATCATCCTTGCCGTTGTCCCGGCCGCTTTTACCAACCCCGCCTACCTGGTGCCGCCGGTACTCGCCACCGCGCTGGTGTACTTCCTGTTCTCCAGCGTCCAGCGGTACACCTCGCTGCTGACCCTGTTCGACGCCGCCGGGCTGGCCCTGTTCTGCATGACCGGCACCCTCAAGGCGCTGGCCACCGGGCTGAATCCGGTGGCGTCGGTGCTGTTGGGGGTAACCACGGCTGTGGGCGGCGGGCTGTTGCGCGACGTCACCGCCAATGAGGTTCCGCAGTTGTTCAACCCCAAGGACATCTACGCTCTGCCGGCCTTCCTGGGGGCGGCGATGACGGCCGTGCTGTGGGTCCTGGGCATGTTCAATGTACTGACGGCGGCGGCCATTGCTGCCGTGGTTTTCACCTTCCGGGTCCTGGCCTGGCGCCGGTCCTGGCAGGCGCCGCTTGCGGTTCACGGCTGGCACCGTCGGGACAACGAGCCAGGCTCCTGATGCGGCGTTCCGGCGGCTCTTCGGTGGCACTTTGCCGGCCCCGCAATTGGCTAGGATATGAGCATGACTGACATGTTCCTCGAGAAGTTCCGCGCGCTTGTTCCGAAGTATCTCGAGGATGAATGGCAGGAAGCGGACGGCCTGTCCCCCGAAGAGCTGGACAAGGCCCTGGCCGACCACCAATTCCAGATTCCGCTGGTCCTCCGCGAGTTCTACCTTGCCCTCGGCGGCTGCGAGGACCTGATGGAGGCCTACCACTACTTCTGGGATCCGGACGAGCTCGAAGTCGATGACGAGGGCTTCCTGATGTTCCTTGAGGACGAGGAAGAGGAGTACACCTGGGGCTTCCGCGTGGGCGACCTCAGCGTCCCGGATCCCATTGTGTACCGGCGCAACAATGCCCGCGGCCAATGGAAGTCCGAGGAAGGCACGTTCTCGGAGTTCGTGTTCGACATGTTCGAGTGGGCCTTCGAGGACGACGAGGACTAGGGCTCCCTGCTTCCTCTCGTTCCTTGTGACCGGAATGCGTAGTTTTTAGGGCTGGATCCGCTTCGTGCCCTTGGATTGCCGAGGTCAGGCAGCTTTGACTCAGCCATAAGCTACGCAAATGGGTCAAAGTTGCGGACGGAATTGCCACGAAACTGACCGCTTTGCCACAGCTTCAGCACCGCCTGGACTTCAGCCACCATTGCTTCCGGCGAATGAACGACGTCGTCATAGTAGTAACGCAGGACCAGGTAGCCATCGACGACGCTGCGGTTGTTGCGCCGCTGGTCCCGCTTCACGGAACGCGGTTCAAAATGAGTGGACCCGTCGGTCTCGACCACAAGGCATTCCTCCACGAGGAAGTCCACTTCGCCCACTCCGGGAATGAAGACGTGCCTCTGGACCCGAAGCCCGGCTTTCGCGAACTGCGCGTTGGCCAGGACTTCAAGCACCGAGTCTGCCCTGGGAATCACCAAATCCAGTACCGACCGCGCTTTGCCGTTCCGGCGCCCCTGGCATTTTGCGAACAGGAAGTCCAGGGAGATGCTTCCGCTGCCCACGGCGGACTGCACCATGACCAGGGCATCGGGCTCAGGAAGGCAGCGAAGGGCATGAAGCAGGACATCGGCCAGCCCAACAACGGGCAGCCAGGCATGCTTCGGATGCCTGGGCCGGCCATGGTCCTTTAGCCCTGCCGCCTTACTCGGGTGACTGCGGCAGACATGAACGGTTGTAACACTGTTGAGCGTCCAGAGCCCGTACAGCGGCGCCGCGGAGAGGCAGGTCAGCCTGCCGCCAGCAGCCAGGGCCCTTGCCATGACGCCCTGGCCAGGCAGCCCGTAGACGCCCCGCCGAACTCTGACAAGTACGCCCAACCCAACAGCCTGGCTGACCATCGTTCGAGAGAAACCGGCCCTCTTCAGCTGCAGTGCACGGGCAGCTCCCCCATGCCGCATCATGTAGTCATTGATATCCACCAGAACAGCGTGTTGCCGCCTGGAACGCCGCCGCGAGCTGCTCTCACGACTATGTGGACAACACATCACCGGGTTTGATCCCCGGCCTGCACCGGAATGCGTGACTCTTGACCACCACCGCCTGCGCCTGCCCTGCAACCATCCGGGCCACCCGGAGCCCACCACTCATAAGTGGCGCATTCCGGTCAGCCTCCCCGCATTAGGGAGGGAAAAGTCTGTGACAGAACGGGTAACAAGGTACTTGCGCTTTATGACAAAGCTGTCATAGACTATTCATGGATCCGCTAAACGCCTCCGGCGGGTCTGATGCGAACGGAGAGATAGCCTCGGTTCAAGGCAACGTATGACTCGTATCGTTGCCGAGAACCGGGGCTGTCCCGTTTAAGGCCACCAAGAGAAACTCAAGGCTCAGAAAAGAAGAAGCCCGGCCCCAAAACCAGGGAGCCGGGCTTCCGCGAATGATCAGGAATCAGCTGGCGCGGTCCACCACAGCCAGCGCGAAGTTGGACAGCGAGTCCTTGACCACGCCTTCGGGCAGCGGAGCCAGGGCTGCAATGGCTTCGTTGGCCCACTGGCGTGCCACCACCCAGGATTCGGCCGTGACTGGGTGCTCGCGCAGGCCGGCAACGGCCTCGGCCAAGGCTTCATCGGAGCTCAGGTCACCGTCAATAAGCGTCAACAGCTCGACGGCGGACTGGTCGCCATCCTCGGCAGCACGGCGCAGGAGCAGGACCGGCAGGGTGGGCACGCCTTCGCGCAGGTCAGTGCCCGGGGATTTGCCGGACTTCACCTTGATACCGGTGACATCAATGACATCGTCCGCAAGCTGGAAAGCAACTCCCACCTTCTCGCCGTACTCCACCAGGACGGGCTCGAAAGCGGGATCGGCTTCGGCGAAGATAGCGCCCAGCTGCCCGGACGCCGCCACCAGCGAGCCGGTCTTGTCCGCTATGACCGAGAGGTAGTGCTCGATCGGGTCCTCATCCGGACGCGGCCCAACGGTTTCGTGGAGCTGGCCCAGGCACAGCCGCTCAAAAGTCCTGGCCTGGATGCCCAGGGCACGGGAGCCCAGCTCGGACACCAGGATCGACGCACGGGCGAAGATCAGGTCGCCGGTGAGGACGGCCACGGAGTTGCCCCAGACCTCATGGGCGGTGGGTGCACCCCGGCGGAACGGCGCGGAGTCCATCACGTCATCGTGGTAGAGCGTAGCCAGGTGGGTCAGTTCAACCACGACGGCGGCCTGCACCACGGCGGGCAGCGACGCGTCACCGAGGTGCGCGCAGAGGAGTGTCAGCAGCGGCCGGATGCGCTTGCCGCCTGCTTCCACCAGGTGGCGCGACGTCGCGTCAGCCAGCGGATCGGAGTTGGCGATGGCTTCGCGGAGCTTCTTCTCCACCCGCGCCAGGTTGTTGGTGATGGCCGGCCCCAGTTCGGCATCTCCGGCGATGGCCGCAAAACCCGCGGGCAGCTGCAAACCCGTTGCGATGGCGGTGGTGTTGAGGCTGGGTTCTGAGTCCGGCAGGCCGTGTCCGGCGTGCGTCCAGCTGTGGTCTGCGGGGTTGGTCACGGGTTAACCCTAACTTTTTGTTGCGGATACCGCTGGTTCGAAGCAGGCGGGGTATTGGATGTGGCAGGAACCAGCGATTCCAGGACGCGGATCACCCGGTCCTCAAAGCCGCGCGCGGACGGGTCCGTGAGGTTGGCAAGGAGCCGCACCACGAACCGCATCAGCACAGGAATCGGCATCCCGGTGCGCAGCGCGAGCTTCATGACCGCGGGTTTGCCGATCAGCACGGCGAACGCGCGGCCCAGCGTAAAGTGCGAACCCCACTGGTCCCGCACATAGTCCGCGTACCGCGCAAGATGCGCATCAGCGTCGTACGTTCCGCCGGAGGAAGCCGCACGGGAGGAGGCGTCGATGATGAACTCGGCAGCGTAGCGCGCGGACTCCATGGCGTAGGAGATGCCCTCGCCGTTGAACGGGGAGACCATGCCGCCGGCGTCGCCCAGCAGGAGCAAGCCGGGCGAGTAATGCGGGGTGCGGTTGAAGCCCATGGGCAGCGCGGCGCCGCGGATCACCCCCACTTGGTTCTCCGGCGTGAAGCCCCACTCGGCGGGCATGCCGGCGGTCCATTCGCGCAGGACCTGCTTGTAGTCGAGCTTGCCGAACTCCTTGGAGGAGTTCAGGATGCCCAAGCCAACGTTCGAGGTGCCATCGCCCACGCCAAAGACCCATCCGTAGCCGGGCAGCAGCTTGCCGTCGCGGCCGGGAAGCTCCAGCCAGCCCTCCATCCAGTCGTCGTCAGTGCGGGGCGAGGTGAAGTACGTGCGGACCGCGACGCCGAGGGGCCGGTCGTCGCGTTTCCGGATGCCGAGCGAGACGGCGGTGCGAGTGGAGTTGCCGTCGGCGGCGAGGACGACGTCGGCGCTGAAGTCCCGCGTCTGCCCCGTCTTGCGCCCTGACTCGTCCAGGAGCGCTGCGCGGACACCGGTGACCCGGCCGTCGTCGTCATGCAGTGCTTCGGTGACGCTATGCAGCTCAAGGATCGCAGCGCCTGCGGCCTGGGCATGCCGGGCGAGCTCCTCGTCGAATCCCAGGCGGGTGCGGATCAGGCCGTACTGCGGGAAATCTGATACCTCGGGCCAGGGCAGCTCAATGGTGCGGCCGCCGGCGATCAGGCGCAGGCCTTTGTTCCGGCGCCAGCCGTCACCCTCGGGGTGGGGCAGGCCCAGCTTCTGGATCTCGCGGACGGCCCGGGGAGTGAGCCCGTCCCCGCAGACTTTTTCGCGCGGGAAGCTCGTCTTCTCCAGGACCGTGACCTCGATGCCCGCCTTGGCAAGGTAGTACGCGGCGGTGGACCCGGCCGGCCCCGCGCCGACAATCAGTACCTTCACAGGTCAGCGTGTGATGTTGCGGCGCAGCTTGGCCACCGGGCCCTTGTGCGCAGCGATGGCGGCAGCAGCATTGTCCGGCGTGGACCCGGCAGGCTTGAACGCGCGGTGGACGGCCACGATGCCGCCGGTCAGGTTACGGTAGGTGACGTTTTCCCAGCCGGTCTCCTGCAGCCAGGCTGCGAGGTGGTCCTGGTCCGGCCAGGCGCGGATGGACTCGGCCAGGTAGACGTAGGCGTCCGGATTGGAGGCCACCTTGACTGCAATGGCCGGCAGGGCGCGCATGAGGTACTCGGTGTACATGGTGCGCCAGAGCGGCACCACAGGCTGCGAGAACTCGGCGATGACCAGGCGTCCGCCCGGTTTGGTGACCCGGAGCATCTCCTCCAGCGCCTTCTTGGGCTCGTTGACGTTGCGCAGGCCGAAGGAAATGGTGGTGGCATCGAAGGCGTTGTCGGCGAACGGCAGGTTGGTGGCATCTCCGGCCACGAAGTTGATGTCCGGGCGGCGGCGCTTGCCCACCTTGAGCATTCCAAGGGAGAAATCACACGCAATGACATCTATGCCTGCGTCGGCATACGGCTCGCTGGACGTGCCCGTGCCGGCGGCCAGATCGAGCACGCGTTGCCCCTTGGAGACTTCCATGGCTTCCACCACGACCTTGCGCCAGCGGCGGGTCTGCCCCATGGACAGGACATCGTTGACCACGTCGTATTTAGGTGCGACGTCATCAAACATTGTGGCTACTTCGTCCGGACGCTTATCCAAGGATGCTCGGTTCACCATGTCATTGTCTCAAATGTTCCGGAGCGTCCGGACCAAGGCGGTCCGGGTCAGGGTTGGACGAAGCATGCCTCGCCGCCGCTCCGGGGCCGTGCGGCGGCGGGAGTAGTGTTGTCTCATCATGACGAGCACGTTCCGCACCTTGACAGTCCCCCTCGATGGCCAAAAATTCGCCGGGGGGCTGCCGTCGTTTTTGGTCCGGGACGATGTCCTCTGCTGGACCCGCCGCGAGGCCGGGCTGGCGGGGTTCGGCGAAATCGCTCGGTTCACCGCCACCGGCCCGGAACGTTTCCTCGAGGCCGACATCTGGTGGCGGCACCTGGTCCTTGAGGCCGAAGTTGACGATGCGGTAGAGCTGCCGGGCACCGGCCCGGTTGCTTTCGGTTCTTTTGCCTTCTCCAAAACCTCCGCGCACGAGTCCCGGCTGATCGTCCCGGAGATCGTGGTGGGCGTGCGTGACGGGCAGGTGTGGCTCACCCAGCTGACGTTCGACGACGGCCCGCTCACCGAAGAGGGCGCCCTCGCCGCCCTGGACCGCTGGCTCGGCGGTGGCAGCACAGCAGCCCCGGACGGGGACAGTCCGGCCGGAAGCACGACGGCGGCAGCGGACGCAGCCGGGAACGGCACCCCTGGTGCCGGCCCCGGAAAGGCGGGCGGCGCCGTCGTACGCCCCCTCCCCCTTGCCGCGGGTGCAACCCTGCACACAGGGTCGCTCAGCGAGGAAGCATGGATGGCAGCGGTCGATGCGGGGGTGGCGGAGATCAGGACCGGCGCGCTGGAGAAGCTGGTGCTCGCGCGCGACGTGGTTGCAACGGTTCCCTCGGGCGTGCATGCGGCGACGGTGCTGCGCGAGCTCGCGGCCCGCTACCGGGAATGCTGGACGTACGGGGTGGACGGGCTGGTGGGTGCCACGCCGGAGATGCTGATCCAGGTTGAGGGCAGGACGGCCCAGGCGCGGGTGCTGGCCGGAACTCTGGACCGCCGCGACGCGCACGGCGAGGACGGACTGCCCATGGACTACGCCACCCGCGTGCTGGCAGGCTCCGAGAAGCAGCGGCACGAGCACGAGATCGCCATCCAGTCGCTCACCACCCAGCTGGCGCCCTTTTCCGAGGCGATGAACGCACACGACGAGCCGTTCATCCTTGAACTGCCGAACGTCTGGCACCTGGCCTCCGACGTCAAGGCTGAACTGACCGAGGTGGAGGGCCACGTGCCCACCTGCCTTGCGCTGATCAACGCCCTGCACCCCACGGCCGCTGTGTGCGGAACCCCCACACAGGTGGCGGGGGCGCTCATCCGGAAGCTGGAGCACCTGGACCGGGGACCCTATGCCGGTCCGGTGGGCTGGCTGGACGCCGCAGGAAACGGCGAGTGGGGCATCGCGCTGCGGGGAGCCGTGATCGAATCCCCCACCTCGGTCCGGCTATATGCAGGCTGTGGAATCGTGGACGGCTCGCAGCCGGAGGCGGAACTCGCGGAAACGTGGGCCAAGTTCCGGCCGATGCTGGAGTCCCTGGGGATCAGCAACTAAACCCTCCTTCCCGGCGGTGTCCGGCGGTGTCCGGAATATGAGACAGCCGCCTCTCCTGCACGCTTGATTTCTTCTGTGATTTAGTTATCCAATAGTGAAACTAAGTTTCCTGTGATGCACATCTCATAATCGGCGCTACACTATGAACCGATTTAGTACGGCATACTCCCCGCAACAAAAGGTAAGAAAACATGCAGCTCAAGTCCCTGGCCACGGCCAAATTGACCGCCAAGGCAGCAGCACTCTTCGCCGTCGGCGCCCTCACCCTCACGGCGTGCGGCGGCGGAAGCTCCACCCCGGCAGCCTCTGAAGGCGGCATCCAGCTCATCAACGCAGGCAAGCTCACCGTTTGCTCGGACATCCCCTACGAGCCCTTCGAATTCGAGAAAGACGGCCAGACGGTCGGCTTCGACGTGGACATCGCCAAGGAACTCGCCAAGGACTTCGGCGCCGAACTGAGCATCGTGGACAGCTCCTTCGAGGCCATCGAGACCGGCACCGCGCTGACCCAGTGCGACCTGGGCATCTCCTCCATCTCCATCACGGACACCCGCAAGTCGGTCATGGACTTCTCCACCCCCTACCTCGATGACGACCTGGCACTCGTGGCCAGCGAGGACTCCGGCATCAGCAGCCTGGACGATGCCAAGGGCAAGAAAGTTGGCGTCCAGCAGGCCACCACCGGCGCGGACTACGCGGAAGAGCAGGGAATCGACGCCCAGCAGTTCGAGGACACGGGCCTCCTGGTCCAGGCACTCCAGGCCGGCACCATCGACGCCGCCCTGGGCAACCAGTCAGTGCTGGGATACGCCATCAAGGACAACCCCAAGTTCAAGAGCGTCGAGGAGTTCGCCACCGGCGAGCAGCTCGGCATCTCCGTGAAGAAGGGCAACACCGCAATGCTGGAGAAGGTCAACGCCACGCTCGAGCGGCTGGAGGGAGACGGCTCCCTGGAGAAGTTCAAGACCACCTGGTTCGGCGAGACCGCCAAGTAGCCACTGCCCCTGTAGTCGCCATGCGGCCCGGAGCCCACGCCCCGGCTCCTGCACGGCCCTGAGTACTACGCAGCCTCGAGAATTACGCCGCTGGGGCCCCGGACGGGCTGTACCGCAGTCCGTCCGGGGCCTCAGCCACGCACAACGAATGTGAGCACCCCATGGCAATGACCGCACGTCAACGAGCCAGAGTAAGCCTGTATGTCCAGGCCGGAATCTTTGTTGTGGCCATCGCCGCGCTGATCCTGGCAACTGACTGGGAGGCCATCGGCAACAGCGTCTTCAACTTCGCCAAGATCGGGCCCATGTTCCCGGGCATCTTCGTCACCGGCCTGTCGAACACCCTGATCTACACCTTCCTCGGCTTCATCGTGGGCCTTTCCGGCGGCCTGCTGCTGGCCCTGATGAAGCTCTCCAGCTTCCCGCTGTACCGGTGGATCGCCACCGGCTACATCGAGTTTTTCCGCGGTATCCCCGCGCTTCTGGTGTTCATCGCCTTCGGCTACGGCGTGCCCCTGGCCTTCGGCGTCTCGTGGAACATCACCGTGATCGTGATGGTTTCCCTCGGCATGGTGGCCTCCGCCTACATCGCCGAAACGCTCCGCGCCGGCCTGCAGGCGGTGCCGAAGGGCCAGCTGGAGGCCGCCCGTTCCCTGGGGATGCCGCAGTGGCGCGCCATGGTCACCATCGTGATCCCCCAGGCCTTCAAGATCGTGCTGCCGCCGCTGACCAACGAGATCATCCTGCTGACCAAGGACTCCTCGCTGATCTACGTCCTGGGCCTCACCGCCTCGCAGTACGAGCTCACCAAGTTCGGCCGTGACGGCATCTCCAGCCTGGGTGCGGGCCTGACCCCACTCTTGGTGGCCGGCGCCTTCTACCTGGTGATCACCATCCCCCTGAGCCTCCTGGCCCGGAAGTTCGAAAGCCGCTCCGCGCGGACCAAGCGATAGGCAGGGAAGACCATGAACGACGTCGTAAATTCCTCCGGCAGCACCAGCACCATCCATGCCACCGGCGTAGCCATCAAGGACCTGCGCAAGTCCTACGGGTCCAACGAAGTCCTGAAAGGCATCAGCCTGGACGTGGCTCCCGGCGAGGTGGTGTGCCTGATCGGGCCCTCGGGTTCCGGCAAGTCCACCCTGCTGCGGTGCGTGAACCTGCTGGAGCAGCCCAACCAGGGCAGCATCCACGTGGGCGGCTTCGAGGCCACCGATCCCGATGTGGACATCGACAAGATGCGCCGCAAGGTGGGCATGGTGTTCCAGCAGTTCAACCTGTTCCCCCACCTGGACGCCAAGCGCAACTGCAGCATCGCCCAGACCAAGGTCCTCAAGCGGTCCCAGGCCGAGGCGGACAAGGTGTCCATGCACAACCTGGAGCGGGTGGGCCTGGGCCACCTCGCCGACCGTTTCCCGGACCAGCTCTCCGGCGGCCAGCAGCAGCGCGTGGCGATCGCCCGGGCGCTCAGCATGGACCCGGAGCTGATGCTCTTCGACGAGCCCACCTCCGCGCTGGACCCCGAGACCGTGGGCGATGTCCTGTCCGTCATGCGCAACCTCGCCAAGGAAGGCATGACCATGCTGGTGGTCACCCACGAGATGGGCTTCGCCCGCGAAGTGGCCGACCGGGTGGTGTTCATGGACGGCGGCGTTGTGGTGGAGGAAGGTGTGGCCGAGCAGGTCATTTCCGCCCCCACGCAGCCCCGGACCAAGGAGTTCCTGCGCCGTGTCCTCGATCCGACGCACATCGACCTCGAAGAGTAGGCGCAGCTTCCGATAGGCCACTTCGTTGGTGGGGTCCACAGATGCCCTGGCGCTGCCTGAAGACCGGCAGCGCCAGGGCGTCTGTGCGTCATCGAAGCCTTTACTTCGGGCCGGGCGGGCCAGAGAATAGGTCCGCAGCCTCCACTGGCTCAGCAGCGTGCTGCCCATCCGGCCGCCGTCCCGCCGCGGCCGGCCAACAGAGGAGCGCTGGCATGACGACCGATCCGACCATCACATCCCGTGCTGCCTCTGCGGTATCTGACCGCGCAGCGCAGCTGGCCTCCATCCCGTCCTTCCAGCGGGTGGACGCGTACATCACAGCGGCCAACCTGCGCCGGAAGGGCCACTCCGACGTCTGCGATTTTACGTTCGGCAACCCCCACCAGATGCCCGCCGACCGGTACGTCAACACCTTGCGGGACGCCCTGACCCCGCAGAACGACCAGTGGTTCGCCTACCAGACCAATGGCGAAGCCGCCCGGGAGGCCGCCGCGGAATCCCTCCAGAGGCTCCTGGACGTACCCTTCCGGGCGGAGGACATCTACCTGACCACCGGCGGGTTTGCCGCCATCGCCCTGGCACTAAAGACGGTGGCTGATCCCGGTGACGAGGTAATTTTCAGCCTTCCGCCGTGGTTCCTTTACGAGCCGCTGATCCTTGAAGCCGGCCTGGTTCCGGTGAAGGTCAAAGTCAGCACCGCCACGTTCGACCTGGACCTGGACGCGATTGAGGCTGCCATCACCGGGCGCACCAGGGTTGTGATCATCAATTCGCCCAACAATCCCACCGGGCGGATCTACCCTCCCGGGCTGCTGCTCCGGCTGGCGGAAATGCTGGAAGCTGCCTCGGCGAGGATCGGCCGGCGGATCTACCTGGTCTCGGACGAGGCCTACAACCGGATTGTGTTCGACGGGCTCCGTTTCCACAGCCCGGTGGAGTTTTACGCGCACACCCTTCTCGCCTACTCCTACGGCAAAACCCACCTCTCCCCCGGCCAGCGGGTGGGCTACCTGGCGCTCCCGCCAACGATGCCGCACCGGGAGGAGATGCGCCCGGCCATCACCGGCCTGCAGGTGGCGATGGGGTGGGTGTATCCGAACGCCCTGCTCCAGCACGCCCTCCCTGAACTGGAAAAGTTCACCATTGACGTGGGCCAGTTGGAGCGGCGCAGGGACCGGCTGGTTGATGTCCTGGGCGGCATGGGCTACCGCGTCCACCGGCCCGAGGGCACGTTCTACCTGTTTGCCACGTCCCCCATCCCGGACGACGAGGCGTTCACGGAGTCACTCGTCCGCCGGGACGTCTTCGTGTTCCCGGGCGTGCTGTTTGAGACCCCAGGCTTCTTCCGGATCTCCCTCACGGCCAACGACGACATGGTTGAACGCAGCCTGCCGGCCTTCGAGGCGGCAATGAAGGAACACCGGCCATAGTGCCAGTGTGGAAGGTGCAGTTGTGGGCTAGCGTGCCAGCACTCCCCCGACTGCCGCCGCCACCGCTTCCTTGATCCGCGCATGCAGGGCCCGCAGCCCGCGCCGGTCCGTCCTGACTTCCACAATGCTGCGCCCCTGGATCGGCTGTGCGAGCGCTTCGGCGAGTCCCGCCGTCGTACTCACCACTGAATGCCCGACGCCGTATGCTGAGGCAAGTGCCGCGATGTCCACTGTGTGGGGGGTGCCGAAAAGTCGTTCGACGGTGTCTCCGTACTTTCCGGCCTCACGCACCGCGCCGTGCTCCAGGAGGTCGAAGATAGCACCGCCGGAATCGTTGAGGACCACGATCCGCAGGTCCGGCTGCTCCTCCCCCGCACCGAGGAGCAGGCCGCCGGCATCGTGCAGGAAAGTGACGTCGCCCAGCAGAACGGTGGTTTCCTGCCGGCCTCCGAGGGCTACGCCGGTGGCGGTGGAGATGGTGCCGTCGATTCCGGCAAGGCCGCGGTTGGCATAAACGGTGGCGGCGGGATCGGCTGCGGGCAAGCCGGCCAGGTCCACGTCGCGGATCCCGTTGGAGGAGCCGAGCAGCAGCTGCCCCCGGCTGTGCTTCCACAGCAGGGAGCCCACGGACGGACCCGTGGCGGATGCGTCAGCCGTAAGTATTCCGTCAAGGGCATGTTGGGCGGCTGAGCCTGCGAGCAGCCAGGTGTCCAACCATTCCGGGGTGCCGCGGCCGGCGAAGTCGGCGAGGTCCGCGAGGTTCTCCAGCGGCAGCTCCGTGCGGCGCCCGGGCTCGTACCAGGCCACCGGAACCGGCTGGTAGAGGGCAGACGGCACCTCTGCGCGGGCCAGCAGCGCGGCAACGGGCCGGGACAGCGTGGGCCGGCCGAACAGCACCACCCGCTCAATCGGCTGCGCCGAATCCGGGCCGAAGTGCTCCAACAGCAAACGGTAAGGTCCCACTGCGTTCGGGCCGAATCGGGCGTTGGACGAGGGCTCCGCCAGCAGCGGCAGGCCCTGGGCGCGGGCAAACGCCTCTGCGACGGGCCCGGCGTCGTGCCCCGCCACAACCACGGTGCGGCGCTGCGGCATCGCAGCCGGCGCCGGCGGGAGGTTCATGATGAGCGGCTCGGTGCCGATCCGGTAGCGCTGCCGCTCGGCAGCCGCCGGAAGGTCCTCCCCCCGTTCCGGAACGAGCGGGTCGCGGAAGGCAAGGTTGAGCTGGACCGGGCCGGGCGGAATCTCGGCAAACGCGCCGGTGGCTGCGGACAGGCCGGTCTGCACGGCCCTTTCCGGGTTGGAGCCGGCGGGAACGTCGACGGCGAAGCGCACCTGTTCGCCGAAAAGATCCGGCTGGATGGTGGTCTGGTTGGCGCCTGTTCCGCGCAGTTCGTCCGGCCGGTCTGCGGAGAGGACGATCAGTGGGACAGCGGCGTGGTTGGCCTCCATCACGGCAGGCATGAGATTGCCGACGGCGGTCCCGGACGTCGTCAGAACGGCGGCCGGTGAGCCGGTGGCCAAAGCCAGGCCGAGTGCGGTGAAACCTGCAGAGCGCTCATCGATCCGGACCAGCAGCTCCACTTTTCCTTCCGCGGACGCCTCGGCCAGGGCGTAGGCCATGGGGGCTGACCGCGAACCGGGCGAGACCACCACATGCCGCACACCGCCGTCGACCAATACCCCGACGGCGATCCTTGCCGCAGCCAGCGAAGTTAGCCCAGGTGCCGCCTCCGGGGCGTCCGTGCCGGAAGAAGCTTCCTGTGAGGTGCGGGAGGCGTCAGGTTCGTTCAGCGAAGTCACCAAACCAGTCTGCCACCCCACGACGCTCTCTCACTTAACGTCGCTTAAAACCCAACGCTCTATCACTTCGCGGCACCCGGGCGCCGGGAAGTGATAGAGCGTTCCCAAAAAGCACGCATCAAGCGAGAGAGCGTCACAGGGGCGGCAGCGGCTTAGGCGTCGGTGCGGAACACCTGGATCACCGACGGACGGGGGGCGCGCGCCTGGCCGGCTGCCGGCGTCGTACCTGCGGGAACATAGTCGGGGAAGAAGGACACCTGGTTCTCGAAGGTGCCGTCCTCGCCCGGGTGCTGCACGGCAACGAACACGGTGCGCTCCTCGTCGTGGATGACGGGGCCGCAGGTCTCGGCGTCCCGCGGGACGGCCAGGAACTGCTCAACCTTGCCGCGCTCGGCTCCTTCAAGGGCGACCTTGAACAGGCCGTCCGCGCGGCCGATGCCGGAGGGGGCGCCGTCGGTGGAGATCCAGAGGTTGCCCACGGAGTCGAAGGCCAGGTTGTCCGGGCAGGAGATGGGCGAGACCTTGTCTACCGGGAAGCCGGAGAAGTAGGTGACGTCCCCCTGTGCCGGATCTCCGCAGACCATGAGCAGGTTCCAGGTGAAAGTGGTGGAGGTCTGGCCGCCCGTTTCCGTGATTTCCACAATGTGGCCGTCGCGGTTCTGGGTGCGCGGGTTGACTTCGGTGGCGCCTTCGTTGGACCCGACACCGCGGTTGGAGTTGTTGGTGCAGGCCACGTAGACCTTGCCGGTGTGCAGGCTGGGCTCGACGTCCTCGCAGCGGTCCATCTTGGTGGGGCCAACCTTGTCAGCGGCCAGGCGGGTGTAGACCAGAACTTCCTCAACGGACATTCCGGGAACCGCGGACTTGCCGTCCACCACGAGCGGCAGCCATTCGCCGATGCCGTCGAAGGCGCCGTCGGAGGGCACTGCGCCGGTTCCGGTGATCTCGGCGGCCGGCGAGTTGCCGTTGAACCGGGCCACGTAGAGGCTGCCGGCGGACAACAGGGTCATGTTGTGCGCCCGGTCGCCTTCGCGGTACTTGTCCTTGGAGACGAACTTGTAGAGGTAGTCGAAACGCTCGTCGTCGCCGGAGTACGCCACCACGTGGCCGGACTCGGCAATGATCACGTTGGCGCCCTCGTGCTTGAAGCGGCCCAGCATAGAGTGCTTCTTCGGGGTGGAGGTGGGGTCGAAGGGATCAACTTCGACGATCCAGCCGAAGCGGTTCGCTTCGTTCTCGTAGCCGGCGTTGCGCGTGTCCCAGCGGGGCTCGTCCAGTTCCCACTGGCGGGCGGTGGGCTTGGAGGTGATGCCGTAGCGCTTGTCCCCGGCGGAGGTGCCGCTGCCCACGAAGTAGCCCTGGAAGTTTTCCTCGCCGGAGAGGATGGTGCCCCACGGGGTGGTGCCGCCGGCGCAGTTACCCAAGGTGCCCTTGATGAGGCGGCCGGTGGGGTCTTCAACGGTCTTGACCAGCGCGGAGCCGGCGGCCGGACCAGTGAGTTCGTACACCGTGTTGTTCAGGTAGCGGCGGTTCAGCTTGGCGCCCTTCACGTAGGTCCAGGGCTTGTTCTTGTTCTGGCGTTCCAGCTCCACTACGGACAAACCATGGGCAGCGGCCCCCACTGCACGCATCTGCTTGGCGGGCATGGTGGCCGGGAACATGATGGCGTCGTTGGTGTACTCGTGGTTGGAGAACAGGACGGCGCGGCGGCCCTTGCTGCCGGGGATCTCCAGGATGTCGGTGTAGTCGTTGTTGTACCCGAACTGCTTTTCCTGGGCGGCCGCCGTCTGGTTGTTCAGGTCGAACTCCGGCGCGTCATTGAAGATGGGGTCGCCCCAGCGGATGACGGGCTTCCAGGTGAAGCCTTCCGGTACGGTGACGGCGTCAACCATCGCGTCGATGGAGGGGATCGCCGAGAACTGCAGCTTGGACTTGCCAAAGCCCTCCTTGGCGGCTTTGAACAGGCCTGCAGCGGAGGCGGATTCGGGGGAAGTCACCGCTGAACCGAGGACGACGGCGAGGGCACCGGCGGCGCCGAAGCCCAGGGCGGCGCGGCGGGACATGGTCGCGGAGGCGATGTCGCGGAAGTAGCTGTTGGAGCTGGTGTTGCAGACATCGCCGGCGCAGGCGTTGTCACATTTCAGGGCGCAGGTGACGGCACTGCGCTTGCCCTTGGTGTGGCCGAGCATCGGCAGCAGGGTGAACTTGCGGGCAGTCGTTTCAGACATGGTTGCCTTCCAAAAAATTCGATGCGGTCCGCCCACCCTGTCAGCCGCTTTCTACGGGCAGCCGTCAGGGAGGTGAAGTTCCGGTTAACCGCTCGTGACCTGCGGGTATGTGCGGGAGCGTTCGTCCGGAAGGCACATTAACTGCGAGAGGGATTCAGGAAAACCGACATCGAGTGAGAGAGGGTCGCAGGAAAGCCGACGTTGAGTGAGAGAGGGTGTCAGGCGGGCAGGAGGGCGTGGACGCGGCGCAGCCGGGCCAGCCACCAGTCGCGGCGTTCGGGGGAAGCCGCATACCGCTCAAGCAGCCCTGCGTCGGCGGCGACGTCGCGAAGGCGGATGCCGCCGTCGTCGGCCACCAGGGGATCCACCGTAATGTCGGATTCAAACAGGGACACAGTCCCCAGCCCGCATGCATAGGGAAGCTCAGGAAGCGCTGCGGCCAATGCCAGCCCGGCCCGGATCCCCACGGACGTGTCCAGCGCAGAACTGACGACGGCGGGCAGCCCGGCCTGCGCCACGATGTCCAGGGCGCGGCGCACTCCCCCGAGCGGAGCCACCTTGACCACCAACAGATCGGCCGCACCCGCCCGGGCAACGCGCAGGGGATCCGATTCCTTCCGCACGCTCTCGTCCGCTGCGATCAACACGGGTGTGCCGGCTGCCCGGAGCCGGGAACGCACCTCAGCCAGCCCCACGATGGTGGGCACGGGCTGTTCGGCGTACTCGAGCCCGACGGCGGACAGCCGGCTCAGCGCCGTGACCGCTGTTTCAACATCCCACCCGCCGTTGGCATCCACCCGGATGGCCGCATCCGGCAAGGCCGCGCGGACGGCGTCGAGGCGCGCGGCGTCGTCGTCGAGCGTCTGACCCTGTTCCGCCACCTTGACCTTGACTGCATCCACCCGGCCAAACCGGGCAAGAACGTCCGGGACGCGGGCCGCGGCCACGGCCGGGACGGTGGCGTTGACAGGGATCTCGGAACGGAGCGGGGCAGGAAAACCCTGCCAGGCGGCCTCCACGGCTGCGGCCAGCCAGCGGGAGGCCTCGGCGTCGCCGTACTCGGGGAACGGGCAGAACTCCCCCCACCCGGCCGGCCCCCGCAGCAGCAGCGACTCGCGCTCCATGATGCCGCGGAACTTCACCCGCATGGGCAGGGACACCACGTGCGCTCCGGCCAGCAGTTCCTCGAGCGCGGGCACCTGGGGCGGGTCGGTTGGCATGGATTCAACTGTACAAGCGTCCGTAAATGCGTGACTTTTGGAGCCATCCCGTCCCAGGCCCGCCGTCTTCACGCGGGTTCAGTTCCGGCCCCGGGGCAAAAACTACGCATTCCCGTCGCGGGGCGCGGTGACGAGGTCCAACGTGCGGCGGGATCCCAGTTTTCTGTGTCACCCTTTAAGGCGATGACTTCCCAACGGCAATCACCCGGCAGGACTGCAGCCCGACCCGCACCAGGGTCGGGCTTCCTGTTCGTGCTGGCCACCCTGGCCTGCGTGGCCGGACTGATCGCCACGTACTACTACTTCGTCCAGACCACCACCGGCCAGTTCATCGACGAGTCTGCGCTGGTGGAAGCCGTGGAGCTGCACGGGCCAGCCGGCAAGGCCACCACCAAATTCCTGGACCTGCTGCCCACCATCTCACTGGTGATGGCCGCCGTCGTGGTCCTGTTCGTCACGGTGATCCGGAAGCACTGGGCCGAGGCCGGAATCGCGGTTGCTGCATGCGTCGGGGCGAATATTGCCACCCAGGTGCTCAAGGACCTGCTTCCGGCCCGCCCGGACAAGGGCGTGGTGACGCTGGAGCTGAACTCGCTGCCGTCCGGGCACACAACGCTGGCGGCCTCCGCCGCGGCGGCCGTGTTCCTGATGGCCTCGCCGCGCTGGCGTCCCATGGCGGGCTTCGTGGGCGGCACGTTCGCCATCGCTTCCGGGGTGTCCACGCTGATCAACCAGTGGCACCGGCCGGCCGATGTGGTGGCCGCGTTCCTGCTGGTGGGTGCCTTCATGATTCCCGCGGGGTGGCTCATCATGCGCCGCGGCTCATGGAATGCGTGGGACGGCTTTGGCAGGCACATCGGCTCGGCGCGGATCTGGCTGACGCTGCCGGTGCTGATCGGGCTGGTGTCGGCCATAGTGGCCGTCTATTCGCTGGTCCGCCTTGCGCCGAGCCCCTGGCAGGAGGGCAGCACCACGAACTACTTCTGGGCCGGAATCTCGCTGATCGTCATCGCCGGGTACCTGGCCACCGTTGCCACCACGTCACTGTTTGCCTATGCCTCACGACGGCGGGACTCACCACAGCGGTAACGGTCACCGGATCCCCGCCCGGCTGGCTGGACGGGGGCCCGGTGCCCTGGCGGTTATTCCTTGACTGCCCCGGCAGTGCTGTTCATGATCCGTTTCTGGAAGATGAAGAACACGATCGCCACCGGCACCGTCATCAGCAGGGCCGCAGCCAGCTTGAGGGGATACTGCGTTCCCTGGCTCAGCTGCCCGGACGCCAGCTGGGCCACGCCCTTGGTGAGCGTGGTCAGCTCCGGGCTCTGGGTGGAGACGATGAAGTGGTTGAGCTCGTTCCAGGAACCCTGGAAACTCAGGATCACGATGGTCATCAGCGCCGGCATGGACATGGGCAGCACGATGGACCAGAAGGTCCGGAACACTCCCGCACCGTCAATCCTGGCCTGCTCCTCGATGGAGGCCGGAACTGATTCGAAGAAGTTCTTCATGATGAACACTCCCGCGGCGTCCGCCAGGAGGGGCAGGACCATGCCGGTGTACGAGTCGTACATGCCCAGCTGGTTGAGCACCAGGAACTTGGGGATCAGCAGGACCACCCCCGGCACCGCCATGACGCCCACCAGGATGGCGAACACCGTGGCGCGGCCCCGGAACTGCAGCCGGGCAAGGGCATAGCCGGCCAGGGAATCGAAAAACACCCGGCCGGCCGTAACCAGGACGGTGACGATCAGCGAGTTCATTGTCCAGGACGGAAAATCGGAATTGGCGAACAGCGCGGTGTAGGCAGCCCCGGACCAGGTGGACGGCAGCAGGGCCAGGGGGTTCGCCGCCGCCTCCGGTTCCGTTTTGAAGCTTGTGGCCAGCTGGACCAGGAACGGGAAGGTGTAGGCCAGGGCCAGTGCCACCAGCAGCCCGTAGGCCACCCAGCCACCTGTGAAGCGGCGGCGGGAACGTGCGGCCGGTGCCGCCGTCGTGCTGCGAAGGTCCGGCCTGGGCCGGGTCTGGATACTCATCGTGCACTGTCCTTATCCCGCAGCAGCCAGCGCTGGATCATCGCGAAGACCACGATGATGCCAAAGAGGATGAAGCTGATGGCTGCACCCTGGCCCCACTGCTGGTTGTTGAAGGCTGAGTTGAAGCTGAGGTACGCCGGGGTGAGCGTCGTTTTGGAGGGGCCGCCCTGCGTCCCAACGTAGATCTGGTCGAAGACCTGCCAGCAGCCGATCAGGCCCAGCGTCAGCACCGTGAACAGCGTGGGCTTGAGCATCGGCAGGGTGACGAACCAGAACCGCTGCCAGCCGGAGGCCCCGTCCATCAGGGCAGCTTCCTGGACTTCGGAGCCCAGTCCCTGCAATGCCGCGATGAACAGCAGCATGAAGGTCCCGGATGTGGTGAAGACGGCCATCAGGATGAAGGCGGACATGGCCACCGACGGCCCGGACAGCCACTCCCACCAGCTGATGCCGAGGAACTGGCCGCCAGCCGCCGAAGGTCCCGTGACGCCGACGGCGGAGAGCAGCAGGTGCAGCACTCCCCGAGGGTCCTGGAACCAGTTGGGCCCCTGGAAGCCCACGAAACCAAGCACCTTGTTGACCACGCCAGTTGCACTGAACAGGAACAGCCACAGCACCGTGATGGCCACCGAACTGGTAACGGACGGGAAGTAGAAGGCCGTCCGGAAGAGGCCGCGGCCCCGCAGCACCTGCCGGTTGACCAGCACGGCCAGGAACAGGCTCATGGCGGTCTGGAGCGGCACCACCAGCAGGACGTAGTAGGCGTTGTTGCGCAGCGCCGTTCCGAAGTCCTTTTCCGCGAGTCCGCCGCCGGCAACGATGGCCTGGTAGTTCTCCGCCCCCACGAAATCCACGTTCGGGCCGAAGGGGCTCCCCCGGCCGGTCCAGTCGGAGACGCTGACCCAGGCAGCCATCACTACGGGAACCAGGAGGAACAGGCCAAGGATCAGTACTACGGGCGCCACAAAGATCCAGCCGGCCAGCGCCTGCTTGCCATGGATCCCCGTCGCGCGCGCTGCACGGGCCGCCACCGCTACTTTGCCCCCTCAAGGACCGGCTCAAGCGAACCCTGGGTGGAGTCGAGGATGGCCTTGGGCTCCTTGTCCTTCAGCTGCTCGAGCTGGGCGTTGAAGTCGGCCAGGACATCAGCCGCACCCTGTTGCAAGGGCGTGGTCTGGGCGTAATCCGCACCTGCCATGAAGGGTGCCAGGGCCGGGAAGGCCGCCGTCCACTCCTCACGGGCGGACTTGATGGACGGCATCACGCCGAAGGCCTCGGAGAACGCCAGCTGGTTCTCCTTGCTGGTCAACTGCTCCACGAGCTTCCGGGCGGCATCCTTGTTCTTGCTGTCCGCGGCGATGCCCCAGCAGTTGGTGAAGGTTAGGGTCCCCTTGCCGCCGGGCCCCTCAGGCAGTTCGGCCACCTGGTAGTTGACGTTGGGGTAATCCTTGTCCAGGGCGCCCTGGATCCAGTTGCCCTCGATCACCATGGCTGCCTGGCCCTTGCCAAAGGCCTCGCCACCCCAGCCTGCGCCCAGGTCGGAGCTGAACTTGGCTACGCCGTCGTTCATCATCTTCTTGACGAAGCCCAGAGCCGCAACGTTCTCTTCGCTGTTGGCAACCGCCTTGCCGTCCTTGGCCAGGCCGCCGCCGGCCTGCGCGAAGAAAGCTCCCACGCGCTGGTACTCCGGGCCGAAGGCCAGGCCCACGGTGCCGCCCTGGGTCAATTTGGCGGCTGCGGCTTCGAGCTGCTCCCAGGTCTTTGGCACATCAGCTTCGGTCAGCCCGGCCTGCTTCCACAGGTCCTGGTTGATGACCAGCCCCAGCGTGGAAAAGTCCTTGGGAGCACAGTAGAGCTTCCCGTCGTAGGTGAAGGCCTCGGTCAGGGCAGGATAGAAGTCGTCCTTGTTCGCAAGGTCATCCCCGTAGGGCTCGAGCGAGCCATTGCCCGCGTAGTTGGCCAGCTGGTCCGCTGAGACGTAGAAGACGTCTGCCGGTTTGCCGGAGGCGAAGCCCTGGCTGAGCTGCTGCGGAAGGTCGGAGGCGACGTAGACCGTGGCTTCGGTTCCGGCGCCGGCGGACCAGTCGGCCACAGCCGTTTTCACTGCGGTGGATTCCGCTTCGCCCGAGGAGGCAATGAGGATGTTCAGTGGGCCGCCGGCGTCCGGAGCGTCCGTGCCGTCTGTGCCGCCGGCGCTGAAGCCTGAGCCGCAGCCAACCAGCGCGAGGGTGGCCAGGGCAGTCACGGCGCCGGCCAGTATGCGGGATGCTTTCTGTTTTTGGGCAGGGTGTAGTGCAGTCATCATTGTCTGATCCTTAGTTGGGGGTTGTTGTGGCGGGAAAAGCTAGTGGTTGAACGGCTGGAGGTCCCGGAGTTCGAGCCGGGGGCGCAGCAGCACGTGCTGTGGTTCCGCCGTCGGGCTGTTCAGGTGGCCAAGCAGCAGCCGCATGACCTCGGCAGCTGCGGATTCCACGGGCTGCGACACGCTGGAAAGTCCGACGGCGGCGGCCACGGGGGTGTTGTCGAAGCCGACCACCGCCGAGGCCAGGGCCGGCTGGTCCGATTGCCGCAGGTAGGCGCTGGCGCCCAGGGCAAGGCTGTCGCTGGCGCAGACGAAGGCGGTGGCTCCCCTGGCCAGCAGGGTGGCTGCACCCGAGGAACCGCTGGCAGCGGTGTCTTCGCCTGCGTAGATGAGCGGTGCGGGGTCTTCCGTCCCGAAATGCTCCGTCATCGCCTCGAGCCACCCGGAGCGCCGGTCCCCGCCCACACCGGAACCGTTCGGCCAGCCGATGTAGCCGATCCTCCGGTGCCCGGCGGCAATGAGGTGTTCCGTGGCTTCGCGTGTCCCGCTGCGGCCGTCGACATCGACCCACGAATGCCCGGCGTCGGACACATCCCGGCCTGAATCCCAGGGCCGCCCGAATGCGACAAACGGAATACCCCGCTGGGCAAGCCAGGCGGCCCGCTGGTCACCGTGGTGGGTGGCTGTGAGGATGAAGCCGTCCAGGTCCGCCTCGGTGACCAGTTCCTCGTAGCGGCTGATCTCCTCCTCGTCCGAGTCTGCACAGTAGAGGGTCACCCGGTAGCCGTGGCTGTGCGCAGCCTCGGTCAGTCCATACAGGAAGCCCGTCAGCACCGTACCGCTGATGCCGTTGCCTGCCGGCTGCAGCCGCATGCCCACGTTTTTGGACACATGGTTGCGCAACTGGCGGGCAGCGGCGTTGGGCCGGTAGCCGCTTTCCTCGATGGCCCTGGCCACCCGGATGCGCGTCTCTTCCTTGACCCGGTGCGGGGCGTTCAACACATTGGAGATCGTCTGCCGGGAAACCCCGAGCTGGTTGGCGAGGTCCACAATAGTCACCCGTGACGCCATGGCCGATCTCCTTTGGGTTCTGTCCCCGGCTTCTTGGTCCTTGTGGGAAAGCGTGCCGGGGGATGTTGCAATCTCTGCTGATGTCATAAACAATATGAACGTTCAAATCCCCTGTCAATCTTTTGCGCGTGCCTGCCGGTGAAAATTTTTGAACGATCAAATTACAGGCCGCCTCCCACCCCTCCAGGAGCTTCCCCGTGACCCATCAGCCCTTCATGCACGATCTGTCCGGAGTCTTTGCCGCACCAGTGCAGGCCTGGTCCGAAGCGGACGGCCAGATCAGGGGCACCGAGGCCCAAGGCATCTACTGCTCCGATGAGCGCGTCATCTCCGCCGTCCTGCTGACCGTTGAGGGCGTGGAGCCCCGCTGGGTTTCGACCCAGACCCACGGGGCGGACACGGTGGGTTACCTGAGCTTCATCCGCACGGACCCCAGCGTCGCGGACCCGCTGGTGTCGCTGCGCCGGACGCGTTCGGCGGACGGGGCCGGCGTCAGCGAGTCGATCGAGATCGTCTCCGCCCTGTCCAGCCCGGCTACGTTTGCCGTCGAGATCCGCATGACCGCCGATAACACTCCCTTGGAAAAGATCAAGCAGGGGCAGTACGCGACGGACCTGCCGCAGGTCCGCACGGACGGATGGCAGTGGCGGGACGCACATACGCACCTGCAGCTGGCATTCACGGGCTCCCCCACTCTCCATGCGGACAAGGCCGAAGTCACCGCAACGTGGCTGGTCACAGTACCTGCCGGCGGCAGCACCGAGGTCTCCTGGCGCCTGGAAGCCCATGATTCTGCCGCTCCCATGATCGCGCCGCGCACTCGCGAGCTGGCAGTGCCGGAGCAGTCCGGGCCGGCGGAGGAGGCACCACAGGACCACGGCAGTGCCGACATCGCCCGGTTGCTGCACCACGCCGTCAGCGACCTCAATGGCCTGCGGATGGCTGACCGGGAATCGCCGGATGACACGTTCCTGGCCGCAGGTGCCCCCTGGTTCTTCACCATGTTTGGCCGTGATTCCCTGATTGCGGCCCGCATGCTGCTCCCCATCGACACCACGCTCGCGGCCGGCACCTTGCGCGCACTGGCCAAGCGCCAGGGCGTCCAGGCCGATACAGCCACCGCGGAACAGCCGGGCAAGATCCTCCACGAGGTCCGGCGCGTCACCAATACCGTCACCCTGGACGGGAAGGTTTCCCTGCCGCCGGTCTACTACGGAACCATTGACGCCACGCCGCTGTGGATCATGCTCCTCCACGAGGCGTGGCAGGCAGGAATGCCGGAGGACGAGGTGCGGGACCTGATGCCGCATCTGGAACGCGCCTTGGGCTGGCTCCGGGAGCACGCCGATTCCGACGGTGACGGCTTCCTGGAATACCTGGATACAACGGGCCACGGGCTGGCCAACCAGGGCTGGAAAGACAGCGGTGACTCCATCCGCGCGCATGACGGCAACCTCGCTGAAGGATCCATCGCCCTGTGCGAGGTCCAGGGCTACGCATACGCGGCAGCCCTCGCCGGCGCAGACCTGCTGGAAGCCTTCAGTGGCGCCGACGCTACTGCCGAGGCCGCCGAGTGGCGCGGGTACGCGGCCGCCATGAGTGACCGCTTCCGGGCCAGTTTCTGGTGCGAGGACGATCTCGGCCGGTACCCGGCAATCGCCCTAGACGCAGCCAAGAACCCCGTGGACGGTGTGGCCAGCAACATGGGCCACCTGCTCGGGACCGGAATCCTGAACGCCGAGGAAACGGAAATCGTGGTCCGCCGGCTGATGGACCCATCCATGTACTCGGGGTACGGCATCCGGACCATCTCCACCAGCAACGCCGCCTACTGGCCCACCAGGTACCACGCCGGCTCCGTGTGGACCCACGACAGCGCCATGATCCTCGGCGGCCTGTTGGCGGAAAGATATTTCGAGGAAGCGCGCAAGCTGGCGGGTGGGCTGCTCCGGGCCGCGCACGGATTCAACTGGCGCCTTCCGGAGTTGTTCGCCGGGCACGCCGCTGCGGATACCTGGCCGCCGGTTCCGTACCCTGCCTCCTGCCGGCCACAGGCGTGGGCTGCCGCTTCGGCCGTTCCGGTGGCCCAGGCGCTCGGCTACCTGGAGCCGGCAGCCCTCCGCGGCGGCCTCACGGTCATCGGGCTGGAAGCAGCCCCTGTGTAAGCGCACGACGGCGGGACCCACCACAGCGGTAACGGCACCTTTGCGCCCTTTCCCACGTTGTCAGTCGTCCGCTTGCTTCAGCACGGGAACGGGCACGGGAACCGGGACCACCGGTTCCTGCCCGCCGTAGACGAACTTCAAGTGGAAGGCGTACCGGACGAAGAACGCCACACCGAGGGTTCCGGCCTGCGCCACCGGACTCGCGATGCGGAAGAACTCCACAAGGACCCACAGCAGGGGAATCCTGGCCACGGCCTCAAGGGTGTTGAAGCTGAACGAGTGGAAGAACCGCTGGATCAGCGGCCGCCCGCGTTCGGCCAGGTCGGCGAACGCGAGCTTCTCCTGCATGAGGAAATTGGTGATGATGGTGGTTTCCGCGGCGACGATGGCGGCCGTGATGTAGTTGGTGCCAACGGCGATCAGGGCCGTCATGATGAGGATGTTCAGCAGCGCACCGAACGCCCCCACCATGGCGAAACGGGAAATCCTGGCCCTCAAGAGGACCCGCGCCAGCCTGGTCATCGGCGCTCACCTGCCATGGACGACGGCGACGCGCTGCTGAGCACTTCCCGCACCTTCCAGTCCCCGAAAGCAGCCACGACGCGGGAGTTCTCCAACGCCCGCCCGGCGTTTTCCAGTTCGAGGTTCTTGATGTTCCGCGCTGTGGGCGGGCCTTCGATGATCCAGTCAATGCTTCGCCAGCCGGCAGGGTGGTGGACCTCGAAGTCGGAGTCCAGGTCCATTTTCTCCAGGGCCACCACTTTCCACGGGTCATGCCGTCCGTCCGCGTTCAGTTCGTGCCACATGGAGTAGGGCACCAGGAGAACCTCGTCCTGGGGCAGGTTGTCCTTGGACCACTGAAGGGCGTTGTTCCAGTCCTTGTTCTCGTTGCTGACCAGCAGTGTGCGGTCCATGGCCAGCCACGGCGGCAGCAGCACCACGCTCAGGCCGAGCACCATGGTGGTGCCGGTGATGCCGAGAGCCACCAGGCGGGAGCCAAGGGTTGTCCGCTTCAACGCCGCAGCATGCCTGCCGCGGTACGGAATGTAAGGGAAAAGGCGGGACACCGTGCGCCAGGTCAGGTCGGCGGTGACCGCGATGGCCAGCACCAGGAAGGGGATGGCGGCAATGATGTACATGGCCGGCAGGTAGCCATGCCCGATTACCACAGGTGCTGAAAACAGCAGGAGCCCGGCGGGGATCCAGCGGGTTTCGCGCCGGAGCAGGCAAACCAGTGCCCCTACGATGCCGCAGAGGATGACGAACTTGTCGTAGTACATCCACCCCATCACCAGCTCGTACCGCCCGGACGTGGGGTCCAGGAGGCTGCCCGAGCCCGGCCGGGAAACGAACTGGTAGGCGACGGCGTCCTGCAGTGACACGTGCCCCGGCCCGGATATCAGCTCTCCCCGCAGGATTGCCAGCAGCGGGAAGAAGCCCAGCACCAGCCCGCCAACGGACAGGAATCCCACCACCGAGAAGAACCGCGTCTTCCAGTACGGGCGGTGCACGAGTGCCAGCAGCAGGGCGGGGCCGAAGATGGCCAGCGTCTCCTTGGACAGCACGGCAACGGCGAAGCAGACGCCCGCGCCCACGTGCTGCCAGAGTTTCAGCTGGGGCGAGAGAATCAGGTAGAACGCCAGGAGCAGCCAGGGTACGCCGACGTTGTCAATGAACACCTGCCGGCCCAGCACCAGGGACAGGGGCGACATGCAGTAGAGCAGCGCCGCCAGCACGGCAAACGGCAGGGCCAGCTGCAGCCGGCGGGCCAGCAGGAACACCAGCACAGTGCTGGCGATGAAAAAGACAGCCACCACGTAACGCATCTGCCCCACGTAGGGTTCGTCACCCTGGCCCAGCAGTCCCGGGAGCCAGGACAGGGCACTCAGCTGCAGCCAGCCCACCGGCGGATGATCGTACCAGTAGGTGTAGGGGGCAAGGCTGCCGTTCAGCGCCGCCATGGCCTGGGCGGTGTAGGTGCCTTCGTCGTCCTGGTAAGCGGGGGCGTTGAGGATGTTCCAGCCGGATAGGGCCGCAGCCACCATGGCCACCAGGGCGCCGGCCTTCTGGTCCGGCACAAGGCTCCGGTAGAAGCTCCTGGCGCCAACAAGGAACCCCCTGGCGCGGGCCGGCAGGACAGGTGCTGCAAATGCTTTCCGGGTTGGTGCAAGGAGGGCGTTCATGGCCGTGCCGCCAGGTAGCCGAGGTGGGAACCCGCATGCATCGTCTTTTCCCACCTGAAGTCGCTTTGCCGGAATTTGATGAGGGCGCGGAGCGCGGAGAAGGCGAGGAGGATCTGGTAGAACGGCGTTCCCAGGACCAGCCGGACGTAGTCGTACAGCCGGATCTTGTAGCCGTGGTCCCGGCCGAACTCCCGCAGCATGCAGATGTCGAAGGCGACGGCGGCGACCGCCGGGACCAGGGGAACGAACGTCAGGAGGGTAACGGGGACCGGGAACTTGCCAAAGAGGGCGGTGAGGATGCAGAGCGGGATGCACAGGCCGGCAAACGCCATGAAGTGCTGCTGCATGAGGGTCCACCAGGCGATGCTGCGCTGCTTCAGGGTGGGCAGCGCCTGCCAGTCACGCTTGGCGAACACCTGCATGAACCCCAGCGACCAGCGGGTCCGCTGCTTGACCAGGGAGCGGATGGAGTCCGGAGTCTCTTCCTTGGTGACCAGGTGCGGCGAGTAGGCGATGACGATCTTCCGGTTCATCACCGAGAGCCGGACCCCAAGGTCGCAGTCTTCCGCGAGGCAGTTGTTGTCCCAGCCGTTGATGGAACTGAGGAGCTCGCGGCGGACGAATACGGTGTTGCCGCCCAGCGGGATAAACCCTTGTTTCGCGTATGCATGCAAGCGGGAGCGGAACCACATGAAGTATTCCAGGCAGTTCCGCAGCGAGTACCAGGTGTCCCGGTAGTTAACCAGTTGCACGGCCCCCTGCACCACGTCGGCATTCTTGGCCACGAAGCAGGTGTCCACGTGCAGGAGCAGGTCCGGAGCGGCAATCGATTCCGCGTCAAAGACCCCCACCACGTCGTTGCGGCACATGGCCAGTGCGGTGTTGAGCTGGCGTGGTTTGTTCTTCACCGCCCCCTCGTCAACGCTGACCCGCACCATCTCCGGCCGCTCCGCGGCCAGCTTCCGGGCCACCGCCACCGTTTCGGGGTCGTCATGGCCCACCGAGATCACCACTTCGACGTCGGGATGGTCCTGGTTGCACAGGTGGTCCAGCGTGCTGCGCATCACCATTTCACTTTCGTGCCGGCATGGCATGATCAGCGAAAAGGAGACCCCCGGCGCGGGAAGCAGGTCGGTGTAGGACGTGGCGGCCTGCGTCTTGGGATCCCACCAGGCATGGGTGGAGACATAGAGCGTGGACAGTGCGATCACGAAAAGCACCGCTGAAATGCCGATGATGAGTACGCCGGTGATGACGGTGAGGATGGTGGTGAGCATCTGAGGCCTGCTTCGTTAGCCGCGGAAACTGGGGTGCGGAACCGGTTTTTGGGTGGACTGAAGCGGAGCCGCTCGCGCGGCCCTGCTTCAGGAGGGGGGTAGGGGACTTCGTAAAGGGCTAGCGGTCGCCGGCCCCGCATGCCTTTCCGTCGCCGTTGGCGTCCAGCTTCTGGGGATCAGTTCCCGCCTGGCGAAGCGCCACTCCGTCCTCGAAGTACTGGCGGAGCTCGGTGCAGGACCACCGGTGCTCCATGGCGCTGGGATTGCCGCCGGCCGCCTTCATGTCCTGGACATGGCTGGCCAGGCTCGGCGGGACTGCCGGTACGCATTGGCCGTTCTCGCCGTATTCCAGCAGGCACCCGCCGTAGCCGGTGGCGCCGCTTTCGAGTACCTGCGAGGGAAGGACCTTTTCCCGCAGCTGGGGCAGCGGAGCCTGCCGCGCCGGATTGGCTGCACCCACCGGGTGCTCGCGTCCTGCCGCGTCCTGCAGCGAGGTCTGTGGCCGGTTTGCCGGATCTTCCTCATCGACCTGGCCGGGCTGGGCGTTCCCGTTGCGCTGGGCACTGGCGTTGGCATTGCCGCCGGCCGCCGGCTGTTCCGGCGCGGAAGGGGGTCCCTCCGGGCCGGGCCGCTGCATACTGGCCAATTCAGCAGCATGGCCAGTACGGCTGACGGCGGCGTCCGACGAGGAGACGGTGGCCGAGTGGTAGGACAGTGCCAGCAGGGCTGTCAGGCCCAGTGTGATCACGCTGTTGCGCGCCCACCGGACCGTCCTGCCATGCAGGGGACGGCGGGGTTCGGTCATGATATCCACACCCATTTCGCGATGCTCGGACGGTTGTCGGTGTCTAGGACTGTCAGCATGTAGGGACCGGGCGGCAGCAGGTTCGGGTTGCTGGGGATGGTGGCATTGACGTTGCCGCCGCTTGTGGTCATTGGCAGGTCCACTAGGCGGGCGTTGGTGTCCGTCTGGTGGGTGGCGGACATCGGGGACATCAGCTGGGCTGCCTTGATGGTGCCGGTGGTCTTCAGGCTGATCTGCTGTCCCCGGGTTGCCGTTGCTGGTGCTGCGGTGATGGTGGGCCGTGTTCCGTTGAACATGTACTTCGGCGAGTAGACGGAGATCCGCAGCTCGAACGAGTTGTCCAGGGGGTTTGAGCCCAGAACCGCCACCCTGCCGTCGGGCAGGAGGATCGAGGAGGAGTGGTAGTTGCGGCCTACCGGGTCCGCGCCGATGCTGAGCCAGCTGTTGGTGGCTGGCTGGTAGACGGCCGCCGTCAGGACATCGCCCGCACGGTTGTGCTGGGCTCCGTTCGCGGCGAGGACCGTACGGTCCGGAAGATTCAGGACGTTGACGTATGCCTTTCCGGGACCTGGAAGGTCGGGTCCCGGAACATAGGCCGGGTTGGGCTGCTTCAGGTCGATGATGTCCACCAGGTTGATGGCGGGCAGGTTGGTTTCGGTGTTGCCGCCGCCCACGATCATGACCTTCTGGTCCTGTGCCGGTCCCAGCAGGACGGATCCGGCCTGGTCCCGCATATCCTTTTGCCGCAGTCCGGGCACGTCCCAGATTTGGGCGGTCTGCCAGTTGTAGAGGGAGGCTCCGGTGCCGGGCAGTCCGTTGCCGAAGGTATGGCCGCCGGAGTAGAACATCCGCCCGTCATTGAGCAGGTACATGTGGGGGTAGGTGCCCCAGAAGCTCCAGGTCTGGGGCACGTTTCCTGAGGGGAGCCACTTCATGGTGGAGGTCTGGAACATCTCGGTGAGCACTGTTCCTTCAGCCTTTTCGTCAAGGCCGCCGGCCGCCCAAATGTCGCCGTTGCCGAGTTTGGTCAGCGTGGGGTACCAGTGCCCTCCGGCCATGTCGTTCACGGGGTGGAAGGTGTTGTCCTTCGGGTCGAAGTAGTAGCTCTTCTTCGAGCCCTTGAAGGTGGTGGGGCCGGCGCCCTCAGCTGGGAAGGCCAGCGTTCCGCCGCCCAGCAGGACTTTGCCGTCGGGCAGGGTGACATGGCCCGCGCAGAACATGTCGTACGGGACGGGAATGCTGGTGAAGGTGTTGGTGGCGGGGTTCCACACGGAAGCCTTGAACGTGCCGGCGTTGAAGGCCGCGCCGTCATTGCCTGAGCCGGCGATCAGCAGCAGCCGGCCGTCGCTGAGGAGGGTGGAGTGGATGGAACGCAGCGGCATGGGGGCGTTGAACACCTCCCAGGACCCGAGCTGCGCAGGCGTGCCGGAGGGCGGCGGCGGTGAGGCCACTTCCTTCAGTGAATAGTTCGTGGTTTTCAGGGTTCCGTTGGCGGAGACGGACATACCGAAGGAGATGGCATCAACTCCCGCGGGAATGGCAGGTGTTGTCACCGCTGACTGGGCCCAGGTGGAGGAGGCTGCGGGCTGGGCAAGGTCGGTCCAGTAGCCCCAGCCGGCGGCAGTGTGGGTGAACACGGTGATGGAGTTGCGCGGCGATGTGGATTTGTAGTCGATGGAGAGGTTGTATTTGCTGCCCGCCTTCACTGCCGGGGCGCATGCTGCCGTTTCGGAAGGCAGCAGCTTGGCGTCTCCGCTGACGTAGTTGCTGACGGTGATGGACCAGGAGCGGGACCCGGCCGGGGCAGTAGCGGGGATGTCGGTTGACAGCGCCTGCGACACAGTGCGGTTTCCCCAGCCGGTGGTGGTGAAACAGGTGGGAACCGGGCTTCCGGTGGCCAAGGTTCCGTTAACCACAAGTTCGCCGCCGGCAGGGGCTGGCGTCGGCGTAGTGGTCCCGGTGCTGGTGGCGAACAGCGAGTAGTCGTCGGTGGTGAGTTTTCCGTTCGCGGCAATCGAGAGGCCGAAAGCGATCTGGTCTGTTCCGGCTGGAACGGCAGGGGTGGCAACCTTCGCCTCGGTCCATCCCGCCGAAGCGGCCACCCGCCCCAGGTCGCCCCAGTACGTCCAGCCGCTGGCGGTGTGCCTGAAAGTGGTGATGGAAACCGGGACCGTGGACTGGTACCAGACCCCCAGATTGTAGACCTGCCCGGCTGTCACCTTGGGTGCGCAGGCAGCGGTTTCCGCCTGGAGGAGCTTGCGGTCGCCCGAGGTATAGCCGCTCACGGTGAGGGACAGCGCCCGCCCTCCCGTACGGCCAGGGGAGAAGCTCCAGGTTCCCGCCGTCCCCCAGCCTGAGGCCTGGAAGCAGTCCGGGAACGTAGCCCCCGCTTCGAGGGATGGGTTGTTGACCAGGTTGGGCCCGGTACTTTCAGCCGCGGAGGAAGGACCGGCAGCACTTGCCAGCGATCCCGCCACAAGGCAGGCCACGGCCAAGCGTGTGAATAGCACCCGAAGGCGCCGCCGTCGTCGATGCCGCCCGCTGGTGCCGCCGGTCAGGGACGCATGCTTTGAGTGCATGGAGGGGAAGGGGGAGAACGGCTGCACCTTGGAACCTGCCCTTGGGGTGGGTGTACTTCCGTCTTCTTGAAAGTAGGTTCCAAGCTAGGTGGGCCAGCGGCCCGTTCGGAGGTTTCACTCTCAGATATGCGGGATTTGCGCCCGGACAATGTGGAAAATGTGGTACCCCCAGACTTGCCCTGCCGACTGACCGGGGGTCAGGCCAGTGTCAGCCCCGGGCGTTTAATCGGGCCAGCAGCAGGGCCTCGGCGAGGATCGTTTTCGAAGTCCCCCAGATGGATCGACTCGTTGGCCCCATGCGCGCGCGAGTCCGGGTCCTCGGCCCCGGTGATGAGGATCTCCGCCTCCGGGTACAGCTTGTTCAGGATGTTGACCGCCGGTATGGAGCCGCCCACGCCCATGCACACAGCGGGCACGCCCCACGACTCGCCCATGGCGGACAGCATGGCCCGTGCGGCCGGGGAGGAGGCGTCCCCGGCAAAACCCTCGGTCCGTCCGCCGGGAGTAAACGTGACTTCCGCGCCAAAGGGAATGTGGGATTCCACATGCCGGCGCACAGCCTCCATCGCTGCAGCCGTATCAGTGCCCGGCGCCAGGCTCAGGCTGAACCTGGCCCGAGCTGCGGGCACCAGCGTATCGGAGGACATGGCCACGGACGGGACATCCACCCCGATGATGGCCAGGGCCGGCTTGCCCCACAGCCGCGAGGTTCCGGCAGCACGGCTACCCAACCCCGTGGCGCTGCAGCCACATCTCCAGCAGGGCGAACTGCCACAGGACGTTGCTGTTCACCGCTGTCCGCTGCATGTTGGGGTCGGCCAGCAGGGAGGCGATGTAGTCGGCGCGGAAGATCCCGCGCTGCTTGGCTTCGGGTGCGTGGAGCGCGTCGCTGACCATCGAGATGAAGGGTTCCTCGAGGTGCCGCAGGGCGGGGACCGGGAAGTATCCCTTGGGCCGGTCCACCACGGCGGTGGGCAGCATCTGCCGGCCCAGGTCCTTCAGGATGCCCTTCCCGCCCTGGGAGGCTTTCAGCTCGGGCGGGCAGGACGCGGCGAGCTCCACGAGTTCGTGGTCCAGGAACGGGACACGGGCTTCGAGGCCCCACGCCATGGACATGTTGTCCAGCCGCTTGACCGGATCGTCCACCATGAGCAGGTGGGTGTCCAAACGGAGCACGGCGTCCAGGGCGGTATCGGCTCCCGGGGCGTCCAGGTGGGAGGACAGGACCCGGCTGCTGACGTCGGAACCGGTGAACCATTCAGGCTCAAGGATTCCGACCAGCTCGTCGTGGCTGTGGTCCACAAAGGATGAGGTGAACGTTGGCAGGGCCTGCGAACGTTCCGCGCCGGCCAGCGGCTGGTGGTAACCGTAGCCGCCAAACACTTCGTCGGCGCCCTGCCCGCACTGCACCACCTTCAGGTGCTCGGTCACAGTCCTGGAGAGCAGGTGGAACGCCGTGACGTCATGGCTGGACATGGGTTCGGACATGGCCCCCACGGCGTCACCGATGGACGGCGCAAACTCCGCGGTACTGACATGCAGGCGCTCATGCCTGGTCCCGAACTCGCGGGCCACCAGGTCCGAGTACTCGAACTCGTTGCCCGAATCCCCGCCGGCGCCGTCAAAGCCGATGCTGAAGGTGGACAGCCCGTGCTGGCCTTCCTCCGCGAGCAGGGCAACCAGCAGGCTTGAATCCAGTCCCCCGGACAAAAGGACGCCCACCGGCACATCGGCAACCATCCGGCGTCGTACTGCCGTCCGCAGCGCCTCCCGCACCGCGTCCTGCCAGTCCAGGGCGGACCACCCGGCATGCTCGGCGCGGCGGGTGTAGGAGGGCTTCCAGTACTCACGGTCATGCCAGCTGCCGTCAGGGCTGACGGTCCGGATGGTGGCGGCCGGGACCTTCCGGATCCCGCGGAGGATGGTCCGCGGGGCCGGAACGATCGAGTGCCAGCTCAGGTAGTGGTGCAGGGCCACCTCGTCAACGGACGTGTCGATCCCGCCCGAGGCCACCAGCGCCGGCAGGGACGACGCGAAGCGCAGCCTTCCCGGGATCTCCGCAACGTACAGCGGTTTGATGCCCAGCCGGTCGCGGACCAGGAGGACCTCGCCGCGCCGGGCGTCAAACAGGGCGATGGCGAACATCCCCACCAGGTGGTGGACAAAGTCGTCACCCCATTTCCGGTAGGCCTTGAGGATCACTTCGGTGTCGCTGGTGGACCGGAAGGTGAAGTCCGGCTCCAGCTCGCGCCGCAGTTCCTTGTAGTTGTAGATGCACCCGTTGAAGGTGACGGCCAGTCCGCCCTCCTCGAGCATGGGCTGCGCTCCGGCGGAGGAGAGGTCGATGATGCTGAGCCGCTGGTGCCCCAGCGCCACCCAGCCCGCGTGCCAGGTCCCCCTCCCGTCGGGTCCCCGCGACGTCATTTCCCCCATCATTTCCAGAACCGCCTCCTGGGAGGCCGTTCTCCCGTTGAAGGCGATTTCGCCGGCTATTCCGCACATGGTGCTGTCCTCATTCCTGGCAACGGAAGGACGTGCGCGCACTGGTTCAGGCGGACCGGGTCCACCAGGTTTC
The DNA here is from genome assembly GCF_000189535.1 of Pseudarthrobacter phenanthrenivorans Sphe3. Classification (NCBI taxonomy): domain Bacteria; kingdom Bacillati; phylum Actinomycetota; class Actinomycetes; order Micrococcales; family Micrococcaceae; genus Pseudarthrobacter; species Pseudarthrobacter phenanthrenivorans. The sequence continues at coordinate 3,164,718 of NC_015145.1, forward strand.
CCTGCAGGTGGAAAATGGACCCTCGTTCGAAGCCCAGTCCCATCTTGTGCACACTGACCACGCAGATGTCGGCGCCGGGTAGGGCCCAGGTGGGCGTAAAGCCGTAGCGTCCCAGTTTCCGGTGTTCAGCCAGTGCCTCGAGCACCGGGGCTTCATTCTGGTCCATCTGGCCTCCTGTTTCCGATGTTCACAATTCCTGTTGGCTGCCGAGCAGAGACGCGTCGGCGGCGTCCCGCTGCAGGGTGGTGGGAAGGCTGCTGGTATGCACCGCGTCGGTGATCACACTGCTGAGGCCGCCCCCCTGGGCGAAAGCTGCGCGCTGCCGGTCGGCACCGGTTCCGCGGGCGAGGAGCTGGAACAGCAGGAATTCCACCGTGCTCAGCTCGCCCTGTTCCTTCAGCACCGGCTGGAGGTGGTCCAGCAGGGACATCACCACTTCGAAGGCGGGGCGGGGCCGGCAGGTCAGCGGATCCACCAGGTCACCGCCGATGCCGTAGCGGCCCGCTTGCCAGGAGGCCAGCCGGAGCTGCACGGTTGGGACGGCGACCGGCGGTGCGCCCGCCCGCCACTGCCGTGCCGCTGTTTCCGCCAGGCCGCGTACCAGGGCGGCAAGGAGGACGGCGTCGTCGGCGAAAAGGCAGACGTCCGCCACCCGGATCTCCACGGTTGGATGGTGGTGGCTGAGCCTGGCGTCCAGGTAGATCTGCGCCAGGTCCAGGGGCACTCCGGAATTGAGCATCTCCTGGATGTGCGTGTGGTAGCCGTGGGCTGAGCCGAAGATGTCGCTGGGTCCCGCGGTGGGCCACCTGTTCCATGCCTGCGAGCGGAAGCTCGCGTAGCCGGTGTCCACGCCGTTGCTGAAGGGGGAATTGGAGGTCAACGCCATCAGCACCGGGAGCCAGATGCGGATCCGGTCCAGGATGGCGACGCCTTCCTCGTCCGACTCCACCTCCACATGGACATGGCACCCGCAGGTCAATTGCTCGACGGCGGTGACGCCGAACTTCTGCATCATCTGCTCGATGCGGGTTCCGGGCGCGGCCGTGGACTGCACCGGGAAGGGTGACGTGGCAAGGGCCACGGACCGTGCTCCCACGGCCCGCGCGGCGGAATCCGCGCTTACCCGCCGCGCAATGATGTCCTGCGCCAGCTCCTCCAGGCTTATCCGGGGAAGGGTGCAGGCCTCGATCTGCTCCTGCTTCATTTCGCTGCTGAGGCCGTCGTCGTCACTCAGGCGGTCCAGCACCTCGCCCAGCGCCACCGCGTGTCCGCTGGCGTTGTCGACGATCAGGAACTCTTCTTCGACACCTACCCGGCGTATCATCGTGAACCCGCATGTTCCGGCGATTTCGCGCATCGGCCCCAGCGTGCATGCGGGAAACTGCTGTGGTGTTGGTTAGCCACGTTGCTCCTCGGTAAATCCGCGGGGCTTTGGCTTAACCTCGGTTACCCAAACATAGTAAGCATGCTTATTTCATGTTCGCAAGCAGAACTGCGGCGGGCAGCACGGAAAACGCCCCCTCCGGCCGGGGCGGGAGGAGGCGTTTCAGGTCGAATGGTGCTGTCAGAAGGCGCCGGGCCCAGCCTCAAGTTCCGTGGCGGGGACCGCGGAGGCAGCCATGGCTGGGGCGGCGGCGTGGGCGGGAGCGGCCGACGGCGGCGTGGCCTGCCACAGGCGGGTCAGCAGCTTGGCGCGGGCTGCTTCGACGAAGCCGCGGAAGAGCCCGAAGTCCTCCGGAAGTTCCTCAGGGTGCCACTGGATGCCCAGGGCAAAGGTGCTGCCGGGGTGCTCAATGGCCTCCACCACCTGGTCTTCGCTCCAGGCGGCAGCGATCAGGCCCTCCCCCAGCCTGTCCACGGCCTGGTGGTGGGACACGGGAACCGGTTCCGGGCTGGCTCCGATCAGCTGCTCCAGGCGCGAACCCTGGCGGACCTCCACCTGGATCTTGTTGAACTCGTACCCGCCCAGCTGGTAGTGGCCCGTGCCGACCACCTCGGGCAGGTGCTGGTGCAGGGTGCCGCCCAGGGTGACATTCAGGAGCTGTTCGCCCCGGCAGATGCACAGGAGCGGAACGTCCTGCCGGATCGCCTCACGGATGAGGGCCTGTTCCCAGGCGTCGCGTTCAGGGCGGGGCTTGTCCGTCTCGGGGTGGGCTTCCTGCCCGTACAGCGCGGGATCCACATCCCAGCCGCCGGGGATCACCAGCCCGTCCAGCCGGCTCACCAGGTGTTCGATGACTCCGGGGACCACGGGCTGCGGCGGAAGAAGCGTGGGAACGCCGCCCGCAGCGATGACGGGGGCCAGGTAGGTTTCGGGGAGGAACGCCGCGCTGACCGTACCGCAACCGTCCGTCCCTGCATGCTCCAGGTAGGTGGTGAGTCCAATGATGGGCTTCACGGCGGCGTCGGTGGTTTCCAAGGTGTCCCTCCAGCTGAATTTTTCCTGCACTTAAGGATATGAGACGGCAAGGGCCCAAATGTTTCGTCCACGTCAAAATCACGTATCTTGTTGGTCACCCTCCTGGCCGGCCGCGAAGTCCCCAAACTTTGACTGAACCTTGAGCCGATTCAGGTGCCTTTTTTGATATTGCCGCTGGATAGTTGCGGGTATCGGGAAACGGGCGGTGGCATAACAAGGCAAGCGAAACGGCCGGCAGGATCTTCGTTTCGAAGCCCCCCAATCCCCTGGCGGCGTTTTGAAGTGGGCGCCGCCAGGTACCTGCCATCCACCGGCCGTCTCCCGATGGCTGTTCGAACGGCGGGCGCGGCGTCCCCCTGCACAGGATGCCGCGCTCCCCCGAGCGTCCCGGCGTCGCCTTACCCCCCATGGCGGCGCCGGGACTCTTCTGCGTTAACGGAGCGAATGCCGGCGGCTGGCCGCTTTAGCCTGCCTTCCGGGGGCCGGGGCTGACGGCCGTGCCCAGGACGTGCGCGGCGGGCGGCGACAGTGCGTTGACGGCGAAATTGAAGCGCCGGCTCTTGACGGGCGCGAATCCCGCGTCCTCGATTGCCCGCACGGTGTCCCGGTTGGGGTGGCAGCCGCCGGCGAGCCGCTGCCACACGGGGGTCAGCAGGTCCTCCACCGCGGCAAAAAGCCGGTTGTCGGAGCGGACGTGTTCGTAGAAGGCGAGAATCCCACCCGGGCGCAGGACCCGCCGGATCTCGGCCAGGACGGGCGCCTGCTCGCCGACGCTGCACAGGACCAGGCTGGCTACCACGGCGTCTGCACTGCCGTCCGCCGCCGGAATATGTTCGCCGGGGGCGGCAACCACCGTCACCGGCACCGGTGCAGCGGCGGCTTTGGCCGCCGCTATGCTGCGGAGGTAGTCGTCCGGCTCAAGGGCCAGCACGTGGGTGACCGAGGGCGGGTAGTAGGTGAAGCTGGAGCCTTCGCCCGCACCGATTTCAACCACGGACCCGTGCAGGCCCGCGAGCAGTTCCCGCCGGTGCCCCGCTCCGCCGCGGCGGTCAATGCCCTCCACGGCCTGGGCAAAGGCGCGCGCGAAGCGGGGGTGCTGAAGCTCAGCAGGCCCGCGCTCCGGCAAGGAATCCCCCTGGTAGCCGTCGCCTGGCATGGCGCCCCCTCAGGCCCCCGGACCGATGCTGCCGTCAAGGCTGGCGAGGGCAGCGCGGAGGCGCGTGTCGGCGTCGTCCGCCACTTCCTTGACCGCGGGGTTGGCAGTGAGCTGCACCATGGTCTGCGGATCAATGGCCTCGACGGTGGTTTCGCCGGCCCCGGCGCCGCGGCGGACCACCACGTTGCACGGCAGCAGCGCGCCAAGGGCGGGCTCCGCGGCGAGGGCACGGCTCGCCAGTGCGGGATTGCAGGCGCCCAGGATCACGTAATCCCCAATGGAATCTGCAGCCTCAGCCCCCAGCTTGGCTTCGAACGTTGCGCGGACATTGATCTCGGAGAGGATGCCGAAGCCCTGCTCGGCCAGCGCGTCCCGGGTGCGCTGCAACGCTTCATCCCAGGCAAGCGGAACGGTTATGGTGTGCGTGTAGCTCATGGTGCCTCCTCAGGCGTCTGGTCCTGTCGGTGGTTACGTTTGCTATCGTATACCCCCGGGGGTATTACCGCCAGCGCCGACCTGGACCGGATGCTGCGAGGGCTGGACGCGGCCGCCAGCTAAATCGTCATGGCACCCTCTTAGGCGTCTGACCTGCGGAAATACAGGCAGTCTTGCACGAAACTTGAGGAATTACGTGGGTGTACTTTGAGCCTCCGCGGAGAAGCTTTCCCCATCAGAGCCGCTCACGGCTCCAAAGGTCTCTGCGTACACCGCACCAATTTGTCAGGGGAATGACATGGCCAAGATTGCCGGACGTAAAAAACGCATTATCGGAACCACCGCCGCACTCATCGCCATCGGCGGCGGCGCCGCTTTCGCCTACTGGTCCGCCACGGGCACAGGCAGCACCACCGCTGCCGCGGGCACCTCCAAGAGCTTCACCATCGAGAAGACAGCCGTGGAAGGCGAAGCTCTTTCGCCCGGCGGCCCCAGCCAGACGTTCACCTTCAAAGTCACCAATCCGGCCGGCGCGGGTGTCCAGAAGGTCAGCAATGTGGCAGTGGAAGTGGCCAACAGCGACGGCACGGCATGGAGCCTCGCCGCCGGATGCTCCAAGGACGATTTCCTGGTGGGTACCCCTACCTTTACTGCCGCCGAACTCGCCCCCGGGGAAACGGCCACCGGGACCGTGACCCTGCAGATGCTCAACCTGGCCGGCGTCAGCCAGGACGGCTGCAAGAACGCCCAGGTTCCCCTCTACTTCTCCGCCAACTGAAGAGCACAGGGGCTCACGCTCCTGTCAACCACCGCCAGCTTCCTGGCCCAATGGTGAAGCTATCCGCCTGACTGCTCCCGCAGCCCACCTCCGGAAGGTCCCATGCACACCCCCGCCAGCTCCCCCGAAGCCAGCCCCCGGCGTCGGCGGGAGCTGGCGGCGTACCACCGGGCCCTGCAGCCCGTTGCGTTCTTCCTGGCCGTGGTTGCAGGTGCTTTGCTGGGCGCCCCGCCTGCCGCGGCGTCCTGGCAGGCGCGAGGGGTTGGACATACGACGGCGGCAGTCGCCACCCTCCTTCCACCCACCAACGTGACGGTGCCGGCGGCCAGCGACTCCAACGTGGTGGTGGGCTGGACCCCTTCGCCCGGGAATGTGGCACCCACCGGTTACTACGTCACGCGCCTGACGGGGACAGCTGCCTTCCCGGCCTGTGGATCCAGCCCTGCTGCACCTGTCCCGGGCACCACGTGTACGGACACCGCGGTGCCGGACGGCACGCACCGGTACTTGGTCACCGCCGTCTACCGCTCCTGGAAATCTGCGGGCGCCGCGAGCGCGGCCGTGGCGGTGTCCAGCGTCCGCAAACTGGCCCTCAGCCCCCAGCCCCCCGCAACTGTGACAGCGGGTTCACCCCTTGTTTCCTTTAGGGTCCAGCTCCGGACGGTCTCCGGCACCGACGTTCCCGAGGCAGGAGTACGGGTCAACCTCGGACTCGGCGCGAATCCCGCAGGCGGAACGCTGGCCGGAACCACCACGGCCACAACCGACGCGTCGGGGATGGCCACCTTCAGCAACCTCTCCATCACCAAGGCCGGTGCGGGCTACACGCTGACGGCGTCCAGCCCCGGGTACCCTGATGCCACCACCAGCAGCTTCACTGTGCTCCCGGCGGCGGCCACCAAGCTCGTCATTACCGCAGGCACCACCCTTGCCGGCAGCGCCTCAGCGTCCGCCCTGCTGGGCCCCGTCACGGTGGAACGCCAGGACGCCTACGGAAACCCCGTCACCGCAGGAAGCATCCCGGTAAGCCTTTCCACCAGCTCCGGCGCAACGGGCATCTTCGCCGCCACGGCCAACGGTCCAGCCGTGACCGCGGTGACCATCCCTGCCGGTTCGGCATCGGCGTCGTTCTTCTACGGTGACACCAAGGCCGGCACTGCAGCCATAGCCCTCGCGGCACCCGGCCTGGCGGCACCGGCCGGCATCTCCGCGACCATCACGGCAGCCGCCCCAGCCAGGCTTCGCTTCGATGCAATCGGCCCCGACGTTGAAAAGAACAAGCCCATCACCCCGGCCGTCACCGTCCACGTCCTGGACGCCTTCGGCAACCAGACAGATGCCCTCGCGCAGGTCACGCTCGCCTCCCACTGCAGCATCAAGGGCGTCCAGCCGGTGGCAACCGCCGGTTCCGTGGCATTTCCTGCCCTCGAAATCGCAGGAAAAGGAACAGGCTGCACGCTGACCGCCAGCAGCGGCACCCTTGAGCCGGCCACCAGCAACGTGTTCAGTGCGTACTAGCCGGATTCCCGGGCCTGCCCGGCTCGTAGAGGTCGATGATCGGCAGGTGCCCGTCTGTGCGAATGGCGTCGCCGCCGCCGTTGCGGTGGTGGTAGCCGCTGGAGTAGTTCAGGATGATGTGCACGGATTCAACGGCGTCGGCAGCGCGCAGGGTGCCGATGATGAAATCGCGCTCCTCATCCGTGCGGTCAGCGATCTTGTGGGTGATCTGGAAGGTGAACAGGGACAGTCCCACGCTGCGGTCGTAGGTGCCTGCGCCCACCCAGTCCACCGAGAGTCCGCCGGGCAGCATCCATCCAGGCGGGCACTTCCAGAACCGGACATGGTGGCGCTTGCGCGGGTTTCCGTCGATCTCCCGCTGGAAGGCCAGGTCCTGCTTGTTGCCGAACACGTACAGCGAGCTGACCGGGGCGGCCGGGTAGCTGCGGCCCAGGACGGTGGACGTCAGCGTGTGCCAGGCGGTGGCGGGAGTGATGGCGTCGGCCTCCACCCAGCCCGCGGAACGCATCGCCCGCCGCAGCTCCTCCCCGGTCCCCACCACGGCGAGGTTCACGGGATCGCCCAGGACGCCGTCGCCCGTCCTTGCCCGGCCGATGAAGTAGTCCGGGATGTAGAGGCTGCTCAGGATCTTGTGGATGCGCGGCAGCAGCGCGTAGGCCAGGATCAGCCAGACGGGCAGGAACACCCAGGCCTGCTCCGGGCCGCGGGTGAGGCGGGACAGCAGGAAGAACCACACAGCCCAGCCCACCGCCACCGTAACCACGAGGTACAGCAGGCGCTGCAGCACCGCCAGGACGGTGGCCCACCTGCTCTGCCGGCGCTCCACCGCGCTGCTGGAACGCGAGTGGTCCGGCTCGTCCGGGATGGCGCGCGAGTCCCCGACGCCGTAGCCCCCTGCGTTGGAATCGCCCACGCCAGGAGTCACGGCTGTCCGGGGTTCAGCTGGTCAACGATGATCCGTGCCGTCTCAGAATCACCCAAAATCCTAAAGTGCCCGGCGGTGGGCAGCTCGATGTTGGTGGCACCGGGAAGGATGCTGCCCTCCGGGATGTGCGGATCGAACGGCCCGTAGATGGACGTGATGCGGCTGTTGATGGCCTCCTCGCGGGCCAGCTCAAGCGTCAGGGCGTTGGTGGGGGAAAAGATGCGCAGCGTGGGCAGCAGCATGTACTTGGCGTAGCGCGACCCGGAGAACGGGGTGCAGACCGTGACCATCCGGGAAATCCGGTGCTCGGGGTCCAGGTTCAGCATGGCGTACTTCCCGATCAGCCCGCCCTTGCTGTGCGCCACAATCACCGCGTCCCGCAACCCGGCCTCTTCAAGGTGCTGCGCCACCATCCGCGCCGCCACCGGAACATCCAGCTTGTTCCGCTGCAGCACCGTGACCACGTGGACGGGATGGCCTTCGTCGTGGATCGCCCTGATGAGAGGCATCATGAACTGCCAGTTTTCGTACACGCCGGGAATGATCAGCACGGGGCTGCGGTGGCCCTGGTGGAAGGATCCCGGCTGCACGCGCGACAGCATGCCCTGGACCTGGCACACCGCAGCGTAGACATAGTCCTGCGCCCACCACACGGCTTTCTGCAGCGCCCTGATCCGAGTCCTCACGTCCCGTTCACCCATCTGTCGAGGATATCCCGAAGGGTCCGTCAGTAGTTGCGGCGGTGCTTCAGCCGGGGAATCACGACGGCGAACACGGCCGCCGCCGCGAACCCCAGTACTCCCGTGGCTGAGACCCCCGCCCCCAGGCTGGCAAGGGCCGTCACCCCCGACAACAAGACCGGCCCGCCCGTGGACCCGGCGTCGGCCATGAACCGCCACAGCCCCAGGAACTGCCCCCGGCCGCGGTCCGGCGAGAAGTCGGCACCCAGCGTCATCACCAGCCCGGAACTGATTCCGTTGCCGAACCCGATCAGCAGCGCCGCCAGCAGCAGCCCCACGAAGGAACCGGTCAGCGGGATCAGCAGCAGCGCAATACCCATGAGCAGCGTGGAAGGAACCGCCACGAACTGCCGGCCCTTGCGGTCCATGAGCTTGCCGGCGGGATAGAACACCAGCATGTCGATCGCCCCGGACAGCCCGTAGATCAGGGAAGCGGACGTGGCATCCATGCCCAGATGGTCCGCCCACAGCGGGATCACCACCTGGCGTGACGAGCGGAGCGCGCTAAGCAGGAGGATCCCCACGCCCAGCGAAAGGAAGACACCCGCGTGGGACACCGCGACGCTCCGGAGCGTGGGCTCGGGACCCTTGTGTCCGCCGTCGGGCGCTGGCGGAACTGCCAGGTCCGGGATGGTGAGGGACAGCAGCGCCGCACCCGCCATGGCCACCACGCCCACCCAGTAGGCTCCGCCGATCCCCGCGAACTGCATGACGGCCGCGCCCAGGAACGGGCCGATGAAGACGCCGATGCGGTTCACGCCGCCCAGCGTGGACAGCGCCCGCGCGCGGAATTCCACGGGCACGGCCTCCGTCAGGTACTTCTGCCGGGCCAGGCCAAACACTGCGCCGGACATTCCGACGACGGCCATTGCCACGGCGAGCAGCCACAGCCCGTCAGGCACCAGGGACGTCAGCCCGGCGGCCGCGAGCGCAAGGCCGGCGGCGACGGCAGCACCCACGATGGACCAGCGCTCACCGAACTTGAGGGTCACCAGGGAGGCAGGCAGGTTGAAGAACCACGATCCCAGCCCGATCAGCGTCACGATCAGCGCCGCGACGGCCACCGAAGCACCGAGGTCGCGGGCAGTCAGGGCCACCACCGGCAGGATGGCCCCCGTGCCGATCCCGTACAGCAGCGTGGGTCCGAACGCTGCCACCGCGATGCCGCGCAGGTTGAAGGGCTGGGGGTCGGCCGGGGAAGTCATCAGATTTATCCTATGGCCGCTCCCGTGCGCGCCTTGGGAACACACGGGCAGCAGCACCGGGGACACACCGGGGAACACCGCCTGCGCACCCGGGGCAGACGTCAATGCGCAGGGACTGTCACTGCGCAGCGAATCCGGGCTTCAGTGCGCAGCGAATCCCAGCCTCAGTGCGCAGCGCCGCACAACGCAGCGCCGCACAGCTACTGGCGGGCCCGCTCTCCAACCCCGGCCAGCGACCTGAACAGGGCGATGATTTCCACCACCATCCCAATGATCGAGCCCACGATGCCGAGCACCAGCAGCACCCGCACCACCACGGGCCAGCCGGACCAGCTGTCCCCGAAGTCGAAGGGGAACACTTCCCACACGCGGAAGGTGGCGGCCAGGCCGATTCCCAGGACCACCAGGTTGCCCAGGGCCATGACGCCCCGGTTGCGGATCACCACGAAGACGAGGTTGGCGATGATGCCTGCGGTGAGGGAAGCGTTGATGAGGCCAAGCACGCGGGTCATATCGTCGGTCAGGAAGGGCACCGCCTGCCAGCCCGGCCAGTTGTTGATGCCCCACAGCAAGGCGGCGTTAACCAGGACAGAACCAATATTGCCGCCCCGGGTGGTCGCGGCCATGGTCATCGTCTTATCCGCCATGCAGGCTCCCAAAGCGAGTCAACGGCCGGAACTGTTTGCTCCTGCCCCTGCCATCAGGGTCCCCCCGGGGCGCCGCCGGCTAGAAGTGCCGAAGGTCCCGCCACCTGCTCCTACCGGAACTTGGCCAGCGCATCCTTCGCGTTGCCCGCAGCCGCTGCCTTGACCAGTTCTTCTGCCACAACGTGGAGCTTGGCGTTGGTGTGCTGGCTTTGAACAGCCAGGACTTTGAACGCACCCTCAGGGTCCACGCCCTGGAGGGTCATGACAATGCCCTTTGCCTGTTCGATGACGGCTTTGTGGGCATACACGCCCTCTATGGCTTGGGAGGCCGCGTGCTCCGACTCGATCCGAAGGCTCAGCGTGACGTCCACCATGAACCCGCGGACGCGTTGCACATGTCCTGAGGGGTCTGCCAGCGCGAAAATGGCCGAGAAGACGCGCCTTTCCTTGCCGTGGGCGTCAATAATCCGGTGCAGCAGCGCGCCTTGGCCGCCGGCTTCCAGCAGGCCGGACCACAACGCCCGGACGGGCCCCGGTCCTGTGGATGCTTGTGCGCCAGGAGCAGCTCGAGGGTGGGAACCACCTCACCCTGGCCCAACCCATGGATGCTGAACAGCCCCGTGGACCACCGCATCTGCCCGGAGTCCACATCCAGTTCAAAGGTTCCCGAGGGATACTTGGTGGTTGGCGGGAGCGGGAAAAGATATGTATCCAGCTTCGACCACACAGCATCCTCCAACGTCACACGCACCCCCGGCTCTTGGCCCACCATATCTGCCAAAAGCAGCATCCTAACCCGGCCGACCGCAACCTCCGGCTGATAGGCCCTCCGCCAGTGCCAAAAGGCCCGCAAATAAGCGAATTCGGGGGTCACAAAAGCCCCGCAAAGGAGTAGCGTTCGGCTTAGGGGCGCTGATCCGCGCCCACTGCCAAAGGGGAGGTCATTCGATGGGTGAAGTGTGGATCCGCACGCTCGGCAACGGGCTGGTCCGGGCAGACAAAGTTACCGAGATTACGTCCACCCGGGGGTCCCTTCATGAAGACAGGGGATATTCGCTGAAGGTCATCGTGGACGGCAAGGGCCACGTGCTGATTGACGACGCCGGCCTGCAGGGCTCGCTGGCGGAGCGGCTGGAATACGCCCGCCACGTGGAGGACGCGCTGCTGCTCGCCATGGACGAGGCGCGGGACAGCGGCACCTCCGTGGTCATCTCCTACGAGCCGGAGCGTGAGCGCTGGTCCTCCGCACCGGTCACGGTATTAACCGGCAGGCTTCCCGAAGCGGTGGGCTGAGCGCCCAGTCCACCTGTCCGGGCCGGCAGGCCCGTGATGCTGGTCCGGGTGAAGCACAGCGACCAGAGGGCAACCACCAGCACCACAACCGCCACCCACGGCATCTCCGGCCAGGCCAGCAGGAAGGGCAGCACCACGGCCACCGCCGTGACGATCAGCAGGTAACCCGCCACGGACCACCACGGGTTGGCCGGCGGGTTCCGGGTGGGATCGCTGGACTGCCGGAAGGACGGCTTGCGGATCCGTTGGAGACGGTTGTGCAGCACGCCCCACACCGGCCCGTTGAGGATTCCCACCAGCACCCCGGCGAACACCGCCGCGGTAATGGCCAGCACGCCCCAGTCCTCCACGTGCGCCCAGTGGTAGGTAGGCCCGGAGCACAGCCAGGAGGACCACCACGGATCCTGCCCCGCCCCGGCCGGGCCGCACTGCACCAGGTCCCGGGCCCAGCCTTGGGACCCCAGCCAGGCAAGCGCCGCCGGAGCGCTGAGCCCCGAGGTGAGGACGGCCAGGAGCCGCGTCACCCCCAGGCTCTTCACCATGACGCGGTGCGGACGGAGCCGCCGGTCGCCGTCGAGCACCCTGAACGCCAGCGCGCTGGAAGCGGGCGGCGGGTCCAGGATCAGCCGTGCCAGCGGATCCAGCACCTCCACCCGGTTCTTGGAGTAGACAATATGGTCGTAGATCAGCGCCGACCTGTTGTAGACGGGATGCTCCTCGGGGCCGGGACCGCCGTCGCCGGCGCTGTCCCGCTCGTAGAGCTTGCCGAACACGGGAAGCGGCCCGTTGGCGTGCGTGGAGATGGGCCCGGCCGGCACGAAGTCGAACTTTCCCCACACGTTGATCCAGCGCGGCCGCCGGGGATTGGCCAGCCAGTCCGTCACCGGGTCCTCCCCCGTGCCGCCGCCCCACTGCGCGTAGCCCAGCAGGTCCAGGCCGCTGCCCACGCTGACAAAATTGGTGGCGCGCGCCTGGTTCTGGAACAGGACCTGCCCCGTGATCGCCGCGCCCTGGCTGTGTGCCACCACGGTCACCTCCGTGCCCGCGCCGTGGTCCCAGCGCTGCAGCGTGTCCACCACCCGCTGCCTCATCGCCGCCGCCTGCAACGGCCTGCGCTTCCACACCTGCGGATCCCCCAGGAAATCGGCGAACAGGGATACGAGCTTGCCCACCCAGCGGCCCGGGCCCGGAATCCAGGCCAGGACGATGATCAGCAGCAGCACCACCAGCACGGCCAGCAGGATGAAGAACCCGGCAAACGCGGCCAGCGAGGCCAGCACCAGCTGCCGCAGCCAGGCACCGAGCCATGCCGGGCTGGCACGCCGCCGCCCTGGATAGAGGTTCCACTTGATCAGCTGCACCGAGCGGAGGTAGACGCGCAGGGCGGTGCGCAGCGCCCAGGAGTAGGTGGACGCGGCCGACGCCGGTTCAAAGTCCCTGCCCCAGGACGCCTCGGTCATGAGCACGGTGAGGTAGTCCGGCTGCCGGCCCGCGACGCTGCGGAGGACTTTGACCAGCACCTCCGGTGCATCGCCCACCGCGTTGGCCTTGGTGATCACCAGGTGCGGGTGGCTGGTGTGCGGCACCATGTCCAGCGAAAGATCGTGCAGGCTCAGCATCAGCGGCTGGGCCCACTCCTGCAGGGTGCCGCCCTTGAGTGCGCGGCCCATGCCGTGGACGAACACCACCACATGGTCCGGATGATCCAGCTCCGGCTGATCCAGGTCCGGATGATCCGGGTCCCTGGCGTCATCGGCGTCGCCAGGGCTGCAGCCTGCGCGCTTGCCCATGGCTACATGATCCACCCGGGCGGGCACGGGGGAAAGGGAGTCCGCTGTTCGCTGCCTGTGCGGGTCAGGCCGGGAAACCGCGTCCGACGGCGGCGCTCACCCGTTGCCCTTGCCTTTCTCTTTCGCCTTCTCGGCTTCCTTCTCGGCCTCTTTCTGGGCCTCCTCGAGCTTCTTTTCGGCGTCCTTCCGGGCGTCCTCGTCCTGCTCCTGCCGGTCCTCGTCCGCTGTAGGCTCCGGCGACGGCGCGGGCTGGGGCTCCGCGGCAGCCCGGGCCGCCTCCAGTTCAGCCCTGATCTTGCTGATCGCCGCTTCCGCACTGGCCCGCCGTTCCGGAGACATCAGGCCCTTGCCGGCAGCTGCCGCCACATCCTGGCCCAGCCGGTCCAGCTCGGCGAGCGCGGCGGCGAAGTCCTGCTGGGCGGTGAGCTGCTTTGTGGCTGACACCCGCTGCTGCAGTTCTGCCGCCGTTCCGGGATCGAGCGCAGGCGCGCCGGAACAGGCGGTAAACAGCACCAGGCCAAGGCCCAGGGCACCCATCCGGGCAGCAAGATTCTTCCGGTTCATGGTGTGAGGCTTTCTTCCAGTTCCTTGAAGTGTTCGCCCAGCGGCCCGGTAATGACCGGCTGGGGAGTTTCCACCGGGGCGGGGGCAGGCTGGCGGGTTGAGGTCAGCAGGACTGCAGCGAGGATGACCACCAGCACGGCGACCGCGGCCAGGATCCAGGCCCGGCGGCCAATGGTGATTCCCCGTTTCTTCGCGCCCCTGCCGGCCGTGGGCGCGGGCTGGGCTGACGAGGGCTCGTGCGCGGGGATATCCGGGGCCACTACCGGCTGCGCCGGCTGCCATGAGGTGGCGTTTGTGACCTCGCTGCCGGAGAGGGCGGGCAGCCTGCGGGTTTGGCCTCCTGCCGGCGCAGGAGGGAGCCCGCTTTCGGGGGTTCCCGCTGCCAGGACCCTGGTGGGCTGTGGAAGGGCTTCGGTGGCACTTGTCCCGCCCTGATGTCCGGGTGCCGCCTTCCAGTCACCGGCGCCGGCAAGGGCTGCTGCCACCTGGGCTGCCGAGGGGCGGTCCTGAGGCTGCCGGGCGGTCATGGCGGCAAGCAGTGCTGCCCATTGTTCTCCCAGCGTTGCCGGGATCTGCGGGGACCGTGAAAGGCGCGCCACTGCGGCTTCCAGCGGCGGCCCGGGGAAGGCCACCGCCCCGGTCAGGGCCTCCAGCAGCACCAGTCCCAGGGAATAGACGTCAGCTGGAGGTCCCACCTGTCCGCCGCTGGCCTGCTCCGGACTCAAGTACGCCGCTGTTCCCGGAACCATGTTCGTGGCGGTGACGCGGACGCCGTCGAGCATGCGTGCGATGCCGAAGTCCGCCAGCTTGGCGCGCATCGGGGCATCTGCCGCGTACCGGGCAAGCAGGATGTTGGCGGGCTTGATGTCGCGGTGCACCACGCCCTGCTGGTGGATGTAGTGCAGGGCCTCCGCCAGCCCGGAGCCGAGCCGGGCCACCTCCGCAGGGGGCAGCGGCGCTCCGGCGAGGTGGCGGCGGAGGTCGGTTCCGCTGACCAGCTCCATGACCAGGAATGGGACTTCGCGCGGGCCGGCCGCCATGGTGCCGGTGTCGTAGAGCGTCACCAGGCCCGGGTGGTTGAGCCCTGCCAGCATCCGGGCTTCGGACTGCTGCCTGCCCAGTTCCTCCTGGTCAGTCACGTCAGGGCGGAACACCTTGAGGGCCACCTCACGGTCCAGGACCAGATCGGTTCCCCGGTAGACGCTGCCCATTCCGCCGTGGCCCAGCACCCCGCCCACCCGGTAGCGCCCGCCCAGGATGGTTCCGTCCATCCCGGTCTGCGTTTCTTCCGTCATACGGCCCCTGCCTTCCGTTCAGCCTTCACTCTAGCCAAGGCATGCCCGGGGCCGGCTGCCCTGTCCCCTAACGGGGCCGCGCAAAACACCTCAGCCGCGGAGAACATTTGGAACAACAGTCGATGTAATAAATGGCCTTATGTTGCGTGCATCACATTAGGCACCTACTCTGGTTGAGGCTTAAGAAACAGGCCATAGCAAGAAGCTGCAGCGTCGCAGCCAATGCCGGGGAAGGCTTTACAACTTGAACTCCAAGCTCAACATTGTTGTCCGCGTAGATCTCGACCACGCCAGCGCACGGGTGATTGCCAAGGGGCACGTCACCGTCCACAGCGTGAATGCCCTTTTGGTAGTACTGAAGCGGGCAAACTCCTTGAAGCAGGGCCTGGACCTGCAACTCGATGTCTCACATGCACGGGTGGACCAGGAAGCCCTGGACATGCTTCATACCTCGTCCGAATCCCATCACCTGCCGCCGCTCATCGATCCGCAGCAGGCGCCTTGCACCATCAGCGTCCTGGCACCCCGTACTGCTGCTGCCCATGCCGGTCGCAGGATGCATTCGCCAGCATTGATGGCCGCCTAAGGCCTTCCAGGCAGCGGCTCTCGAAGCGCCCACTCTCGGGCCAGAGTGCCAGCCGTACACCAACTTTTCTTCCTGATTTTCCACAGGCTGCGGGTGCAGCCGTATCCGAATAGACGGGTAGCTGCACCCTCAGTTTGCTGGGAGCCCTTCACATCTCCGCAAGCGGTTCACTTGGCGCGTCCAGGGCCTATCCCGTGGTGCCGGTGTCGTCATGCGCCGAGCCCACCGGCTTGGATTCGGGTGAGCCGCGCTGGCGCAGGTAGATGGACAGGACAACCATGGACCCCACGGCCAGGAACTCGGACTGCCAGTTCTGGAAGGTGCGGTTCCAGAAGTCCGGAGAGGCCACGTACTCCGTCCAGCCCAGGGGGTGCTGGAAGTTCCTGAGCTGCTCCTCATTGAAGGCGCTGTTGCCTGAAATGGACTGCACCAGCCAGGAGAGCACGAAGATCAGTCCCATGGTCATGCCCAGGGAATTTGAAAAAACGGTCCGCCGCCAGCCGGAGACCCGGGCCCAGGCCGGTGACTTGGCGTTGCTGTGCTCGCCCACCAATTGATCAGCGTCGGATTCCAGCCCGCCCTGGTCCAGTTCCTTTGATTCGGGGGACCCTTTCTGGACCAGCCAGATGGTCGCGAAGATGTAGAGCAGGAACTGCAGGTACTCGGACTGCCAGTTTTCCGAGACGTCCACGGCGAACTGGGATGACGTGAGGTACGTGGCGAGGCTGATCTCCTCCAGCCCGCCGGTCACCTGCTCCTCGTTAAACAGGGCGTGACCGGTCAGCCCCTGCCCCAGCAGGGCCAGGAGAAATATCAGCCCAAAGAACAGGCTGAGTCCGTTGTTCCTCAATGCGGTTTTCACTGCGGACCTCCTATCCGTGGGACAGTCCGATGACGGCCATGTACGCCAGTCCGCCGAAGATCAGCAACAGGTACAGGACAAAGCTCCAGCGCATGGCTACTTGCCTCCCACTTCGCAGGTATAGGGAGCCTCGCCCTCGGGCGTGCACCCGGCTGCCGTGATTTTCCAGCCGCCACGTGCCGCGGTGAGGAAAACGGTGTCGTTGTCGAATACCACCATGGCGTTGCGGCCATAGGTTTCGGTCCCGGTGACTGCTTCCACGTCCGCCAGTTGCAGGTTCTGGAGCCGGTCCTCGCAGCTGCTGTGCTGCTCTTGTGCGGCCTTCTGGCGCGTGTCCTCCAGCAGCATTGAACACGCCGATGCCCAGTCTGAAGCAGCAAGCGCGTGGTGGAAGCTTTGGGCAGCATCAGCGGGAGCCTTTCCGTCCGGGGCGCATCCGGCCCCGGCCAGCAGTGCCAGGATGGCAGCAGCGGCCACGCCTGCCCTGCGGCACCCTTGCATCATCGGCCCGCCAATTCCGGTTCGCATGCCCCTCCCGCCTGTCTGCCGGATTACGGAGGGACTACACCCCGCCGCCGGCCCTTCCGCTGCAGGTCAACCCCTTATGGGTGACCCTACAACCACAATAGTAAGCATGCTGACAGTTAGCTACTGCGGATTACTTCGGGTTCGCCGGCCACACTGTTTTTCAGGCGTCCACGTCCCGCCGCCGGAAGCCCAGGACGGCCAGGGCAAGAAGCACGACGGCGGTCGCGGCCGCTATTGCCACGCTTCCGGCATCGACTCCGTTCCGCAGGGGGTCGTGGCCGATGTACTGGTAGAAGGGGGAGAACTCCTGGATGTCGGCCAGCCAGTCGACCAAGGGGGCCAGGCCGTTGACGATGTAGGCGATGACCGCCACGAGTGCAGGAATCCCCTTGCTGATTCCGGTCCGCCCGGTGGCTGCTGAGAGCATCAGCGCCAGGCTGCCGAAGACCACGCCGAGCAATGCAAGGTGCAGCATGGTTGCGGCCACCGTGCCGGCGGAAAGGTCGAGGTCCACCAAGGTGCCTTCGGCCACGATGGCCAGGCCCATGACCGCCGCGATCAGGAAGGTACCCGCGGCCATGGCCAGGAATTTGTCCAGGACCACCCGGCTCCGGCTCACGGGATTGGAGAGGAGCAGGTCCAGGGTGTGGCGGTCCTCCTCGCCGCCGATGGCCCCGGCGCCCGCACCAACCGCGTACATCAGGACTGCCGTGGGGCCCATGAAGGAGAGCAGCTCTACCTGGACGTAGCCGGTGGGAGTGGACATGTCCGCCCCGGCGGAGGCGAACAGGGCGCGGAACGCTTCCGGCATCTGCTCCAGGATGTCCGCCATGGAGGGCTGGTCCCGAACCGTGGGCCACAGCGCCACGTACATAGCGATCAGCAGTGCCACGGAGATTGACCAGCCCAACAGCGCGCGCCGCTGGTCGCGGAGCGTTTTGGTGAGGACGCTACTAAGCACGGCGGCTGCCCTCCTCCGCATGGTTGGCACCGTAGTAGCTGAGGAACGTCTCCTCCAGCGGCGCTTCCGCACACTCGAAGTCCACCACCTGGTGCGCGCTGACGCGTTTCAACAAAAGGTCAAGCGACGCCTGTGGCGCGTTGCAGGTCAGGGCCCGCCGGCTGACCACCACGTCGCGGAGCCCCGGCAGGTTCTCGAAGTCATCGGCGGCTATATCCTCCGCGAAAATTGCACGGATCCGGTGCAGGGACCGCGCGGCGAGTTCCTGCAGGCGCTCCACGGGCAACAGCCGTCCCTCACGCACCACACCGATCCGGTCCGCCACCCGTTCCACCTCGCCCAAAACGTGGGAGGACAGCAGGACAGAGCCGCCGCCCGCGGTGTGCTCGCGGAGCAGTTCGTGGAACACCTGCTGCACCAGCGGATCCATGCCGCTGGTGGGCTCGTCCAGCACCAGCAGCCTGGGGCCGGACATCATGGCCAGGACCACCGCCAGCTTCTGCCGGTTCCCGCGCGAAAGAGTCCTGGCGGGCCGGTTCAGGTCCAGGTCCAGCCGGTCGGCCAGCTTCATTGCACGCTGCGAGGCGTCCTGGTGGCGGAGGTGGGAGCAGAACGTCACGTGGTCCCGGCCGGTCAGCCGGTCATACAGGGCGGGCTCCCCGGGCACGTAGCCCACAACTTTGCGAACCTCCACGGACTGCCGCCATGAGTCCCGGCCCAGGATTTCGGCCCGCCCCGCGCCTGGCCGCAACATGCCCATGAGGACGCGGATCGTCGTCGTCTTGCCTGCCCCGTTCGGGCCAAGGTAGCCGAAGACTTCGCCGTCACCGATGGTGAAGCTCACGCCGTCCAGTGCAAGGGTCTTGCCAAAGCTCTTCCGGAGGTCCACCAACTGCACCATTGCATCCGCGCACATACGGCCAGTCTCCCGCCAGGAGGCCGGGGCCCACAGAGTCTTTGGGCCCTCCGCAGGTTAACGGCCTGCCCCGCCCAGGCTGCGGAGGGCTGCGGACGGCAAAGTCAGTACTTCGGCCAGTAGTCCGGGTTGAAGCTGCTGGCGTGCGGGGACGCCGGAGGATCATCCCACCGGTCCGCCGGGAAGGTGGGTTCCCGCTCCTGCCCGGGCTCCTTGTCCCGTTCCTCCTCCGGCTTGGCGGATTCCCCGGAGGCAGCCTTTCCGGCCTTCATTTTGCCCTCCTGGCGCTGTGGCCGCCCCCACCACTGCGGCTGCGCCCACCTGCCTGGACCCGCATGGGATCCGAGGTGTGGTCCTCAATCAGCGCAGTACCTGCCACCTCGCGCAGGGCATCGATTCCCTGCACAGCATGCCGGCTGTCACTGTAGGGCACCGAGACGGCGAGTTCCCTGCCGTGTCCGTCCACCAGCCGCACCCTGCAGCTGCCGCCGGAGTCTGTGAAAAGTTCAAAGCGACCGGCCATCAGCCAGCACCTCCTTGTGTCTTCGTGAAACGGTGGGAGTCCCCTGGAGACCCCCTGCCGCCGTCGTGCATGTCCCGTTGCCCGGTAGCGCGCCTGCGTCCCAGTTCCTCCCTCACAAGGTGGAGCAACTCGCGGGCAGGCTCGGACAGATGCTGCTCCTTGCCCCGGTGGCCGCTGTCCAGGCATTGAAGCAGCGCAGTCCGGATTCGGTGCAGTTCGCGCGAGGGCACGAAAGGCCAGCGGCGGAACAATTCCTGGACGGCCTTCTGGTCGGGGCCGTGGAAACGGGAACTGTTAAAGGAAATGGAAGCCAAGGCGACCTCCCGTGAGCGATCCGAGATAGCCGAACTGCTTGACTACTCTCAGAATAGGTAGCCCGAAGCCCGCGCCGTCAAGGCCCTGGCCTCCCCTACTTGGGGTAACCCATGGGTGAGTAGGGGAAAACCTAAGGGGTGGAAGCGGAAAGCCCGGCTTCCAGGCGTTCCACGTCCTCCCTGTGGCAGAGTTCGGTGGCAGGCGACATCACGGCAGCTGACCCGGCCGCAACGGCAGCACGGAACGCCTCCTCCGCAGTCCGCCCCTGTGCCAGCCGGAGCACGAAGGCTGCCAGGAAGCTGTCCCCGGCGCCCACGGTGCTGCGTACCTGGACGGCCGGAACCGGCAACCGGAGGACGCCTGACTTTGAAGCCAGCACAGCCCCGGCGTCGCCGAGGGTGAGTGCAACGTACTGGGCCGCTCCGGCCGCCACGAGTTCAGATGCAGCTTCCACCTCTTCCTGTTCACTGCCGAGGCTCGCCCCGAGGTACTCCCCCAGTTCGCGCTTGCTGGGCTTGACCAGGAAGACGCCTTCGGCGAGCGCCTCGCGCAGTGCCGGCCCGGACGTGTCCACGATGCAGTGCGCCCCGACCTGCCGGGCCAGGCGGACCACGCGGGCGTAGAAATCGTCCGGAACTCCGGGCGGGAGGCTCCCGCTGGCCACTACATATCCGCCTGTCGGGACCGCTTGGGCAACCAGGTCCAGGCACCCGCGCCACTCAGCCTCGCTGAGTTCGGGGCCTTCCAGGACAAACCGGTACTGCTTGCCCGTGGAGGTCTCGTCCACGGTGAAGTTCTCCCGGGTGCTGCCCTGGATGGGCACCACCAGGCTGGGGAGATGCTCCGCCTCGATGAGGCGGCGGTAGGCTTCGCCCACGGGACCACCGGCGGTGTACATGGCAATGCTGCGCCCGCCGAGCCGGTGGACCACCCGCGAAACGTTCACTCCCCCGCCGCCGGGATCCACCCGGCTGGCCGCGCACCGCAGCTTATGGACGCTCACCACCTCTTCGGTTGACGTGCTGACATCCAGGGCGGGGTTCACTGTCAGGGTGAGGATTTGCCGTGCGACGGCGGGCTGCGAGGCTTCCATCCGCCCAGCATAGGGGCAGTGCGCCATCAGGAGGCCAGTTGAGCCCGGCGGAACCGCAGTTCCCGGCGGGCCCCGTTGAGCGGCGATCCGCTGAAGGGCAACGCGTCCAGGTCGATGCCCATGGCCGCCTTCAGGGCAAGGGCATTGGCCGCGGCCGCAGCGCGCGGGGGTAGCCCGATGGTGGCTGCGAACTCTTCCCAGTGCCTGCTTTTGAGCCCCTTGACCTTGCCGGCCACGGGAAGGGCCAGGGTGTCGTCTCCGTACAGCAGCGTGCACGGAATGTCGTACACCGGCGCCACGGACCACGCTCCACTCCGTCCTGCCAGCACGGCGGCATTCTTGGCGTGCAGGTCCCCGTTGCCGGTGAGCCAGGCGAAAACGAACTGCAGGTAGAGGTTCCTGGTGGCCA
Organism: Pseudarthrobacter phenanthrenivorans Sphe3; assembly: GCF_000189535.1. Taxonomy (NCBI): domain Bacteria; kingdom Bacillati; phylum Actinomycetota; class Actinomycetes; order Micrococcales; family Micrococcaceae; genus Pseudarthrobacter; species Pseudarthrobacter phenanthrenivorans. The sequence continues at coordinate 3,185,676 of NC_015145.1, forward strand.
CGGCCTTCGCCTTGCACAGGCCCGCCAGCGCCAGGACCAGCTGCTCGGAGCTGACGGCATATTTCGACGCCGGCGGAAGGTTCAGCACCTGCGCCCCGTCCTCCAGCGCAAGCCGGACCAGCCCGCCGTCGTGGGTGCGGTCGAACCGCTCCACAAGCAACCCCGGCAAGCCGTTCCTGTCAGTCACCACGCTGTGCCTGGCCACGGGTATCTTCAGGGCCCTGGCTCCGGTGAGGTGGACTGCTTCGTTGAGGACCAGGTGCGGGTACTGGGGCGGATCCAGCTTGAGCAGGTAGCGGCGGCCGGCAAGGGCAAGCGGCGTGGTCATCATGGAGGCGCTGGCTTTGTGCTGCACCCCGGGCAGCCCGTGCGGGTCCACCGCGTCGGCCAGGTAGGCGAAGTCCAGCTCTTCCGGGCGGGACGTGTCCGCCAGCGGCCGCTGCTCCACCAGCTGTTCGCCGGCGGGGATCACCTGCACGTCGCCGGGAACATCCGCCCCCACGGCCAGGAGGAGGCTCAACTCATCCCCCAGGCTCGTCTTCACGGCATCCTTGAGGACCGTCAACCGGTGGCCTTCCGGCAGGAGGCCCGAGAAAAAAGCCGGCAGGGCCCCGCTGGGCGATTCAACAGGCTCGGTGGTCACCGGCAGCGTGGTGGCGACGGGCCGCGCGTCGGGCCCCACGTACTGGTGCGCGTACCGGAAGGTCACGCTCCCGCGGTCCGTCCTGGTCAACTGCCCGGCCAGGATGCCGGCCTTGTACACGTCTGCGCCCCGGACGAACTTCAGGCGCCGCAGGTCCTCAGTCATCGGCAGCCCGGAGGTGGAGTCCCACCGCGTTGGCGGCGGCGGCCACGGTGACCAGTGACGGGTTTCCCGTCCCGGTCTCAATGGCGTGGATGGTGCGGGCGGACGTGCCGACTAGGTCGGCCAGTGTGCCTTGGGTAATGCCGGCCTCCTTGCGGGCGCGCCGGATGCTGGCTCCAATCGCCTTCACATCCTCCATCATTCCCCTTCCGCAACATATTGCCGGTTTCGGCCTTTCTCCCTGCCACAATCCTCCACAAACCGGAAAACCGCAAGATATTGCAGAAAAGCCACCCAGTGCAGGACCAAGCGGTCACTGAAAGCCGGCATCGGAAGTATCCTGCTGATCGAAGCTGAACGGGGCCACCAAACCATCGTGGCAGGACGTGCCCTTGGTCCCTTTTCCCCGCCACCGGCGGGCATAGGATTTTGTGCATGAGGATTGCCGTTGCAGGGGGAACCGGTACCGTAGGGCGCCACGTGATGGAGGTAGCCAGGGAACGCGGGCACGAGGCAGTGAGCCTGAGCCGCGCAGAGGGCGTGGACCTGGTGAATGGCCGCGGCCTGTCCCAGGCGCTGACGGGCGTGGAGGCCGTGATCGATGTGTCCGGGATCCAGACCAACTCCACCAAGAAGGCGGTGGACTTCTTCACCAACGCCACCCAGAACCTGCTGGCCGCCGAAAAGCAGGCGGGCGTGCAGCACCACGTGGCCCTGTCCATCGTCGGAATCGACGGCGCCACGTCCGGCCTCTATGCGGGCAAGCTGGTGCAGGAGGAGGAAGTCCGCCACGGCGGCATCCCCTGGACGTTGCTCCGTTCCACCCAGTTCCATGAGTTCGTGCCGCTGGCGGCAAAGATCGGATCAGTGGGCCCGCTGGTGGCCGTGCCCAGGATGTTCACCCAGCCCGTGGCCGCACGGGAGGTGGCAGAGGCACTGGTGAAGGCGGTTGAGGCGGGACCGAAGGGACGCGTCAAGGACCTGGGCGGGCCGCGGACGGAACAGCTGGCGAACCTGGTCCGCACCTATCTCGCCAGGACCGGCGGCCGCAAGAAGGTGGTGGAAGCAGTGCTGCCCGGCGCCATGGGTAAAGCCATGCGCAGCGGTGCGCTGGTCCCGGCGGCGGGTGCCGCCGTCGGACGCCAGACGTTCCTGGACTGGCTGGAGGCAAGTAGTGCCGGCGGCGGGCAGGAAAAGTAGAGTACCCGCTACTCGTGCGCTTCCTGTTACGGGCCCATAGATTCGGGGAAAGCCCGCGCCGCGGTGGCGCGCGGGCCCGGACGTGGACGGGAGCAGCACCGTGGCAATACAACCGGCGATTAGTAGCGGGAGGCTGCAGAGGCCGGGACTCCTCCTGGACCTGATCACCGGAATGGAGTCGGACCTTGATTCGCTGCGTCGCCTCACCGAAGCCGCCGCACGCACTTTCAGCGGGACGGCCGGGCAAGGCGTTGACTGCGGCGCCGTCCTGACGCACGGCGACACGGCGCTACTCAGCACCGGCAACAGTGCGGATGCCGCAAGCCTGGCAGCGTCCGAGGACCGTTACGACGATGGTCCCATGGCCCAGGCCGTGGAAACGGCAGGCCCTGTAAGGGTCGACGGCGGCACGTCAGTACGGTGGGAGGGGTGCCGGCGGCGCCTGGCGGCGGCGGGGTACGGCTGGGCTCTGGCTGTGCCGCTGCGGCTGGAGGGGTCAGCATCCTCTGCCCTGCTGTTCCTGGGCCGGGGCGGCGGGGTGGAACTGAAGCAGGAGCTGGTGGCAGAGGCAACCTGGTTTGCCGCGGTGGCGTCGCAGAGCCTGAAGCTGGCGCTGGAGGTGCGCAGCGTCCGAGCGGCCGGAGACAACCTGAAGGCGGTCCTGGAAAGCCGGACGTCCATTGATGTGGCGTGCGGGGTGCTCATGGCCCAGAACCGCTGCTCCTATACGGAAGCGTTCAGCAAGCTGGCCGGCGCGTCCCGGCAGCGGAACCTGAAGGTCCGCAACGTCGCGGAAAACATCCTCAAGGCAATGCCCGCCGGGCCGCCGCCGGCACGTTTCGAGTCCTGAAGCTTCAGGCCGCTTTCGCTTCCTCGTGAACCAGGAACGCCTCCAGCGACCGCAGGGTGGCATCAGCCTCCCCGAAGGCAGGATTGACGTGCCGGTGGAGGCGGTGCAGCAGCCCGCCGTTGTGCAGGAGTCGCCGGCGGGCCGTGGCTACCGCCCGGCAGGCTGAAGCCACATTCCCCGGACGGCGGACCAGGGGAAGGGTCATGCCCTGCATCGAGGTGAGCGCCACGGCCAGGACGTTGGCGTCCATCTGGCGGCCTTCGGCCCGGCAGCGGCGGAGCCGGGCGGCGAACCCGTCCCACACTTCCCCGGCTGCGATTCGTGCTACCTCTGTCCGTGCTTCGGCCTTCGGAAGTCCCTGCCCTACGAGCTCTCTGTAGAGGTACTCGAACCGTGCGGCATGGTCCTCCGCGTCTGCTGCCGCAGCGATTGCTGGGGACGGCTCCGGGTTTGCGGGAATGTAGTTGGAGGGATGGAGAAGCATGGCCCTGCGGCGTGCTGCTTCCGCCCCTGGTGCCAAGGCGGTGGATAGTGCGTGAATGACGGCGCCCATGCCGATCCTTTCAAGTCCTGCCCCTTGCGCTTGCGCGGCCTCCCATGGAGGAACTACGAGGGGTTTTGCTTCTTGTCCCTGCCCGGGACAGAGGTGCCAGCCGGGCTTCACGGGGAGAGCTCGTCCGGCCTCGCATGCTGAGGACCCGGACAGTGCCTTTACAAGAATGGCTTGCGCTGCGGGGGCGCCCATAGGGCTGAAAGTCCCGGAAAGCGACGGTAAGAGGGCCAAGTTGCCGGGAAGGGAGCGAGACAGGAGGCCGCCTGGTTTCCGTTCGCGGAATACGGACTTTCGTCCCTGCCGGCAGGCTTCCCCCCGGTGGAAGAATGGTGCGCTGTTGCGTGTGGGTCGAAGGGATACGAGGAAGCGTTTTGAACATGACATTGCCGGTTTACGAGAACTCCAAAGTTACGGAGGGCCCAAGTGTCTTCATCCTTGATGACCATGAGTTGGTCCGTTACGGACTGCGGGACCTCCTGGAGGCAGAGGGCATGCAGGTGGCGGGCGAGAGCGGGTCGGCGGTGGAGGCCATCCGCCGCATCCCGGCGCTCCGCCCCGATGTGGCCATCCTTGACGGCAGGCTCGGTGACGGAACCGGGATAGAGGTCTGCCGGGAGGTCCGGGCTATTGACCCGGGCATAAGCTGCATCATCCTGACCAGCTACGACGACGACCAAGCCCTCCAGGGGGCCGTCCTGGCCGGCGCTGCCGGATACGTGCTGAAGCAGATCGGGAACAATGATCTCGCCGGCGCAATCCGCAGGGTTGCACGGGGAGAATCGCTGTTCGCGCCCGGGGTGAAGGAGCGGGCCCTGAACGGGCTGTTGGAAGCAGCCCCGGTGGATCCGCGATTGGAGTCCCTGAGCCTTCAGGAACGGAAGGTCTTGGCCCTCGTGGGCCAGGGCATGACCAACAGGCAGATCGGCCAGGAGCTCTTCCTTGCCGAGAAAACCGTCAAGAACTATGTCTCCGCCATGCTGGCCAAGCTCGGCTTCGAGAGGCGGACGCAGGCTGCCGTCTATATGGCGCAGTCAGCCGCAGGTGCCCCGATGCCCTAAACCCGCTGATCAGGGGGCACCGACCGCCCCGCTACAGCCGTGGGTTAGTACCATGGAAGGAAGGGGAGCCGGGGCCCCAAGAAGCCGGTCCAGGCGAAGCAGACCGCCGGGGACCACCTGTCGATTCCACAGAGGCAGTTTCTCATGTGGCGTGAACCGGTACGACAACGCACCCAGGACCTCCTGCGTGAATTCGTTGGCAGGGCAGATGAACTTGTCCGGACCCAGGAGCATATGGAGGGCCTGCTCACCGCCGTAGTGTCCCTGACAGAGGACCTGAGCCTCGAGGCAGTACTGGACCGGGTAGTGCAGTCGGCGTGCGAGCTGGTAGGTGCCCGTTATGGCGCTCTGGGCGTGATCGGCACAGACCAGCAGCTCAGCCACTTCATCACGGTGGGAATTGATGATGAGGGCGTCCGCTTCATCGGCGACCTCCCCACCGGGCATGGGGTGCTGGGGCACCTGATCCGCGAGCCCAGACCGCTGCGGCTCCATGACCTGGGCGAGCATCCAATGGCGGCGGGCTTCCCGCCCAACCACCCGCCCATGAAGACGTTCCTGGGCGTGCCGGTCCGGGTCCGCAACGAAGTATTCGGCAACCTGTACCTGACGGAAAAGAAGGACGGGCAGGACTTCACGGCGGACGATGAGGACCTTGCGGTCGCCCTCGCCGCGGCGGCCGGGGTCGCGATCCAGAACGCGCGGCTGTTCGAGGACAGCAAACGCCGCCAGGGCTGGCTGGAAGCCGGCATGGAAGTCAGCGACCGCCTGATGGCGCAGTCCCAACCGAACGACTCAGCAGGCCTGGACCTCATCGCCGAACGGGCGCTGCGCGCCTCGGATTCAGTGCTGTCCCTCATCGCAACTCCCGCCGGGGACGGCAGCCTGCGGTGCCGGACGTCGGTGGGCGCACAGTCGCTGCCCGGCGGTGAGGAACTGCCGGCGTCGAAAATAGTGGCTGCTGTGCTGGAGTCCGGCGTCTCCCAGGCCCTGACAGACCCGGCCGGCGTCCTGGGGCCAGAAGCGTCGGCGAAACTGGGCCCCGTCCTGGTGGCCGCCCTGGGGCACAAGGGCAGCGGCAACCGCAACGGTGTATTGATCCTCGCCAGGCCGGCCGGCGCGAGCCGGTACACGGAGGGAGACGTGGCATCCAGCGCCGTGTTCGCCTCCCGGATGGGCCTGACCCTTGATCTCCTCCAGGCGAACCGGCTCAGGGAAGAACACGCCCTGTTCATGGACCGGGAACGGATTGCCAGGGATTTGCACGACCTGGTCATCCAGCGTCTGTTCGCAGCAGGACTCAGCATGCAAAGCCTGCGCCGCTACACAATGGATCCGGCTGCCCACGACCGGATCACCAGCGTCACCCGCGAACTGGACGACAGCATCCGGGAGCTCAGGGACACCATCTACTCCCTCCGGGCCCGTGAAGCCGCACAGGAACTCCTCAGTGGCCGCGTACTGCGCACGGTCCAGACGGCAGTCCGGGATGCCGACGTCAATCCGACCGTCCAGCTTTCAGGAGCCGTTGACGAGGCGGTGCCCGATGAAGTCGCCGAACACTTACTGCCTGTGCTCTCCGAATGCGTCAGCAACGCCGCCAGGCACTCGGGGGCGGACGACATCAGCGTCCTGCTGGCGGCCGAGAACGGCAGGGTGGAGCTCAGGGTGCGGGACAACGGCTGCGGTTTCGAAAACCCCTCGCGGGTCAGCGGCCTGGACAATATCAAACACCGGGCGTCGCAGCTCGGCGGCAACTGCGTCATTGACAGCTCTCCTGGTAAGGGAACAAGGGTGACGTGGGCAGTCCCGGCTCCTTAGCCGCGGTTTCGCCGGGCCCAGCCCGCGGAGCCGCCGGCCGCCGCCGGAACCCCAGTTTCTCCAGCACGGAGGACACGTAGTTTTTCACCACTGGCTCAGGCAGGTTCATCTGCTGCCCCACCTCCCGGTTGGTCAGTCCCCTGGCGATGAGGACCAGCACCTCCTGCTCCCGGGCAGCCAGGGAGTCCATCCACGGAGCTGTGGCAGTGCGGCCAAGGCTTTCGGCAACGAGGTCCTTGACGCCGGGCCTGAACAATGAGTGGCCGGCCGCAATAAGGCGGATCCCGTCCACCAGTTCGGTGCCCCCAATCCGCTTGAGCACGTACCCGGAGGCCCCTGCCAGCACCGCTCCGCGCACAGCCTGCTCATCGTCATAGCTCGCCAGGATCAGGCACCGTATGCCTGGATCGACGGCCCGGATATCGCGGCAGACTTCGATGCCGGTACCGTCCGGCAGCATGTCGTCCAGGACTGCCACGTCGGGTTTCAGGGCGGGAATGCGGTACGCGGCCTCGGCTGCGGAACCGCTTTCACCGACCACCTCAATCCCTTCGGTTTCGAACAGGTCCCGGAGTCCCTGCCGTACCATGGCGTGCCCCGTGACAACGAAAACTCGGATGGACGCGGCCTGGGACCGCCCCCCGTTCAGGTGTGGTGCTGGCGTCTGCATGAAAAAGCTCCCGCTGGATCAGTCCATCCCCCGCCACCCGCCTGAAGCGACCGGGAGGCCGGGATCGACTCCAGTTAATTGTCCGTTCTGGAACTGGCCACCAGCAGGGGCTAAAGGCCGTACTTGCCCCAAAACATCAATGGCCGCCGGTGTGGCCGGCGGTATGCTCCACGGTGGGAACCGGCCCCGGGGCCACGTCCGCGTCAGAACCGCTGACTGCAGGGCCAATGACGAAGGCGGACAGGGAGAACATGGCTGCGTAAACCACCAGTCCCACCGCCGGCGCAATCCAGCTCCCGAAGCGCCGGCGGAGCCGGACCAGCATGGGGATGGACGCAACGAGCCCCAGTACACCGAACAGCGCCGTGCCGCCAGACCCGGCCACCAAGGCCGTTCCGGCAAGGATCCCGACGTGGTGCAGGACATGCGGCAGCAGGCCCATGACCACACCCACGGCGCCCACCACCGTATGCCACACCGCCTGAACCCTTGAACTGATGGTCCGGCTGGCAGGAAGTGCGCCCGTCTGGGCGGTGGCGGCAACGGAATGCACATGGGAGGAATGGTTGCTTGTCACTGCTGCCCTCCGCCACATTCCTGCATCATAGGACTTAGTGTTTTCCGCAGGCGGCATCGGCTGCAAGGGCCGAAGTCCCCGAGTCAGTGACCGTATTTTCCCTTACCCCGGAGTTTCAGATGCCTTTCCCTTTGGCCAACAGGACCAGGAACCATTCAGTGGCGGCCGGCGCGGCCGCACTGGTGATCGCGCTGGCCGGCTGCACGGCCGCCCCGCCTCCGGCCCCGGACACCACAGGACATGCGGAGGGCGGGCTTCCCAGCGCCCACGTCCATGGACTCGCCGTCAGCGGTGAGAGCAGCAAGGTGTTGCTGGCCACGCATGAGGGCCTGTTCGATGTGACCGGCGGCCATGCCGTCAAGATCGGTGGCACCAATGATCTGATGGGCTTCACGCCCGGCGCCTCCGAGGGAGAGTTTTATGCTTCCGGCCACCCCGGTCCCGGCTCGGACCTGCCCAACCCGCTGGGCCTGGTGAGGACGTCCGACGGCGGCAAAACCTGGGAACAGCTCTCGCGGCAGGGCGAATCCGATTTCCACGCCCTTACTGCCACAAAATCCGGGATCGTGGCCTTCGACGGAACCCTGAGGACCAGCACTGACGGCAGGACCTGGAACACCGTGGCGGCGGCGTTCGCACCGGCCGCCCTCGCCGGCCATCCGGACAGTGATACCGTGCTGGCCACCACGCCGGAGGGAATCCAGCGGTCCGCGGATGCCGGTGCCACCTGGAGCCCGGTGGCAAACGGCCCGGTGATCCAGTACGCGACGTTCGCCAGCCCGGCCGAGGCAGCAGGCGTGGAGCCGGACGGCACCGTCCACTATTCCTCGGATGCCGGCATGACGTGGACCAGGAAGGGGCGCATCGACGCGCAGGTGATGGCCATCGCCTCCGTCAAGGGCCAGGATGGCCGCCCCTGGCTGTGGGCGGCCACCCCGGACGGAGTGATTGTTTCCACCGACGGCGGGATGACCTTCCGTCCGTCGGCGGCGGAGTAATCCCCGGCGGCGGACTCATCCGCCCACTCCCCTACCGGTTGACGTACTTTCCGCCACAGGCCGCCTTTTCGGCGTCACTGCCGAGAACATACAGCGCATTGTTTTCCCCCGGAACGCCCTGGTGCACCAGGACGTGGAGGGGATGGGTACGGCCGTCTGTCTGGGGAAGGTCGGCGGCATGCGGATTGTTTTCAAACACGGCCCCGGGAAGGTCAACATCGGCTTCGCCCGCGCCCTGCGCCATTATTACGCAGCCGCCGTTGCCCACCACCTTGACGTGGGTATGGTCAGCCACTGCCGCGCCGGCAGAGGCAACAAGCAGGAGTGCGGAGGCGGCAGACGCGGTGGCGGCGGCGCGCAGTGTCCGGGTGGTTTTCATGTCAAAGCCCTTTCGTTGACAGCTGGAACAGGACGGGCAAGGGGAAAGCCCCTCCTGGGAGGGGCTTTCATCGTAGTGGTTTTGCGTCTTTCTGGTATCGATCAGCGGTGATGCGCTCCCCCTTCCCGGACGCCCCCCCGGCGCCCATCCGGACTCTGACAAGAACAGACTTTAATCCTGTACCCACGCCCAGTAAAGGGGTTGTGCTAAGGAAAATCCGGCCCGTTGTTCCCGCCCAAGGGGACACAGGCCGCCCAACCAAGTAAGCCGCCATTCCTTAATAGGTACGGCCTACCCGTGCACCATTGTCTTCGCCGCCCGTACGGTAGTAAGGCGCGCAAGCAGCATCCGCAGCCACCCCGCATCCCGGAGCCTTCTGCTGACACCCGGAACAGGCCCGATCCCCCACATTGTCAGGGAATCTGATGACCCACCACGGCGATCAATCCGGCGTTAACCGTATGTCGCCGGGACAGGACGCCGTGCCCGGACCGGAGGCCGGCACCGCAGCCGCCACAGCCACCCTGCCGGCAGGCCGCGACCGCTATCTGGATACCCTTCGAGCCCTGGCCTTGGCCCGGGTGGTGGCGTTCCACAGTTTCTCCGGCGCCGTCTGGCTGACCCTGGTGTTCCCGTCCATGGGCGTCATGTTTGCCTTGGCAGGATCGCTAATGGCCCGATCCTTGGCCCGGCCCGCCGTCGGGGTGTTGAAGAGCAGGACCAGGCGGTTGCTGTTCCCCCTCTGGGTGTATGCCCTGACGGTGCTGGCCCTGCTGTTCACCGCAGGCTGGCGGCCGTGGGAGGAGGATGTCAGCTGGCTGCAGGTGGCACTGTGGTTCGTGCCCCTGGGCGACCCGCCATTCCCGGAGAACGCTGCCACCAATGACCTGGTGGTGGACTCCAGCTGGGGTTTCCAGGCCGAGGAAATCCTTTGGTATATCCGGGCGTATTTCTGGTTCATGCTGCTCTCGCCGCTGCTGCTCAGGGCCTTCCGGCGGTTCCCCTGGCCTACGCTGCTGGCTCCCCTGGTGCTGATCACGGCACTGACCTTGGAAAACGTGATTCTTCCCGAGTGGGCGAACAGCACGGTGACCGATTTTGCCACCTTCGGTTCGTGCTGGCTTCTGGGTTTCGCCCACTCGGGGGGCTACCTGCGCAGGTTGCGGCTACCCGTCGTTGTGCTCCTGGGGCTGGGGCTCATGGCGCTTGGCTTTGAATGGGCGGCCACCCATCTGGGCGAGGAAGGCTGGGACCTTAACGCCATCCCGCTGGCCCAGGCCCTCTGGTCGCTGGGATTCTGCGCCGTGCTGCTCCGGCTGTCCCCGGTCTGGACCCCGCAGCCCGCGCAGCCCGGGCTCCAGCGGCCCCGGGCACTGCGGATCGTGGACAGCGCCGTCACGCTCATGAACAACCGGGCCGTCACCATCTACCTCTGGCACAACCTGCTGCTTGTGGCCGCGGTCCCGCTGATCGACCTGGCCTGGGAAAACCCCACGCTCAGCGAGTCGGTCCCCTGGCTGCTGGAAAGTGAGTGGCTGCTGTTCCTCATGGCCTGGCCGCTCCTGGGCCTCACCATCCTCTCCGTGGGCTGGGTGGAGGACCTGGGCGCCCGCCGTAAGCCAGTGCTGTGGCCGGCAGGACTCGTAAAGGGTTAGGCGCCGCGTCCGGCCGCGGCCAGTTCAGGCTCGCGTTCCGGGGCACGCGCGGCACAAGGACGGACGACGGCGGCCTCCAGCCTTTTGTTCGCCCAGCGGCGGACGGGCGTTTCCACCAGCCGGTGGGACGCAAAGCCCAGCAGAATGGTCAGCACCGCCGACAGCGCTACGCGCAGCCACAGCGACGGGACGAGCGGCATGAGCAGGAGATAAACGGGCATGTGCCACAGGTACATGGCGTAGGAAAGCTCGCGGCCGGGGCGGGCCAGCCAGGGGTGGCTCAAGATCCGCCCCATGAAGCCTGCCGGCTGCAGGACGAGCGACCCGATCAGCACGGCCGCCAGCAGGGAAAGGACGGTGGGCCCGGCTGACCAGAAGGCACTGAACCACGGGCCGGCGGTCTCCGGCTCCTTCAGCAGCACCATGGCGGCCAGGAGGGCAAGCCCCGCGGCCGGCCCGGCCCACCGGGCGGCGCGCTGGAGGGCGGCGAGGAAGCGGGAACCCTCAGCGACTGTGGTGAACAGGAGGGCCAGGGCGCATCCGATGAGCAGCTCGTCGGCCCGGGTGTCGGGCCCGTTGTAGAGGCGGTTCAGCGGCGCCCCGAGCAGGACCAGGACCGTCCGCTCCAAAAGGAACGCCGCAGCCAGGCCGGCCGTGGCCCAGGCAACCGTGCGGACCTTCCAGAACCGCAGCAGCACCAGCAGGAGCAGCGGCCAAACCAGGTAGAACTGCTCCTCCACCGCCAGGGTCCAGGTTGGGCCGAGCGTTTCACCGGCAATCGACTCCCCGAACAGCCCGAAGCGTGCCAGGTTCATCACGTAAGCGGCGGCCGGCAGGACAAAACCCTCCTGCCCGGCCCACTTGGACCAAGGGAAAAGAGCGCCTACGGCCACGATCACCGCGCACGCCGCCAGCAGTGCCGGCCACAGCCGGGCCAGCCGGTTGGCGTAGAAGACGCCCAGCCGCAGCCGCCCCTGGGCCAGGTACTCCTTCATGATGAGCAGGGTGATCACGAACCCGCTGAGGGTGAAGAACACGTCCACGCCGATGGATCCGCCAGGCATCAGGGCGGTGGCCGTATGGAAGAAAAACACCCCCGCCACCGCGACGGTCCGGAGCCCGTCCAAGGCATGTTTGCGTCCCGAGATGAGCCCGTTTCCGGGCATCGCAGGCCGTTCCAGTGCTGGCAAATTTCCGCTGCTTGACCTCAAAACCACCTATCAAGCCTACATAACGTTTCGGTAACTGCGCTGGGCGGGAGCTGGACGCGGGCTGGGTGCCCGGCCGCCGCGCGGGCAGTAACGGCGCAGTAACGCGCTGGGTGATGCACTCGTTCTCGTGTTCCCTCGCGTAAGGACGGTGTCATGGGGCAGCGGTGGAATTCCCTCAAGGTTGCGGGCCTGGCGCTGGATGTCCCGGACCAGCTCGCATCCTCAAATGAGTTCGGCATCGAGGGCGGTGCAGCCGTCCTTGAAGGTGCCGGCCTGCGCCTGACCGTTGATGCGAGCCCGTTCGCCGATCCCCTCACCCGCTATGCCGCCAAGCCCGGCTACGAGCACTGGCGGGAAGCCGTGGGGAGCAATATCGCGGACTTCGTCCTGTTTGAGGAGGCGGGCACCCGCACCATTGCCGCCAACATTCCCGGACGAGTCACCGCCGTCGTCCATCAACCCGCTGACGCCCCCCGGGACGTCGCCCTGCAGATCCTGCGAAGCATCAGAACCGATAAAGGAGAATCCAATGACTGAAGAGCTGTACCGCGCGGCCCCTTATCTCGCCGCCGTCGAAAACACCGCCCCCGGTGAACGGAAACCGGGCTTCAACAAGGTGCAAAGCTACCTGGAGCGCTTCGGGTACCTGGGGGCCACCACCGCCAGGGAAATCGGTGTTCTGGACGACCCCACGGAAGGGGCCCTCAGGAGTTTCCAGGAGTTCTTCCACCTTCCGGTCACCGGCGTGTTTGACGACGCCACCCGCGAAGCCATGATGCAGCCGCGCTGCGGCCTCCCGGACATGCGCGGGGACGGGATCGCCTTCGCCACCGCCTGCGCGTGGGTGGACCGGACGCTGACCTACGCGTTCGATACCGGGACGGACGATGTTGCCGGCGCCGCCGAATTCGACGCCATCCGGCGTGCCATCCAGACCTGGCAGGTGCTGGGCGGCCTGTCCTTCACCGAGGTGGCGGTCGGGTCGAGCCCGGACATCCGCATCGGGTGGCGGCCGGCAGCGGACCCGGACCACTCGATGGTGGGCGGCGTCCTGGCCCACGCCGACTTCCCTCCGGGCTGCAGCGTGGTCACCAACACGCTGCCCAAGCCGGTCCACTTCGATGACAGCGAACACGTGTGGAGCATTGGTGCCGTGGCCAGCGCCTTCGACATCGAGACCGTTGCCCTGCACGAATTCGGGCACATCGTGGGGCTTGCCCACTCCAGCGTTGCGAACGCCGTGATGGCGCCCACCGTGTCCGCCAACTTCACCAAACGCGCCCTCACCCAGGACGACATCGACGGTTTCCGGGCACTCTACCCCGCCGCTCCACAGGCATGGTCCGGCTGGAACTCCCTGGGCGGTGTCATCACCTCGGACGTGGCCGTGGGCAACAACAAGGACGGCCGCATGGAGGCCTTTGCCAAGGGCACCGACGGCGCCGTGTGGCACCGCTGGCAGACCACCCCGAACGGCAACTGGTCCGGCTGGAACTCCCTGGGCGGCGTGATCACCACGGAAATTGCGGTGGCCAACAACCAGGACGGCAGGCTGGAATTCTTCGCCCGCGGCACGGACAACGCCTTGTGGCACCGGTGGCAGACCACACCCAACGGCAACTGGTCCGGCTGGAACTCCCTGCTGGGGACCATTACGGGGCCGGCGGCGGTGGGCCGGAACGCGGACGGCAGGCTCGAGGTGTTTGCCCGCGGCACCGACGGCGCCGTGTGGCACCGCTGGCAGACCACGCCCAACGGCAACTGGTCCGGCTGGAACTCCCTGGGCGGCGTGATCACGTCCGAGATCGCCGTCGGCGGGAACAAAGACGGCCGGCTGGAACTCTTCGTGCGCGGCACGGACAACGCCCTCTGGCACAAATGGCAGACCGCCCCCAACGGCAACTGGTCCGGATGGGCTTCCCTGGGCGGCGTGCTGACGTCCAACATCACCACCGGCACCAACGCCGACGGCCGGCTCGAGGTCTTTGTCCGCGGCACGGACAACGCCCTCTGGCACAAGTGGCAGACCGCGCCCAACAGCGGCTGGTCCGGCTGGGCTTCGCTGGGCGGCATCCTCACCTCGGATATTGCCGTGGGCAGGAATGCGAGCGGCCGGCTCGAAGCGTTCGTCCGCGGCACCGACAACGCCCTCTGGCACAAATGGCAGACCGCGCCCAACAGCGGCTGGTCCGGCTGGGCATCCCTGGGCGGCATCCTCACCTCGAATATCACTGTGGGCAGCAACGCCGACGGCCGGCTCGAGGTCTTCGTCCGCGGCACGGACAACGCCATGTGGCACAGGTGGCAGAACACGCCGTTCCTGACGGAAGAGTCCACCGGTTCTTCCGGCGCTGCCGCCACGGGCGGGGAAGGTGGCGGGGAAACGGCTGCCGAGGGCGTCGTCCCCCAGACGGTCGAGATGCCCACCGGTACCATGGCGGACAGCGTGACCACCAACGGCCACCGGCAGCCGGCGGAACCGGAAATGCCCGCTGGGACGATGGACGCCGGGACATCGAACGCGGAAGCAGCGGATGCAGCGGCAACGGACATCGGGACAGCGGACGCGGGGCCAATGAACTCGGGGCCAACGGACACCGGGGCAATGGACGTGCCGAGGACGGAGCCCGGGAGCATGCCCGGCCTGTCCGGCCAGGAATCGCCTGCCAGTGAATTACCTGCCAAGGAATCCGCTGCCGCAACAATGCCGGCCGGAGGCATGGCCGCCGTCTGATCAGCCGCGCGGCAGGGACTGAAGCGTACGACGGCGGCGCGCGTCCGCCGTCGTAACTCCCCTGTGCTGGTGCCTGGCTTGGCCTGCGTACCCTTAGTGCCCGGGGCCGCCTTGCCGGGGCAGCGGAAGGGCCAGCAGCGTGCCCCACAGGACCATGGCGGTGCCCCAGAGCGGGCCGTCCATGGCGCCGTCGCGGTCCGGATAGGCCAGCATCGCGGTCCCGATGTAGACAGCGGACAGGCTCGCCGCAACCCGTACCAGGGGGCGGCCCGGGACCCACCAGGCCAGCAGCAGTCCGCTGGCGGCGAGCACCAGTCCGGCCGAGCCCTGGACGGGCCAGTGCTCGATTCCCCAGGTGACGTGTCCCGGGTTCGGCGTCAGCCGGGACATGGTGAAAGCGTGGACCGCGTAGGAGAGCCACAGCGGCAGGCCCGCGAGCGCCAGCAGCAGGTACGGCCAGCTCACCCTCACCGTCCTGGGGAAGGGTCCGGCGTGGTCCCTCGCCAGCCAAAGGAGGACGGCGGCGGGAACGCCCACCGCAGCGGCCAGCAGCAAAGGCCGCACGTCTGCGCCGGCCACGGTTCCCACCACCAGCGCTGCCGCAACCACGGCCAGCAGGACAGCGCCCGGCCACGGGCGGCGCGGACTGAGGGCGATGCTGAGATAGGAACCCGCCACGATAAACGTCAGCAGGCTGCCCCAGCTGGCTTCGAGCGACACGGCCCAGACATAGCGCTGGTCAACCCAGCCGGGCAGGGTCATGAGGTCGGCGATGCCGAACAGAAAAACTGCGGCCACCACCACCATGATCCAGGCCAGCCCCCGCACCAGGCGCAGCCGGGGCGGCAACGGTGACTTGGCTTGGGATACTGCTTGCTCCACCATTGATCGTTGCCCCTCCGCTGAACTGCCGGTTGTCCCCGTTACCGGTTAACGTAGTCCCCGGCGCACACTCCCGGGGGTGCGGATATCCACACCTCTGCCGGGATTTACTTCCCCGAAACAGCCGCAGCCGTACTATTCATCCATGTGGACTAAACAGCACCAGGCGCCGTGCGGCACGTGCGGCAGGGACACCAAGCACGTGACCCACTATCGGAAGGACGACGCCGGCGGCGCGCTGGTTGCCGAGGTCCAGTGTGCTGAGCACAAGGACGTGCCGGTCCCCAGCGACCAGCTGTCCGCCGCCTTCCGTTGGGTGTCTCCGCTCGGCCACTCCCACTAGCCCATTCCGCCAGACCCCGCCCAGGCACCGGCCGCGCGTCCCTGCCTAAGGCACCGGGCGCGGGTCCCGCAGGCCGGGACGGCTGCTACTTTTCGTGCTCGGTCAGGATCTCCGCCAGGGTCTCCAGGTTTGCCCGGGTGGAGCGGGCGTAGGCGGCCGCCACGAGCGGATCTGCGATCCTGCCGAAGACCCCGCCGAGTCCTGATTCAGTCTCCAGTCGGACGGTAAAGAGCGTGCCGCCTTCCTGCGCTTTGGTGGAGAAGGCAACCGTGAACTGAAGCGGGCTTTGGACGGAGCGGGAAACGATCCGGTGGGGCGGGTCGTATTCTCTGACCTCCACGGTCCACTCGATCCTGCGCCCCAGCACCTTGGTTGTCCCTGTGCTCCGGCTGCCCACATGGGGAACCACGTCGTCCTGCCGGTAATCGATAATGGCGGTGTCCCATTCCGGAGGGCTGGATGGCGCAGTCACGTAGTCGAAGACTTCCTGTGGTGTTTTGTGGATGAGGATGCTTTCCTCGATGGTGGGCATGGCCTGCTCCTTAGATGGGTTTGACTGATGAATGGCCGCGGGGCGTCACGGCCGGTTCCGCGGACCACAGCAGCGTGCCCAGAGCCAGCCAGGCGAGGCCGAAGGGTACAACGAAGAGGATCCGCTCGTTCTGGTCGTTGGCGCCGAGCAGAAGCAGCGAGGAGACAGCCAGGACCACCCCTGCCCAGGCAGGCAAAGTCCGGGAGACCGCGAGGCCCACCCCCATTACGATGTACGCGGCGACGGCAACGAGGACCAGGGCAACGCCGGCAAAGTACAGTGCCGAGCCCATCAGCGCCACCCCAAAGAACATGCACGCCGCCGCTGTGGCCGCGGCGATCCGCACCATCCGCATGCGGGCTGGAAGGAGCGCCAGGAAGCCAAGGGTTGCCCCGGCGATCAGGAGCACGCCTGCCAGGAAAAGGAATGACTCCAGGGGGCCCGCCGAGCGATATGTCCGGCCAACGCATTCCGCTGCTATGCATCCGGGCGGCTGCATGGACTGCAGAATCCCGGATGCGGTCAGGCTGAGACCGCCCAGACCGGCGGCTACCGCAGCCGCCAGAGCCGGACTACCGCCGGGAGTACGCTTCAGGGCGGTTCCTTCAGGGTGATCTTTCACTGTCCTCCCCTTCCTAGTGGGTGAAATTCTTTGTGGATGGAATTGCTTGCGGGAGTGCAGGGTCAATGGCCTGCGATCCCTCCGTTCAGCAGGCGGAACCGCCACAGCTCCGGCGACCCGGAGAGCGGCAGAGGATCACTGCACCCACTGGCGGGATTCCCTTCCAGTGGCGGAACACCCAGGACCTCGGTCCGGCCCACTGGTTGCAGGTCCTGGACGGACGCCGTTTGGTATGTGCCTCCTGCCTGCGGCAGGAGGAGAAGACAGCATGCCACCCAGCAGGCCTGTCTGTCCGAAGAGATCAACCTGCGCCACGTTGCGGCTCGTGGCGCTTTCACGGCTGACGCCGGCACTGGGATTCGCCTTCCTTTCACGTTGTGACGTGAAGCCAGCTTGCCCTGCCCTTGTCCGGACCGCGTCCACCACCGGTTCTACTTCCCGCAGTACACCGCCGGGTGGAGCAGCGGGGTTTTATTTACTGACAGCAGGCAGGCCAGGGAGGATACTTTCGGTCATGGAGGATGAGCCGGGACCGTACGGACCGGCCTGGGCCGGGCCGGGAGAGGCGAAGGTGCGCGTCGTCCTGGCCGACGACGAGCGGCTGGTCCGCGCGGGACTGTCGCTGTTGCTGGCTGCCGAGCCGGACCTGGAGGTGGTGGGCGAAGCTGCGAACGGCGCGGAGTGCCTGGCGGTTGCCGGCACCACCCGCCCGGATGTTGTGGTCATGGATATCCGGATGCCGGTAATGGACGGGATCGAGGCCACCACCCGGCTGACCGCGGACGGGCTGGGCGGCGGAGATGGCGTCCCGGCGGTCCTCATCCTGACAACCTTCAGCGAGGACCACAACGTCACCACGGCGATGAGGGCCGGAGCAGCAGGCTTTCTCTTAAAGAACTCGGCACCGCAGACCCTCGCCACGGCAATCCGCGCCCTGGCCAAAGGTGACGGCTGGCTGGATCCCGCCATCACCAGGTCTTTGCTGCGCCACTTCAGCTCCCGGGCCGCAGACGGCCAGAGCGTTCCCACCGCGGACATCAGTGTCCTCACTGCCCGTGAACGTGAAGTCCTCGGGGCCATGGCCGTGGGCCTGAAGAACGCGGAGATCGCGAACAAGTTGTTCCTCAGCGAAACGACCGTCAAGACCCATGTCCACCGCATTCTGCTGAAGCTTGGCCTGTCCGACCGGTCCCAGGCCGTGGCGGTGGCGTACAGGTCGGGACTGATCCGGTCCGATTGACCGGATGGCATCAAGGAGTCGGCAATGACGTCACAGGAAAAGAGCGGCCTTCTCCCCGCCCGCCTGGGCCAGGCCTCGCAGCTGCCCATGCCCTCCCGAAGCGACATTCTCACGGCGGCGACTGCTGCCGCCCTGGACTTTGGCATGTTCATGATTGCCTGGCTCAGCGGCGATATGCCCCAACCTCCATGGCTGGTCCTCCTGTACACGGCAGCAGCAGGCGTGGTGGTCGCATGGCGGCACCACTTTCCAGTGTCGGTGTATGCGCTGGCCCTGCTGATCCAGCTGTCGTTCCCGTTCGTTGCGTTGAACTGGCGTACGCCCCTTGACCCGTCCCTCGGGACCACCTACCTCATGCTGGCTGACCTGTATACGCCATGGCTGGTAGTCCTAGTGGCGCTGGTTGCGGTGGCGGCGGACCGCCCGCCGGTGTGGTCAGTCACCGCGGCCGCCGTAGCCTTTGCTGCATGGACCGGAATTTTCCTGATGCACGATGTCTGGGATGTGCCGAACCTGATCCTGGTCCTGGCTGCCGGCTTGCTGTCGTCATGGCTCGTGGGCAGGATGGCCGGCCGCAGCGGGCAGCGCATCCAGACCCTGGAGAGGTTCCGGTCCGAGGCGGAATCGGCAATAGCAAGGGAGCATGCACTGATCGCTTCGGAACTGCACGACATCGTTTCCCATGCAGTAACGGTCATGACACTCCATGCCGCCGGAGCCCGCAAGATCATCAAGGGCGATCCTGAGCGGGCGGCACAGGCCCTGACGGTCATTGAGGCAACCGGGACCCAGGCGATGGACGAACTGCGGAGGCTGCTGGAAGCCTTGCGCGCCGGGATCACTTCCTACCCGGTGTCGTCCTCCCTGGCCCGCATCGACATGGCCCAGCCGCTCCTTGAATCGCTTCGGGGTGCCGGCTTCGCGGTGGAGTGGCGCGTGAAGGGCCGGCCGCAGGTGCTGGCGGACAGCGTCAACCACACCGCCTACCGGGTCGTCCAGGAAGCTTTGACCAACGTGGCCAAGCACGCCGGGGCCGGAGCGCAGGTGGAGGTGGTTCTGCACTGGCAGCCAGGCGCACTCACCATAGAGATCACGGACGACGGCGGCAAAGGGCACCGCCCAGAACAGGACCAGCATGGCTTTGGCTTGATTGGCCTGCGGGAGCGGGTGGCGATCGTTGGCGGCAGCCTCACCTATGGCCCCAAAGATTCCGGTTTCCGGGTCCATGTTGACCTGCCCCTTGGCATCGCCCAGCCACAGCATGCGTAGCCGTGGGCCAGCGTTGGTTGCATGGCAAGCAGCCATCGGGGGCGCCGTAAAGGAGGCCGGGCCGGACCCGAAGTTATCGGATCCGGCCCGGCTGAGCTGTTCCCAGCGGTATTAGCGCAGCTCAACCTCCAGCGTTTGGAAGGCGTCGGCGGAGTGGCGGCCAACAAGCAGGCGGAACTTGCCCTGCTCGAATTTCCAGCCGCCATCGTAATGGCCAAAGGACCGTGCAGGGATCCGCACTTCCACGCTTTCCGTGCCTCCGGGCGCCAAGTGGGTTCCCGCGTAGCCGGCGAGCCAGCGGACGGGGCGCTCCACAGCGGAATCGGCGCGGTCGAGGTACACCTGCACTGTCTCGCGTCCGATGCGGCTTCCGGTGTTGCGGACCGGAACATGCACCACGAGGTCCTGTCCCACGCTTACAGACTGGGGTGCATGGGCCGTTCCCAGTTCGAATGTGGTGTAACCCATGCCGAAGCCGAACGGGAGCGCAGGGGCCGCGCCTCCTTCTGCCTGCTGCTTGAGCCAGGCCCGGTAGCCGACATGGACACCTTCGGAGTAGACCACCTTTCCGTCTACGGGAGTGGTGTTCAGTACTGGAACGTCCTCAAGGGCGGCGGGCCAGGTGGTGGGCAGGCGGCCGCCCGGTTCCGCAGCTCCGAGCAGGATGTCAGCGATGGCGCGGCCGAATTCCTGGCCGCCGAACCAGCCGAGCAGGACAGCGCCCACCTTGTCCAGCCATGGCATCAGGACTGGAGAGCCGGAGTTAACCACCACGACTGTGCGCGGGTTGACCGCGGCAACGGCTTCCACCAGTTGGTTCTGCAGGCCGGGCAGATCAAGGTCTTTGCGGTCGAAGCCCTCGGACTCAATGGCAGCGCTGGTTCCCACCACAACGATGGCCACGTCGGCGGTTTTTGCCGCTTCCACTGCCGCGTCGATGTCAGCCTGTGGGTCTTCCACCACGGTCTCCTCGCCCAGGAGGATTGCTGTGAACGGGATGACTTGGTCTTTTGGCAGCTTGTAGACGGCCTCGATCCGTACTGTTTCGCCTGCGGCGGTTTCCACTGGGTGGACGGTCTTGGGAGGATCGAAGAGGGCGGCGCCGAGCACGTCGGTGTCATCCTCAATCTCGCCGTTGAACACCTCTTCGCCCTGCAAGGAGAGCCGGATGTGACCCACCGTTCCGACCCCCAGATGATGGACGCCTGCGGTAGCAGCGGTCCAGTCAGCTTCCATGCGGATGGCGGCAGCGCCCTCTGGGATACCGATGCCGAACCAGATCAGGTGGGACGCGAGCCGGTCCTCCCCGGAGATTTCCGAGCCGTCCTCGGCAAGGAAGGTCACCCGCATACCCGGAACATTGGATACAGGGTTATGGAGGGAGGTACGGGGGAAAGCCTGCAGGCCTTCGGCTACCTTGGCTCCCCGGGCATAACTGAGGCTGACGCTTTCTGGGAGCGCTTGGCGCAGGCCCTCCAGGGGAGAAATTGTGTATTTAGGCATGACTGTGGCGCTGCCGCCGCCCTGCGTGCGTGCCTCTTCCGCGTTGTGGCCGCTCACCGCCACGCGGCTCAATGCTGCCGGGTTCAGGGGCAGGAGTCCGTCCTTGTTGCGGACCAGGACAGCGCCGCGGACTGCCACTTCACGGGCGACGGCGGCGGCATCCAGGGGTGCCGGGAGTTCGGTCACAGCGGGGGTGACACCTTCGAGGGATCCGACGCGGGCGGCGAGGCGGAGGATGCGGCTGACTTTTTCCAGGATGGCGGTCCTGCTGACGCGCCCGTCTTCAACGGCTGAGAGCAGTTTGGGTCCCCAATGGCCTACCGGACCTGGCATCTCCAGGTCCTGGTGTGCATTGGCGGCGTTTACGGAGCGGACGCCTGTCCAGTCGGAGACAACGACGCCGTCAAAGCCCCATTCGGTGGACAGCGGGGTCTTCAGCAGTTCGTTTTCGCTGGCCGTAGTGCCGTTGATGGAGTTATAGGAGCTCATCACCAGCCAGGCGCGTGCCTCGGTTATGGCGTCTTCGAAGGCTGCCAAGTAAAGCTCGCGAAGCGGGCGCTCATCCACGACGGAGTCGGCGGTAAAACGGTCCGTTTCGGCCTCGTTGGCCAGGTAATGCTTCGGTGTTGCCCCCACGCCCATCGACTGCACGCCGGCCACATAGCCCGCAGCCAGTGTTGCGGTGAGCCGGGGGTCTTCGCTCATGCATTCGAAGTGCCGGCCGCCCAGCGGGGAACGGTGCAGGTTGATGGTGGGACCCAAGACTGCGTGGACGCCCTTCCGGCGGGCTTCTTGGCCCAGCACCTGGCCGTAGCGGCGTGCCGTGTCCACGCTCCACGTGGCGGACAGCGCCGATGATGACGGCAGTGAAACTGAGTCGTGCCGTTCGTCGAAGTCTTCACCCCGAACACCCGAGGGGCCGTCGGAGAGGACGACGCGGGAAAGGCCGATGGAGGGAAGTGCGTGCGTAGCCCACACATCGGCACCTGTCAGCAGTTGGATCTGCTGTTCAAGGGGGAGGCTTTCGGCGAGCTCGCGGATGCGTGCTTCGGCATCGGGGGAACCGGCGGCCGGAGTCGTGACTGCCGGGGAAAGAGCGGGGTTCATCTATTTGACTCCTTTGATGCGAGTGACGAGAGCGGCGCCGATGATGCCGACGACAGCACCGCTGATGAAGAGTGCGGGGTATCCGCCAAGGGTGATCACAGGAAGTGCAACGGCGGGTACGAGGGACTGGGGCAGTGCCTGGGCGATGTTGAAGACGCCGAAGGTCTTGGCGTTCTCGCTCTGGTCTTTGGGCAGGAGATCCGTAATAAGGGCGACGTCGACAGCGCTGAAGCAGCCCAGCCCAAGACCGGTGACTGCCTGGCCTACCAGGACCTGGTCGGCGGTCGTGCTGGTGGCAATGACAATCAGTCCCACCATCATGATGATCGCAGAGGCGATGACCATTCCCTTGCGCTTGCCGATCCTGTCGCTAATCCATCCTCCCGCGACGCTGCTGATCACGGTGCCCGCGGCGCTGACAAGGGTGGCTTGGAATACCAGCCCGGTAACCTCAGCTTCAGGCACCGCGAGGTGATCGATGAAGAAGTATGGCAGGTAGAGCAGGCCCGCACAGTAGCCCATGTACACCAGGAACTTGGTAAACCAGGCCCAGCCCAAGCCTGGGTAAGTGCGGGGGTTGAAGTAGAAGGACCCGGCGATTTCCTTCAGGTTCAGCGGTGCAGGCTTCCCGGTGAGGACGCGGTCCTTGAAGGTAAAGGCAAAGGCGATAGCGATAACCGTGCCTACGGCACCCGGGACGACCGCCATTTGGAATGCATTGTCGAAGAGCTGGGCGAAGTAAGCTGCGGCTACCAGGCCGATCGGCAGGGTCATTCCGATCAATCCGGACAGGCGCCCACGCTCTGCCGGGGCCGTCTGGTCCGGGAGGGTCGCCACCAGCGCTGCCAGCGCGGCATTGAAGCTCAGCTGCGCCAGAATCCAGGCTACGAGCACGCCCGTGACGTCAGTTGCTGATCCAAGCAGGACCAGCGAGGCCATGCCCACGAGAGAACCGCCGATGATCCAGGGCTTCCGCATGCCGAACCGGGAGGTGGTGCGGTCGCTCAACCGGCCAAAGAACGGGTTGGCCAGCAGCGCAATCAGGGCGCCAACGCCGGCTACCAGGCTGAGTGCTCCAGCGCGGGTTTCCGGAGTGGTGATCTCGGAAACCTTGATGGCCAGGACCACCAGGGCCGGCGCCAGAACGGCCATCCACAAACCCGCGCTGGCGATCGGCATGCCAATGACATAGGCACGCGGTGTTCTAGGGGGTGCTCCCTGGGCGGGAACCGTTGAAGTGTTGCTGCTGGAAGAAGTCCTGCTCACGGGCAGTGAAACGGATTCTTCGGTAGTGGTCTCGTGGGCCACGCTGCCTCCTGACAAAAGTGACCCTCCGTTGGGTCTAAGGAAAGATCCTAACGGCAAAAACCGAGTGTTACTAGATTTTGTTAAAAGTACGTGAAATACACTGGCATGATGACCTCATCAAAGCCTCGTGGGCAGTACGCCAAGGGAGCCGAACGCCGCGAGCAGATCATCCAGACTGCAACCGATGTTTTTGCCACGGAAGGCTTCGAAGGTACCGCTTTGAAGCGGGTCGCAGAGCTGGTGGGCGTGAAGGAAGCCACACTGTTCCACTACTTCCGTGGCAAGCAGGAACTTCTGACGGCGGTGCTCGCCGAGAGGGACCGCCGCAGCCTTGCAGCCATGGAGGACAAGGAAGCCTCCCTGCACGTGATGGTCCGCTCAGCTGAGCGGAACCGCGAAGAACCGGGACTCACTGCCTTGTACGCCGTGGCTTCAGCCACTGCAAATGACCCTAGGCACGACTCGCACAGCTACTTCAAGGAACGCTACGCCGAGGTGGTTGGCGTCCTCACCGTGGACATCGAACGCCGCCAGTCCGCCGGAGAAATCCGCTCTGACTTGCCCGCCAGGAATCTGGCCCGCCTGGCAGTGGCCGTCTCCGACGGACTGCAACTGCAATGGCTCTACGACAAGGACGTGAATATAGCGGACGGCCTCTCGGAGTTCATCGATGTGCTTTTGAAGCCGCAGGCGCAAACCCAGCCAAGCTGAAAGCGCCCCTTATTGATGGAACGTTGAGTGTAAGCTCGCCCCCTTCTTGATGTTGGATCAGCACAATTGAGGGGTTTGGCCGAGCCGCGGAGGTTGGGCCCGTTACGGGAACGGGGTGCACCTGGTGGGTTTTGGCACGAAGTTGGACACCGCACCGATCAGGAAACTCGCCGAGGATCTCAGTGCCGAGGCCGCGCTCCGGTTCGTGGACGATTACCTGGGCATGCTGCCGGGCCGGTTGAAGCGGATCCTCCGAGCTGTTGACCAGGAGGATGCGAAAGTAGCGCTGGATGCCCTGCTCAGTCTGAGGGTCACCTCATCCATGAGTGGTGCCCTGGACACAGCGGCCAGCTGCAGGGAACTGGAGTCACTGGTACGTGCTGGGCACTTCGCGCAAGCCCGCGCGGAAGCCACGAGGCTCAGCACTGAGCTTCACTATCTTCAGGACGCAGCCCCTGACGTGCTGCAGCGGGCTCGGGACGAACTCAGCAGGACTTCCTGGAACTAGGCGGCGGACGGCGCCACCGGCCTGAAATGGGCCCTGCTTACCGGCACATGCTTTTGGCGGTTGCTTCCGCGGCCTCCTGCATCCGCTCCACCAACGGGGTGATGCCCGGCGTGCCCAGTTCCGCGGGCGGCAAGGCCATGCCCACGGAAACCTGCTGCCGGCCGTCCAGCGAGGAGACAGACTGGACGTTGTACGCGCCGCCACCACCGTAGATGAATACGTGGCGCTGGCCGGGACAGATGGCGCCGGTCCACTGCAGTCCGCCCAAGTCATATGGATCGCCGTCGACCATTACTTCCCACGTCTCGGCGTTCACCAACTGTCCTGCCGGGAGGGCTGCAAAGAACCTGTTGAGATCCTCAACGGTGGAGATGATGCCTGCATCGCCGGAACCGGCTGCGGCGTCCGTCCGCGTGAAGTCCAGCCGGCTGCCACCGGACAGGACATAGCCGTGGAGCATGGGCTCCGGCGGTGCTCCCGGCGCTGCCAGCAGGCTGCTGGCCATGCCTGCAGGTTCAAAGACTTCGGATTGCAGAACCTCGGCGAGCGGCCGGTTGTGGATCCGTTCCACCAGCCACGCCAGCACTTCCCAGTCGGTGGCTGACCATGCCGGCTGGGACAAGGGACCCGGCGCCCCTCCTGCCGTGGCCGCGATCCTCAGCCTTTCCTCAAACGACAACGCGGTGGTCCGCAGTGCTTCGGCGTCCTTGGATTCCAGCAGGGCAGGAATGTAGTCGGGGAGCCCGGTCCGGCTGCCCAGCAGTTCCCGGATTGTGGTCCGCTCCCAGGCGGGGAAGATGGCAGCGAACTCGGGCAAGTACTTCGCTGCCGGGTCATCCAGCCCCAGGGCGCCGTTCTCGGCAAGCTTCAGGACGGCGACGGCCATCATCGGTGCCCCGGCACCGGAAATCCATAGTTTGTCCCCGGGCTCCGCCGGTTCGCTGGATTCGAGGTTCCGGGTCCCGGCGGCCTTGGCCACCACCTGGTCGCCGTTCCGCACGTGAAAAACCAGTCCGGGTGCACCGTTTTCTACAGCTTCCCCGGCCGCGGCCTCAAGCTCCGCCGTCACCAGGACGGGCGCGGTTTCGTCGGCTGCGGGCTCACCGGGCATGCAGCCTGCCAGGGACAGGGCAACAGCAAGGACTGCCGTGCACCATCCGGCCGGCCCCCTGGGCCCTGCACGCCTGCCACCGATTCCACCGCCCTGACCGCTTGGCATCAGCCCATATTGCCCCCGGCCTGGCAAGCACCGCGTCCACCGCCAGCTCGACTTCGTTTCCTACACCTCGAGGTGTAGGAAACCAGCTGCAGTCAGGGGATTACGCGTACCGCCAAGTAGTAAGTAAGCTGATGAAATGGCTTCTAAAGTACGTATGTGCGTGATGGCCGGTGAAACGCATCGCAGACCGGGTGGAAAGCATGAGTGACGAGTTGGAGCGCCGCCTTGAGCTTGCGGCAATGGTCGTGGCCAGCATAAACCCTGCCGACGTCTGGCCATCCTATTTTGGCCGCTCCCGGCTTTCCGAGTTCGAGCTGCAGGCCTACCTTCATGGCGCCTTGGCATTGCCCGAATTCGAACAGGGCTACGGCGCCGGCAAGGGCCTCGGGCTCGCCGTTCCGGGGTCCCGCCCGCACAGTGGAAGACGGACGGGTGAGGATGCACTCGCTGACCTGGGGGCCGCGGGCAGATTTCTCCTTTCGCCGGAAAGGGGTGAAATGGAGCGGCTGCGATCCCTTCGGGAGACACACCTCCTCCATACCGGCCGCGAGGAGATGTTTGACCGGGTGGTATCCACCGCCAAGGAGTACTTCCGCGTCGACGCGGCTTCACTGTCGCTGATCGCCGAGGACGCCCAGTTCCTGAAGGCCGTGGTGGGCCCCCTCCGTGAGGAAACGCCACGTGACATCGCGCTCTGCACGCAGACGGTCCAGCAGGACTCAATGCTGGTCATCAACGACACCCTTGCCGATGAACGCTTCGCCAGCAACCCGCTCGTCGTGGGCGACCCCTACATCCGCTTCTACGCAGGCTATCCCCTCCACGGACCGCGCGGCTGGAACATCGGAACATTGTGCGTCATTGACCAGCAGCCCCGGGCGTTCAGCGCCTCGGACCGGCAGGTGCTCCAGACGCTCGCCCGGATCGTCCAGAACCGCATCGACGCCCGCACCTGATACGGCAGCAGCCGCGCCTTGGGGTGCAGGCACCCAGGGCGCCTGCACGACGGCGGCGCGCGGCCGCCGTCGTACGTCCTGTCAGTAGCGGAGGTCCGCCTGCAGGGCTAAGTGGTCCGAGGGGTACATGCCGTGCAGCGGCCGGGTACCCAGCAGTTCCGCGGCCAGTGGGTGGCCCGCTCCCCCGCGGCGCGGCATGCCGGTGAAGACGTAGTCGATCCGGCGGTCCGGCCACAGCAGCTGCGTGGCCCAGGGATTGGTGTTGGCCCAGGTGCAGCCGCGCTCCGTTCCGCCGGCCTCCCACGCGTCGTAGAAGGACAGGCCCGGAACCGGCGCAGCAACCCGGCCGGTAAACATGCGAATCTCGTCGCTGTCCGGATCGGCATTGAAGTCCCCGCACACCACCAGCGGAGTCCTGTCGTCCCAGGAGGTCTTGAGGTGTTCCAGGAGTGCCCGCACGGCTTCCTGGCGCTGACGGCCCTGATCGGGCCACCAGGCATCCATCACCCCGCCGTACACGGTGATGGGCCCACGCGGACCGGCGATCGTTGCCTGCTGGACCCGCAGCGCCCCGAAGTCCATCCCGGCCTGAGCGGTGATGGGCCACCGTGACAGCACAGCGACGCCGGAAAGGGCGGACTCGTCCTCCTGCGCCGGGACGCCGCTGAACGCGTGGTGCGGCAACCCAAGCGGGCCCGCCAGCCTGGCGCACTGGCTGTCCTCCGCCGTCGTCCAGGATTCGGTCAGCACCACAATGTCCGGCCGGGCGTCCGTGAGCGTGGCAATGACCGCCGCCTCGCGCTCCTGCCACGGACCGTAACGCCCCCAGACATTCCACGTGACAATCCGGACCGTGGTTTCGAGCAGCGGGCCGTAGAAGCGGGGAGGAATGTCCAGTTCAGGCGCCATCAACCCATCCTGCCCAGTCACGGACACTGGCGCCAGCCAGGGACCGGATGCGGTGCCCCCGGACGCGGGTCCTAGGCGGGATGCGCGGAGGCCCTTCCTGCCGGCCGGCGTCGTTCCTGCCGGGTGCCCAGCACCAGGCCCAGTCCCGGCACGAAGCGGGAAAGGTGGCCAATGCCGAAGGAGAGGACCACCCCGAACACGGCCACCAGGATGAATTTTCCTCCGGCGGGCCAGGCGGCCTGGAGAACGGCGACCTGCAGGCCCACCACGATGTAGACGTGGAGGATGTAGGCCGCGTAGCTGGCCGCCGCCATCGCCGCCAGCAGCCGCCGGCTCCGGTGGAACACCTCACGGAATGCCACCACCAGCCCCGCGGAGAGCCCCAGGCAGACCAGCGCCTCCAGGGAGACGCGCACCAGCGAAGGCCAGCCGAATCCTCCGGTTGCCGTCAGGGTGAACCACAGGCCGAACGCCTGGAGCGAGAAGATGGCAACAGTGGCGAGGAAGCCCGCGGCCAGCCAGGGCAGGCCAACGGACTTCGGCATCCGCGTGAACCAGTGGTTCCGGTAGGCCAGGATGCCCACCACGAACAGGCTCACGTACTGGACAAAATTCGCCGGTTCCATCGGCACCAGGAAGAAGAGCGGCACCCAGGAGTCAACGGGAAACCACCACCTCACCACCCAGGTAACCAGGATCAGGGCCGCCGCGAACCCCAGGATCGCGGCAGGCCCGGCGGCGGCAGCAGCTGCTTCCCCGCGCCGGCCGGGCCTCCCGCCCTGCCACCCGGTCGCTTCCGCCCCGCCCACAGCGCATAGACGGCGGTGTAAATCAGGAGGTGTCCCAGGAACCACAGATGGAAGTAGGCACCCTGCCAGGCACCGATGTAGAGCCCGCTGATGAACGTTCCCGGATCCGGGCGCCCGGAGGCAAGGTACGCGAGCGGGATGTTCACCGCCACCACAAAGACCACCAGCGGAATCCCGATGCGCGCCCACCGCTCCCGCAGGAACCGCCGTCGGCCTTTCCGCTCATACGACGCCGGTGTGAAGTAGCCCGCGATCAGGAACAGCATTCCAAGTCCTACTGCCGCGTTCACCGTATAGAACGGACGGAACCAGTCACTCGTGGCGGAATCCTCCACGGGCCAGAACCCGCCGCTCGGCCCGTAGGCCTGGGCCGCGTGGTGGATGATCACCATGGAAATGATCAGGACCCTCAGGACGTCCAGGAATACCAGCCGCCCTCGGGCGGTCGCAGACGGCGCCGGTCCAGGGCCTGCGGTACTCGGCATCTCCGGTCCTCCTTGCGGTGCTCGTGCCCCACCCTTGAATGCATCGTCCCCTTGGATGCATGGTCGTCCCGGCTGTGGCCGCGCGCCAGAGCCGAAGGACCCCATGCAGGAGGGGGCTCGCCGCGCCGCCTATCCGGTCAAACGGTCCCAGGACTCCAGGAACTTCTCTGCAACGTAAGCGTGCCCGGCAGTGTTGGGATGGGCGCCGTCGGCATCCAATGCAGGACTGTTGGCGTTCGTGAACCAGCCGCCCTCGATGGCGTCAATAAAGGGCGCGCCGGCAGCCGCCGCACCGGCACGGACGGCGTTGTTCACTTCCCGCAGCTCCTCAGCGAGGGGCTGGGGTGCCGACGGCCCCATCACCACCACCTGGATGCCCGGCCAGAACCTGCGGGCCGCCTCGATGGTCTGTGCCGTGGCAGCCTGGACCTCGTCCGGATCGGCGAGCAGGGAATCGTTCTGCCCGCCCTGGAGGATCAGGACGTTGGGCACGAAGGACCGGTTGGCAGCGGCATTCCGCAAGCGGACTTCATACTCGCCGCCCTGCTCGTCCTGCGCCCCGCCGCCCCAGGCGAACCCGGTGCCGCCGACGCCGTCGATGCTGGCGGTGTACCCGAGCTCCGCGGCCACCACGTATGCCCACCCTTGATCCGGCTCGTCCGCCCCGACCCCGGCGGTGTACGAGTCACCGACAATCAGCAGGACCGGCCGGTCCGGCAGCTCAATGACCGGCTGCCCGGCGGAAGCCGAGGGCGCGGGCGACGGCGTAACGGACGCGGTGCCCGTGGCAGCAGCCGTCGTGCCAGCCGGCGCAGCGCCAGTCTGCGCGGTGCTTGCGGGGGCAGTGCTTGCCGGCGGAGAAGCCGCCGAGCCCGGAGCTACCGGCGCCGGGCCGTCCGGGTTGCGGGGTCCCATCAGGGCAATGGCTGCCACCCCGAACGCGAGCACGGCCAGCACCACGAGTCCGCCGTATTTGAGCCAGTCCTGCCTGCTGGCCACCGAACCCCTAGCCATCGAACCTCGCACTGGTGCTGCCCTGCGGGACCACCACATGCACCGCGTTCCGCTCGATGGAGAAGTCGGTGGGCGTCGCGGTGGCGATCTCGCCGTCGAGGTTTACCGGCATGGGCGGCTCCGTGACCAGCCGGACACGCTGGCAGGTCCGGTGGTACACGCCGCTGCGCTCCACAAAGCTGCCGTCCTTGAGCAGCCGCGCAATCCTCATGTGCTCCCGGAGCGGCGCGCCGGGGATCGCGTAGATGTCCAGCAGGTGGTCATCGATCCCGGCCGTCGGCGAGACAGCGTTGCCGCCGCCGTAATGCCGGCCATTGCCCACGGCCACCTGCAGCATGTCCTCAAGCTCCAGCGCTTCGTGGTCCCCGTCCGGGAACTCGAGGCGGGCTCGGAATGACTTGTGCCGGGCGTAGGCGCGCACGGCCGCGACGCCGTAGGCCACCGGCCCGAGGTACCGCTTGAGCCGGGGGCTGAGCGTCGCCGTCACCCCAACCGACAGGCCAACGGACGCGACGTTCAGGAACGGCTGGCCGTTCGCCCGGCCCAGGTCGATGTCCACCACCTTGCCGCCGGCGAGGGCCGCGCAGGCCCCGGCAAGATCGTTCGGGATCTCCAGCGTGCGGGCAAGGTCGTTGGCGGTCCCCAGCGGAAGGACGCCCAGCACGGTTCCGGTCCCGGCAAACCGGCCGGCCGCGCAGGAGACCGTCCCGTCCCCGCCGCCCACCACCACGAGGTCGTGCCCGTCGGCGGCCACCCGGTCCAGGGTTCCGGCGAGCTCGGCACCGGACAGCACCTGGTGCACAGCCGAGACGGGCAGGCCGGCCCGCTGCAGCGTGTCCACCACAAGGCTGGGTGCGGCTGCTCCCCGGCGCGCCCCGGCGTTGATCACCAAGGCAGCGGAGGAGGCCTCCTGGGCGGACTTCATGAGGAACATATTAGGCGCAGCGGGCTGGGAACTTCCTGGGCCCTGTTCCGGCTGCTGCCGCAACCGCCTGCCTAGAGCGTCAGTGCGAGGGCGGCAATGACCAGGCCAACCACCAGGACAACGTTGACGATCACGTAGGGCTGGATGCCGCGTTTGGGTCCGGTGGGCATCCTGCGGCGCCCGTGCTTGCGACTGATGACTTCTGCCATGCATCGAACCTATGCGGCCCCCGGCGCCGGCGCCCGCGTAATGCCTACTCGTTTTACTAAACCTGACCACTGGGACGGGTGGGCGGGCGACGGCGGCCCGCGCCCGCCGTCGTCCGCTCCCCTGCGGCTGGCGGGACTGTGTGCCTAGTGCTCGCGGTGCCTAGTGCTCGCGGCGGGTCTCCTGCAGCCGCTTGATGAACCAGCGCGACTGTTCCGGCCCGTAGGGCAGGACGGGGATGGCCTTGGTGGCGTCGCTGGGGGTGTCACGGATGGACTGGCGGGCCTGCCGGACCGCGGTGGTCATGGTGTTCGCCATGGTCTTGACGAACTGGTCGCTGCACGGCTTGCCGTGGCCGGGGATCAGGAACTCGTACCGGTGCCGCAGCGCCGAGATGTGCCGGAGCGCGTCCGCCCACTCCTCCGGGTACGAGTCCTCGAAGGACGGGTGTGCGCCCTGCTCCACGAGGTCGCCCACGTAAAGGGTGGTGGGGGTGCCCACCAGCAGGTCGCCGTCGGTGTGGCCGCGGCCCAGGTAGAACAGCGTGGCGGTCAGCCCGCCCAGGTCCACCAGGACGGGCTGGTCCTTGACTATGGCGTTGGGGACCACGAGCTCCACGTTCTCGCCCTCCCCTGTGGACATCTCCGGTTCCAGTGTTCCCACGAAGCGGCGCTGCAGGTCCCCGCGCTCCTCGATTTCCCGGGCGCAGTTCTGGTGCGCCCAGAATTCGGTGACGCCGGCTTCGGCGAACACCGCGTTGCCGAAGAAGTGGTCGTAGTGCGCGTGGGTGTTGACGACGACGAGCGGCAGCTGGGTCTTCTCCCGCACCGCGTCCAGGATCTCCCGGCCCTGGCGGGGGCCGCAGCCGGTATCGATCACCATGGCCCGCTCGGATCCCACCACCAGTCCGGTGTTCAGCAGCGATCCTTCGGTGACCAGCACATAGTTATCCGCGCCGACTTCGAGCCATTCCGACATTGTTTCTCCGTACCTCCGGCAAAGCAGTGTGCGTTCGTCTAGGCGTCGATTCTACCCAGCGGGCCTTGGAGTTCCCGGGAGGCCGGGCGTACGACGGCGGCACGCGGCTGCCGCCGTGCAGGTCACCTTCCTGCCGTCCCCGGCCGCAGACTGCCCAGGCGACACGCAAATGGGCAATTGACTTTCGATAGATAAACCTTCAAAGTAAGGGCATGTCTATCGTAAGTCGATTGGTCCTTCCCTTGCGGGTTCTGCTGGTAATGGTGTTCCTCGGGCTGCTGGTGGCGCAGGTGATGTCCTTCCCCGGCGAATTTCTCTTCACAACCGAGGAGGGGCCGCGAATGGATCCCTGGCGATGGCCGCTGCTGCTGTTCTTCGAATTCGAAGCCCTGTGCCTGCAGGTTGTCATCGTCTGCATCTGGCGGCTGCTGACCCTGGTCCAGCGCGACCGGATCTTCACCACAGCCTCGCTGCGCTGGGTGGACGCGATCGTGTGGGCCTTCGTCGCGGCATGGCTGCTGCTGGCGGTCATGGCCGGCTCCTTCATCGCGTACCTCTACTTCACCCCTGAGCTGCGGGACCCCGGGACGCCTGCGCTGCTGATCGGCATTACACTGATCGGCGCGGTGCTGGTCCTGCTGATCGTGGTGATGCGGGACCTGTTGCGGCAGGCCACGTCGCTGCGCGCCGACATGGACGGGGTGATCTGATGGCGATTGTGGTGCGGATCGACGTCGAACTGGCCAAGCGCAAGATGAGCGTTGGGGAGTTTGCCGAGCGGGTCGGGATTACCCCTGCCAATGTGGCGGTGCTGAAGAACGGCCGGGCCAAGGCCGTCCGCTTCAGCACCCTGGACGCGATGTGCCGGGTCCTGGACTGCCAGGTGGGCGACCTGCTCGAGTGGGTCGACGACGGTGCCGACGCCGACCGGGCGGAAAACGGGTGAGGTGATTGGGGTTATGCGCAGGACCGCATCCGGAGGATAACGGCGGCGGCAGGCGGCCGCCGTCGTCCACCTCCGCGTTCAGGAGGCTCCCTTAGAGACAGGCAAGTCCGCCGCTGCCCACTCCGGAAAGCCGGCCTCCAGCCGTGCGGCGGGGATCTCGTGTTCGTGGAGCATGCGGACCGCAGAAAGGAAGCATCAGCGATGACTGAGACAACCACCCGGCACAACGGGATCGACGTGGACGGGCTGATGGCCACGATCGGCGCCGTAAAAGCCAATCCGGCCCTGGGCAGTTTCACGTTCAAGGCCACCAGCACCTGGCGTGGTGGAACACGCAACAGCGGCGTCATCCGCGGATTTACCCAGGCAGGGCAGCCCGACCAAAGCAGGACGGAAGACTTCCGGCTGGAGGGGGACGAGCCTCCGGTCCTCCTGGGAAGCAACGCCGGGCCGAACGCCGTCGAACTCCTTCTCCAGGCGCTCGGCTTCTGCTATGCCGTGGGCTACGCCGCGAACGCCGCAGCGCAGGGAATCGAGTTGACCGCCTTGGATTTTGACGTGGAAGGGGACCTGGATGTGGGGCCATTCCTGGGCCTCGACGGGCCACGTCCCGGCTTCACGGCAATCCGCGCCACGGCAAGGGTCTCCAGCCCGAACGCCACCCAGGAACAGCTGCAGGCCCTCTGCCGGTACGTCCAGAAAACCTCCCCCGTCAGGGACTGCCTGGTGAACCCGGTTCCTGTCGAAACCACGCTCCACATCCGGTGACCAGGGGCATGGTGATGGATACCACCGGGACCGTGGAGCGTGCCGAGCTTGAGGCCAAGGTCAAAGACGTCTACCGGGCAGTGGCCACGCACCCGGAGGGCAGGTACCACTTCAGGATGGGACGCGAACTTGCCCGGGAGCTGGGGTACCCGGACGAACTGCTGGCGCGCGTGCCTGCCGGGGCGCTCGAGTCCTTTGCCGGCGTCGGATACTTCTTCGGACTTGCGGCCCTCTCACCGGGTCAGGCAGTGCTGGACCTGGGCTCGGGCTCCGGGACGGACGTGTTTGCCGCAGCCGCAACTGTGGGCACAGGCGGAAAAGTGGTGGGCGTGGACATGACGGAAGAGCAGTTGGAGAAGGCGGAGCGCCTCCGGCAGGAAGCGGGGATATCCCAGGCCTCTTTCACCCGCGGCTACATCGAGGACCTCCCGTTCCCGGACCACACTTTCGACTGCGTCATCTCGAACGGCGTCATCAACCTGTCCGCCGACAAGCCGGCTGTATTCCGCGAGGCGGCGCGCGTGCTGCGTCCCGGCGGACGCCTTGCACTGGCCGATATCGTCACCGAGCGGCCGCTGACCCCGCAGATTGTCTGCGATGCCGACCTCTGGGCGGCCTGTATCGGCGGAGCCGCCCAGGCGGATTCGTACCGCGGCGCCATGGCTGACGCAGGTTTCATCCTGGACCGGCAGGAGCGCAACACTTATGGATTCCTCTCCGGCAGGGCCCGAGCGGCCACCACAACATACGGGGTCATGTCCCTCTCGTTCCTGGCCCACCTGCCGGCATAGCTTCCTGGCAACGCGCGTACGACGGCGGCACGCGGCCGCCGTCGTTTCTGGGTTTTGGTCGGGCGATCTTATGGCTCGATGAGCCCGGTGCGGATCGCAAATCTCGTGAGGTCCAGCCGGTCGCGGAGCCCGAGTTTTTGCAGGACGTTAGCCCGGTGGCGGTCGACGGTTTTTATGCTGATCTTGAGGGCGTCGGCGATTTCTTTGGTGGAGTTTCCTTCTGCGATGAGTTTCGTGATCTGTTCCTCTCGGGGCGTGAGGATGCTGTTCGGCATCCGGTCGCCGCGGCGGTCGCGTTCGAGGTAGTCGCGGATGAGTGCGGTGACCGCGCCGGGGTAGAGGAACGATTCTCCGCGCATCGATGCCCGGCACGCTTCGATCAGGTCGCGGTCGGCTACGGACTTGAGGACATAGCCTGAGGCCCCGGCACGTAGCGATTCAAAGAAGTATTGCTCGTTGTCGTACATCGACAGGATGAGGATCCGCACGTCGGGTGCGCTCCGGGATATTTGTCGTGCCGCCTGGATGCCGGTCATCTGTGGCATGGCGATGTCGAGAATAGCGAGGTCAACTCCGCCGGCTGTCGCGGCGGCGACGGCTTCTGTGCCGTCTGCGGCCTCGGCGACGACGGTGAGGTCGGGTTCCGCGTCGAGGATCATGCGAAGTCCGCGGCGGACCAGGGCGTGGTCGTCGGCGAGAAGGATACGCGTGGGTGCGCCCATCAATTTACATCCTCCCGCCGGGTGCCGGGAACGACGAGGCGGACGTCGGTTCCCCCGCTCGGGCGGGAGGAGACTGTGAGCTCGGCGCCGATGAGCAGTGCCCGTTCGCGCATTCCGCGGATGCCTGCCCCCTCTGGGAGGTCGCCGCCTTGCCCGTTGTCGCGAATTCGAAGGGTCAGCCCGGTCGTGGATGACGTGAGCGCGAAATCGACTTGTGTCGCGTGTGCATGACGGGCGACATTGGTGAGTGCCTCCTGTGCAATGCGGTAGAGCACCAGCTCGACGTCCCCGCTGAGCTCGGGAAGCTCGTCATCGATCTCCCAGTTCACCGGGATCCCGCTCGAGCGGGAGAACTCGGTGCCCAGCGAAGTCAGGGCGCTGCGCAGTCCGAGGTCCGCGAGGGCGCCGGGGCGGAGACGTTGCGCGACCTGGCGGACCTCCTCGAGGCTTGCGCGGACCGCTTCCTGGGCGATGAGGCTCTCTTCGCGCAAATCGTCGGGAGACCGGTCGACAACTCGCTTGAGGCTGAGGAGCGCAACGGTCAGGCTTTGGCCGATCTGGTCGTGCAGTTCACGCGAGATCCGCTGGCGTTCCCCCTCTTGCGCGGCCAGGGCGAGGGCGCTGCTCGCGCTGGTTTCCGCTTCGAGCCGATCCAGCATGTCGTTGAAGGTGCGGATGAAGTGCCCGAGGTCGCCGTTACCGGCTTCAGTGGTTGCCCGGTCGCCGCCGCGCCGTAGCAGGCCCACCCGGCGCATCACAGTCGTCAGTGCGTCAAGCGGTGCGAGACTTGCCCGCACCAGGGCGGCATTCGCGCCGAGGATGAGAGCCAGTCCGATGATCAGGACCGGCACCTCGGTCAGCAGGACGGGTGATGACACCGTCGCCGGGGACAGGGCCAACACGAGAGTGCCAACCGCAAAGAGCAACCCGTTGATGATGAACAGTCGCCAGAACAGCAACTGCGCCGGTCCCTTCGGGGGCAGGCCGACTGTCGCGCCGGCGGCCCTGGTTTCGAGCGGAGTCCGCATCCGACTAGCCTTACGCGGCCTGCGTCCTTTGTCCATGAGGGCCCGCACCCACGGGCCGCGGAATCACACACCCATGTCATTCCGAAATGGGTGTCAGACCCAATGGCACCTCACTTATCACGGGGGGAGACTGGATCCACCCTAAAGAACCTAGGGAACGGAGGGGCCCATGGAGACCACCCACTCCACCGTGCCCGGCGCTGGCTCGCTGCACGACTGCCAGACCCGCGGTGGCCAGCAATTCCGCATTCTTGCGGACCGTCCGGGCAGGCGTGAAATCTTTGTTTACGACTCGGCCGAGCCCGACCGGGTCGTGGCAAGAATCGTGCTCGAGGAAGACGAGGCCGATCAGGTCGCCGAACTCCTGCACAGCCAGCCGCTCACCGATCGGATCGCTGAACTTGAACGCCGGGTCGCCCGGCTGGCAGGGAGCGGGAAATGACGATCGTGGACCCGGGGCCATCCTTCCCCGTCATTCGCATGTCGTCGATTCCCGCTGGAGCCGTAGTTGATAGCGGCGCCTGGACTGGAGCGGCGAGCTGATAGGCGAGGTACCCGCAGGATCTTTTCAGGAAAGGACCCGATGGAGCACCTCAGTCGATTCGCCGGCGAATTCCTCAAGGCGCTCAAGAACCTTCTACCGATCGTGGTCGTCGTTCTGGTGTTCCAGCTGCTGGTATTCCGTTCCATGCCCGATGGCCCCCTGGAGCTGGTGGCGGGTCTTCTGATCGTGGCTGCAGGCATTGCCCTGTTCCTGTACGGCCTGGATCTGAGTATCTTTCCGGTCGGTAAGAACCTGGCGAATCAGTTTGTTCGGAGCGGGGCACTGGGGCTGTTGCTGCCCTTTGGATTTGCGATTGGCTTCGCTGCCTCCGTCGCGGAGCCGGCGGTGATCGCTGTCGCGGAGCAGGCCCAGTTGGTCAGCGCTGGCCGGATCAACGCACTGGTGCTGCGTTTCGTCATCGCGGTGTCGGTGGGTCTGGTCCTGATCTTGGGCATCTTGCGTGTTCTTCGGGGCTGGGCCGTATACAAGTTGTTGATCGCAGGCTACGCGATAGCGCTGGGGCTGACCTATATCGCCCCGCCGGAGATCGTTGGCCTTGCCTACGATTCGGGCGGCGTCACCACCAACATCGTCAGTGTCCCGCTGATCACGGCGATCGGTCTCGGGCTAGCCAATTCCATCAGGGGACGCAGCCTGCTCACGGACGGCTTTGGGCTGGTCGCGCTGTGCGTAATGGTGCCCATGATCGGGGTACAGCTCTACGGTATCTGGGTCTACACCTTCGGCTCCGCCGGGCCGCCGGCGCCGCCGGTGACTGACGGCGGGGAGGGTGCAACGGACTGGGTGGTTGGCATGATTCTTGGACTCGCGTCAATGATCCGGGAAGTCCTTCCTATCGTGGCCGTCGTCTTGTTCTTTCAATGGGTCGCTCTCGGGCGCAGGCTGCCCCATCCCCTGCGGGTCGTGACCGGCTTCATCATGGTCCTGGTGGGACTGTATGCCTTCGTGGTCGGACTCAAGCTCGGGCTGTTCCCGCTCGGCACCCTGATGGCGGAGCAGCTGATCGAGCAGGGAGCCCCTGCCCTGATACTGCTCTTCGCGCTGCTGATCGGTTTCGCGGTCACCATGGCCGAACCTGCCTTGGTGGCCATCGGGGAACAGGCGCAGGACGCGTCACCGGGCAAGATCAACGCGTTCGCCGTCCGGGTCATTGTCGCCGTTGGGGTGGGC
This sequence comes from Pseudarthrobacter phenanthrenivorans Sphe3, assembly GCF_000189535.1. Classification (NCBI taxonomy): domain Bacteria; kingdom Bacillati; phylum Actinomycetota; class Actinomycetes; order Micrococcales; family Micrococcaceae; genus Pseudarthrobacter; species Pseudarthrobacter phenanthrenivorans. The sequence continues at coordinate 3,223,704 of NC_015145.1, forward strand.
CTGGGGATCGGCTTCGGTGCCTACCGGATATTGGTGGGTGGCCCGTTCCACTACTTCATCATGGCCGCCTACGCCATCGCGATCGTGCTGATGTTCTTCGCCCCGAAATACATCATTGCGCTGGCCTTCGACCTGGGCGGTGTGACAACGTCGGAGGTGACCGTGCCGATAGTAACCGCACTCGGAATCGGCCTTGCTGCCGCCGTGGAGGGCAGGGACGTACTGATCGACGGGTTTGGTTTGATCGCCTACGCCTCCATCTTCCCTGTCATCGCCGTCATGGTGTACGCCATGGTGATGGAGAGAGTCCCCGTTCTAAGGAGCAAACCGGCATGAAATTCACAGCAGTCATCGTGATCGCCCCCGATGAGCTTGAAGAGAGGGTCATTGAACATGCGCAGCGGGCCGGGGCCACGGGTGTGACCATCCTGCCGGGCAAGGGCATCGGAGGCGAAGCCAGGAAGACATTTTTCGGGCTCACCTTCGAAGGCACGCAATCAGTCCTGTTGATGGTCGTCGGCACCCACCTGACTGCCCCCATTCTGAAGGAACTGCACCAAATACTGGTCAGAGGGGCCGAATCCCGGGGCCTGGCCTTCGCGATCCCAATTGAGCACCTGACCGGGATCGACATGCGCCAGGTGGTCAGGTTCGAGGAGCACCTACGCCGCGAGGGCGCCTGAACCTGTCCGGACCTAACAAGGAGGAAAAAGATGCTGACCGTCAAAGATGTCATGGTCCCCGAGGTCGTCACGATCTCCCCTTACAGCACCCTGCGGGAGGCGCTGTCGATGATGAAGGAGCGCCAGGTGAAGAGCCTGGTGGTGGAGCGCCAGCACGCCCATGACGCCTACGGCATGCTGAGCTACAGAGAACTCCTGGACACTGTCGTTGCCCAGGACGGAGATGTGGACCTCCTGAACGTCTACGACGCAGCCACGATTCCCGCAATCACCGTCAACGAGGACCTGTCCGTCCGTCAGGCAGCGGCCCTGATGAGCCGCTATCACCTTAGCCGGCTCATCGTGGTCGAAGGCAATCAGCTCGTCGGCCTGCTCGCCATGAATGACATCCTCGCCCGGCTCATGGAAGAACTAACCTGACCCGACTGCACTGACCAGGACATCGACACGGATCATCTTTGTCCGGACTGAACGAGCCTTTCCTGTTCGAGTTCTTAAACAGGAAAATCCTCATGATTGCTGTCTTGAAAAGCAAAAGCTTTTGGTCTAACGGAGCGACCTGGGCCCTGCCCTAAGCAAGCACGCAGGAATTCACTCGCCGTAAGACGATCGGCTAACGGACACCGGGGCTATCGGAGATAAGCGCCGAGACTACTGGGTCACTGAGGATGCGCGCCAAGGTGGTCTTCCCGAGCGTGCTTTTCGTCGAGCATGTGCCATGCGGCGACAAGATCGAGTGATCGGAGATTGCCGGGAATAAGATCACCGTGAGTCATCACCTCGGGGGCACCACTAGGCAAGCTCCGGGATTCCGCCCAAAGTGCGCGGAGCCGATCGACCGGAAGTAGTCCATCACTTTCCCGGAAACAGACTTCCATCCACGCCTCGGAATCGTGAAGGCGAGGGGATTCTTCCTGTCCCTCCTGGCCTTCCCGGTGCTGCGCTACCTGGCCCGGTTCCCTGGCGCAGCGGCTGGCCGCCTGACACGGTCCTACTGATAGAGGGTTTGGGAAAAACCGACGTTAAGTGAGAGAGGGTGTGAAAAAGGCCGACGTTAAGTGAGAGAGCGTCGGGGTGGGGGTTAGGCTCCGGGGGCTGCGATGGAATCGCGGACTACCAGCGGGCAGTCAAGGATGGTCGGGCTGAGCGCTAGGCGGGAAAGCTCGTTTTTGCCCTCGATGGCGTCGATGAGCTGCTCTGTTGCCCAGGCACCCATCTCGTAGTGCGGAAGGGCCACGGTGGTCAGGCCCGGGTGGAGATTAGCGGCGATGAGTTGCTGGTCATCGAAGCCCACGATGGAAAGCTCCTTCGGGATGGCCAGCCCCAGTTCAGCGGCCGCTCGGTAGGCGCCCATGGCCATCCGGTCGTTGTAGCAGAACAGGGCCGTGGGCCGGTCGCTGCGGCCAAGCATCCGGAGGGCCGCCTCATAGCCGCCGTGCACCTCGGACGGCGCAGACTCCACCGGCGCACTTCCGCCGTCGAGCCCTGCCTCGTCCAGTGTCTTCCGGAAGCCCTGAAGGCGAAGTCGGGTTGCCGGGACGTCATCGGTGTTGTTCAGGAAACCGATCCGGCTGTGGCCGGCATCCAGCAGGGCAGCCACGGCAGTCCGGGCGCCGCCCTCCTCGTCCGGAATCACCGCGCAGACATTTCCGCTGGTGGACACGGAGTCCACCAGGACTGACGGAACGCTGTCCAAATTGGCGGGCAGCTCCACGTTGCGGTGGTACATGGTGGCGTAGAGGACGCCGTCCACCCTGCGCTCGAGCAGGGCCTCGACGTCGGCCGTCCGGGACTCCAGGCTGGCGGAAGCGGACGTGTTGAGGATCATGAGGTTGTAGCCGCGCCGCTTGGCAGCCTCGTCCGCGCCCAGGATGATCCGGCCGGCGTGCGGCGTGGTGGCAATGTCCTCGCTCAGCAGCCCCAGCATGCCCGTGCGCTGTGTCCGCAAGGCCTGGGCCAGCCGGTTGGGTCCGTAGCCGAGCTCTTCGGCAACCGCCCTGACCTTCTCCTTGGTTTCGGGACTGACCCGGGCGTAACTGACGTCATTGAGGACGTGGGAGACAGTGGTCACGGACACCCCGGCCGCCCGGGCCACATCCTTGATGCCGATGTTCTTGTTGCTCATCTGTCTCCCACGTCCTTATGGTCGGTGACGGCAGTTCGCGTACCGTGCCACAAGTTCGCCTGCCTTTTAGAAACCTACCGTGGGTGTGGGCCTGAAGGCGTTTACTGCCCTGTCTGCCACAATCTGGGCATCACTTCCCGAATCAAGAATCGTATTCCGGGCTGAACCTGGATCGACCATCACGGTAGTAACGGCCAGGCCCTCCGTAGCTGCGGTGGCCAGCAGGGCGTCCACCTGGGACTCGAAGCAGGAGTCGCTTGCCTTGGAGTCGACGTCCATCGCCACCACGTTGTTGTTGGAGACGAAGTTGCCGGTACCCGCCGTCACCCGGATGATGACAGGCGCCGCGCCCGCCGGACGGATGCTCTGTGAATCGATGACCTCGGAAAAATGGTTGCCGATAACAGAGTTGTTGTTGCCGCTGATGCGGAGAAGCCCGTGCAGGTCGTCCAGGCCATTGTCAACGCCCAGGAACGGCGTCCAGGGCTCATGGTCACGCAGGAAGTGGTTCGTGGCCACCAGGTTTTCCGAACTGTTGCCCTCCAGAACCACCATCCCTGGGTAGAAGGAATGCAAGCGGTTGTTGGTGATGCTTGATCGTGTGACGCCGTTGAAATGGATGCTGCTGGCACCGCGGGGGAAAATGTTGTTTGCGGTGATCAGGAGGCCGCCATGGTTTTCGGCGTAAATCGAATGTCCCTTGAAGCCTGCCCCAATCAGGTTGTCCGTGATTTTTGATGCCTGTCCCCACCCGCGCAGCTCGATGCAGCTTCCGCATTCGGCGACGAAGTTGTCGTGGATGGACAGTGCGTCCGCGTTGTGGATGGTGAGGGCGTTCTCGAGGTAGATGAACCCCATGCCGTTCACGCGGAAGGAGTCATTGGCGCTGGCGACGTAGATGCCGGTTTTGCCGTTGACGTAGGTGTTCTCCGCGGGCATTCCGGAGCCGTCCGGGGTGAAATGCAGCCCGTCGATGCAGAAGTTGGAGAATTCCACGGAGCTGATCCGCGGGCTCCCGCTCCGCTCCACGTAGAAGGCGGCCCCTGTGGAGTCCGATCCGCCCCCGCCGGCGGGAAGGTCAACGATGACGCGGCTCCCCCCGGGCCACAGCTCATGCAGGTCCGGCCATTCGTCTTCGGGAACGTTGAAGCGGATGCTTGATGACGTGAAGCCGTGCCCCGATCCCTGGATCCGGAGGAAGCTGATGTCGATCACCACCTGGGTGCGGAGGTGGTAGTCCCCCGGCGGAAGGTAGATCACTGCACCAGGCTTGCCGCCGTCGTTTACGTCGGTGGCGGACTGCCGCTCCTTGATGTCGGCGATGATGCTGTTGATGACTTCGCCGACGTCCTTGAACGGGTTGCCGACGGGCCATGCCGTCACGTCGTAGTAGTTGTTGCTTGGCATGCTTTCTTCCCTTGATGTTGTGGTTCTTCAGCCTGGTATCAGGATTTACAGGGCCACCGGCTGGTGTTCCGGCAGGTCAGCCTGCAGTTCCTCTGATGTTGGCGGGTGGGCGCCCGGGCGGCGTACTGTGATGGCCGCTGCCTTGGCTGCCATCCGTCCCAGCGATTCGAGCACTGATGGTGCCAGCCCTTCTGCTCCACGCATGAGGAGCCCGTAGATCAGCGCGGACATGTACGAGTCGCCTGCGCCGATGGTGTCCGCCACGACTGACGGGACGGAGGGGACGTCCACGCGCGCGTCCCGGGTTGCGAGCAGAGATCCCTCCGCTCCCCTGGTGACGGCGACCAGCCGCGGCCCGAGTCCGAGGATACGCCGTGCGGTGTCTTCCAGGGACAGACGTGGATAGAGCCACCCGGCGTCCTCGTCGCTGAGTTTCACCACGTCGGTGAACGGCACCAGTTCCTCGAAGACGGTTTTCGCCTCGAGGTGACTGCCGAGCAGTGAAGGGCGGATGTTGGGATCGTAGGTGACCACGCACCGCTGGTGTGACTGCTCCAAAAGCTCCCTCACAACTGCCGCTCCCGGTGCCAGGAACGTAGCTATCGAGCCGGTGTGCAGGATTTTGGGCAGGGTCGCCGGAGCGATCCGCGGGAGGTCCCACCGGACGTCGAAGTCGTACTGTGCTGAACCGTCGGACGCCAGGACCGCGGTTGCCGTGGCGGTTCCGCCCTGGTGGCAGGAACCAGGGAGAAGAGTCACACCGGCGCTCCGCAGGTGGTCCTCGATGAGGGCGGCATAGTGGTCGTTGCCGATCGAGGTCAACAGTCCGGTGTCCAGACCCAGCCGCCCGAGCCCGTAGGCAACGTTGGCGGGTGACCCGCCCGGGTGCTCCACGGTGCCCCGCGGCGAGACGACGATGTCCACGAGGGCTTCACCGACAACAACCACGTCAAAGCGCGCTGTGTGGTCCTGGTCGGTTTGCTGGACTGCTGGCATGGTGGGCCTTCCTCTGGATCCGGAGAATGCTTAGTTGAGTGCCGTGACGGTGAGCGTCCGGACGGTTGCCTGCCCGCCTGTGACCGTCAGGCGGTTCTCCGTCTGTCCCCGGTCAGGGAAAACAAGGTCGGTCAGGACCACCTTGCCGCCCTGCGCGAACACCTCCACCGAGCAGTGGTCGACGACGATCTGCAGCTTGAGTGCGCCGTCCTCCAGGACCAGCGGGGCTGCCTCCGCGGAGGGAAACTTCTCGTGGAAACCCGTGTTTCCTGACAGCCGGCGGTCCAGGACGAGCTGGTTGGCGGCGGCGTTGTAGGTCAGCAGGGTGCCGGCGCTGCCGTCGTCATTCCCGAACAGGTGGAAGGACACAGATTCGGCGCTTCCGGGCAGGATCTCCGCCTCGATGACCTGGGCGCTGCCGGGTACCGCATCAGGCAGCCGGAACACTGAATCCCGCAGGTCAAAGGCGCCTGAGTGCATGTGCCCGTTCACCGCGGGAACAGCTTCTTCCGCGCGGACAGGGGGAAGGACCGGTTGCTGGACCAGGCGGGAGGAGCCGTTGACCGTGGTGAGGCGCAGTTCGCGGGCCAGGGTCATCGAGGACCGCCAGGGGGCGGTGGGCAGCTGGTTGGCGTAGTCCCAGTTGTTCATCCAGCCCATGATGATGCACCGGCCGTCCGGGACGTTGCTGAAGGACACCGAGGCATAGCAGTCGCGTCCCCAGTCCAGCCACAGGCATTGCTGCAACGCCGCAGCGGCTGCAGCAGAGTCGCCCAGGGCGCTGATGCCTCCCGGCACCGGGAGGGAGCAGCCGTCCGGAACGAAGCGGACGCCGTCGAAATTCCCCACGAAGTATTGGCCGCCGGAGCCGCCGGCCACCGCCCCGGGGTTAACGTTGACGATCAGCACCCATTTGATGTCCTCCTGGTCCCCGTCCACCGCCAGGGGAAAGAGGTCCGGGCACTCCCACTCGCCGGCGTCAGCGTTGGCCGGGCCAAACTCGCTGAGGAACTCCCAGGATTTGAGGTCATCGGAACGGTAGATGACCACTTTTTGATGCTGTGCTTCCACGGCGACCATGACCCAGCAAACGCCCTGCTCCCCGTCGTAGCGGAAGACTTTGGGATCACGGAAGTGCGCGGAGTTCCTGGTAAGGACGGGGTTTCCGCGGTACTTCCGCCACGTCATTCCTCCGTCCGTGCTGTAGGCCAGGGACTGGGCCTGCGTCCCGTTGTGTTCGGACGCGGCCTTGTAGGCGCTGGTGTAGATGGCTACCAGTGCAGGTGCGTCCGGGGTACCCAAACCGGTGGTGTTGCCGTGGTCCACCACCACGCTCCCGGAGAAAATGTCCTCTTCCTCGTCGCAGGCAATGGCAACAGGGTGTTCCGTCCAGTGCAGCAGGTCGCGGGAGGTGGCGTGGCCCCAGGACATGTTCCCCCAGACGCTGCCGTACGGGTTGTTCTGGAAGAAGAGGTGGTACAGGCCGCCGTAGTACACCAGGCCGTTGGGATCGTTAAGCCAGGTATCCCTTGCCGTGAAATGGATGGCAGGCCGGAACCGGGAGGTCACAAGCGGGGTGGTTTCCGGGATTGCGGCGTCAAGGCAGCTGGACATGTATGGCGTTCCTTTTGGGAAGTCGAAGGGACTGGCGGCCTAGCGCCGGGGAGCCGCGATGGAATCGCGGCTTACCAGGGGGCAGCCCAGGATGGTCGGGTGGAGTGCCATGAGGGCAAGATCGGTCTTCCCCTCCACGGCATCTATCAGGTGGTCGGTGGCCCAAACACCCATTTCGTAGTGGGGCAGGGCCACGGTGGTGAGGCCCGGGTAGAGGTTGGCCGCAATCAGTTCCTGGTCATCGAAGCCCACTACTGAGAGGTCGCCAGGGATGCTGAGCCCCAGCTCGGCCGCGGCACGGTACGCTCCCATGGCCATCCGGTCGTTGTAGCAGAACAGGCCGGTGGGCCGGTCGGGGCGTGACAGGATTCGCCTGGCCGCCGCGTAGCCGCCGTCCACCTCGGAGACCTCGGACTCCACAGGTGCCGCATCGCCGTCGAGCCCTGCTTCCGTCAGCGCCGCCCGGAAGGCCTGAAGCCGCTGGCGGGTTGCGGGGACGTCATCAGTGTTGTTGAGGAAGCCCACCCGGGTATGGCCCGCTTCGAGGAGTGCGCCCACGGCCGCCCGCGCACCGCCTTCCTCATCCGGGATCACGGCTGTGATCTTTCCCCCGGTGGCCACCGAGTCCACCAGGACGGAGGGCAGGCTGGCTAGGTTGGCCGGCAGTTCCACGTTGCGGTGGTACATGGTGGCGTAGAGGATGCCGTCCACGCGGCGTTCCAGGAGGGCCTCGACGTCGGCCTGCCGGGAGTCGAGGCTGGCCGAACCTGAAGTGTTGATGATCATGAGGTTGTAGCCCCGGGCTTTTGCGGCCTCGTCCGCGCCGAGGATGATCCGGCCTGCGTGCGGCGTGGTGGCGATATCCTCGCTCACCAGCCCCAGCATCCCGGTCCGCTGCGTGCGCAGGGCCTGGGCCAAGCGGTTGGGGCCATAACCCAGCTCCTCGGCAGCGGACCGGACCTTGTCCCTGGTTTCGGGGCTGACCCGGGCGTAGGCAACCTGGTTCAGGACGTGGGACACAGTTGTTACCGAGACGCCGGCGGCCACAGCCACGTCCTTGATGCCGATGTTCCTGTTGCTCATCTTCTTCGTTCCGTTGGTGGTGGGTCAGCCCTTGACGGCGCCGAGGGTCATGCCGGCCACGATCTTGCGCTGCAGGAGCAGGGTAAGGAGGATGACCGGGATGGAGTACACGGCGGCCAGCGCGGTCATCGATCCCCAGTCCAGGCCGAACTGCGTCTGGAAGTTGGCGATCACCACGGGCGTTGTTTGGGAGCGGATGGCCGTCATCAGGAGCGCGAACAGGAACTCGTTCCAGGAGGCCAGGAAGGCGAAGATCGCGGTGACGGCGATGCCGCCGGAAACCACCGGGATCACCACCCGCCACAGGGCTCCGAGCCGGCTGCAGCCGTCCACGGTGGCAGCTTCCTCCAGGTCTTTCGGCACCGCTTCGAAGAAGCTGGCCATCAGCCAGATGGAGAGCGGCAGCGAGATGGTGGTGTGCGCGATGGACAGGGCGATGGGTGTATCGGACAGGCCGACTGCGCCCATCATCGAGGCCAGCGGAATGCCGATCGCCACCGGGGGCACCATGCGGGTCACCAGGGCGGCCATGATGAAGATCCTGCCGCTGAGGGTTTTGTACCGGGTGATGCCGTAAGCGGCGGGTACCGCCAGGACCAGGGACAGCACGGTGCTGATGATGGCCGTCTGGATGCTGTTGATGAAGGAGGCCAGGACCCCGTTCCGGCCCAGCGCGTTGGTGTAGTTTTCCAGCGTCCATTCCCGGGGAAGGATGGTGGGCGGCACCGCGATGGTGTCGATCGGCGTCTTGAAGGACGTCAACAGCAGGTACAGGAACGGGAATCCGTACAGCACCATGGCCGCGGCGAGCAGGATCCACAGCAGGGTCCGGGTGCCGCGCCGGCCTGCTTCCAGGCCTTCCCGGTTGACGCCGCGGCGCCGGCGGGGACGGACGACGGCGGAAGGTGCGGAAGGTGCCGCGACCGCCTTGGGCGGGGTCCCGCCGTCGTACGTTGTCTTTTCTGCGACGCGCATCAGGTGTCCTTTCCTGGCCGCCAGATGGTGGCCACCGCGAAGAACGCGACGGCGAGCATGGCCAGCAGGTAGATGGTGCCCATGGCGCTTGCCAGGCCGGGATCGCCGAAGCGGATCATGGTGCGGTAGATCAGCAGGCTCATGGTTTCCGAGGCGGACTGCGGGCCGCCATTGGTTTGGATCAGGATGGTGTCAAAGGCCCGGGCGGCATCGATGCCGCGCACTACCAGGGCCACGGCGATCACGGGCCGGAGCAGCGGGAGGATGATCCGGAACAGCATGGCCGGGGCCCTCGCACCGTCAAGCCGCGCGGCCTCGATGAGGTCCCCCGGGATGTTCTGCAGCCCGGCGAAGAGCACCAGGCACATGAAGGAGGTGGTCAGCCAGATGTCCGGGATGGCAACGGAATAGAGCACGATGTTCGGGTCCGAGAGCCAGCCGATCTGGTTGGGGTTGGAGAGGATGCCCGCCTGGTGCAGGAGGGTCCCGATGAGGCCGAAGTTGTCGATCATCAGGAACTTCCACAGCAGGCCAGCCACGATGGGGGCGATCATCAGCGGGTACATGAACACGGTCCGCCAGATCTGGGAGCTGCGGCCCAGCATGGTGAACAGCAGGGCCATGCCAAGGCCAAGGGCGAACTCGAGCGTGACCACCACCAGGGTGTAGGCCAGGGTCCGCCAGCCGGCGCCGGTGAAGGCCTCGGAGGCGAAGGCCCTGAAGTAGTTGTCCAGGCCCACAAAGTCGCGGGGGCCGCCGGCGATCGGGGAGATTTTGAAGAAGCTGTCCGCCACCAGGCGGAACAGCGGGAAGGCCACGAATACTGCCAGGAACAGCGCCGCTGGTGTCATCAGGAACAATGCGAAGCGGCGATCGGAGATGCGCACGGTTTTCTCTTCCGCTGGTTGGGGCCGCGGCCGGCACCGGTTGTCAGGTGCCGGCCGCGGGGGTCTTACTTGAGGAGGTCCTCGATCTGCTTCTTGGCGTCTGCGAGCAGCGTTGCGGAGTCACCGCCGGCCACGGCCTTCTGCAGCATGGGTACCAGGACGGTGTCCACGATCTGCTGCCACTTCTCGGTGGCCGGGCGGGTGGCGGTGGCCTCGCCGTTGAGGGTTTCGATCAGCGGCCCGAAGCTCTCGTAGCCTTCCTTGTCCTGGTACTTCTCGAAGGCGGAGATGCGGGAGGCCAGGCCAAGGCTGGATTCGACGCCCAGGCTGTTGTGGTCGTAGGCGCACTGGACGAACTTCTTGGCGGCCTCGGTGTTCTTGGTGGCCTTGGGAACCGTGAGGTACCAGGGGCCGGGGACGCCGCCGATGCCGGCCGAGCCCGCGATCATGGGGGCGGTTCCCACCTTCCCCGCCACCGGGGAGTCCTTGGGGATCTGCCGGTAGGCGTGGGCCCAGAAGCGGGTCATGGCGGTCTGGCCCTGGTTGAAGAGGTTTTGCGCGGCGGCCCAGTCCACCTGTGCGGCGCCCGACGGTGCGGACTTGGTGAGGCTGACGTAGAAGTCCAGCGCTTCCTTGTGGGCCGCGTTGTCGATGACAACCTTGTCGCCGTCCAGGACCATGGGCGAGCCGGCCTGCAGGACGTGGGCCAGCCATTCGGTTTCCACCCCGCCCTTGACGTCCGTGCCGTACATGCCGTCCTTGGTGAAGAATTCGGAGATGTCCTGGTACTGCTTCCAGGTTGTGGGTGCCGCCAGTTCGTAACCGTACTTGGCCTGGAAGTCCGCCTTGTTCTTGGCGTCCTCGAACAGGTCCTTGCGGTAGAGGATGATCTCGGCGTTGGTCCACGCGGGCAGGCCGATGAAGTGGCCGTCCACGTTTGCTTCCTTGACCAGGGCCGGGAAGATGTCCTTTTTGGCCTCGTCCGTGAAGATCTCGTCAATGGGCTGGAGCGCGTCCTTGAAGCTGGGGAGCCAAACGGAGTCCAGGGCCGCCACGTCGAAGGAGACGTTGCCGGAGGAAAATTCGCTGGAGAGCCGGTTGAACATGCCGTCGTAGGGCAGTTCCACGAAGTTCACGTCGACGCCGGCGTCCTTCTTGCACTGTTCGGCAACGCCGGTCAGCTCGGCGTGGCCGCCGGCTTCCACCAAAACGTTGACTGTGTTGGTGCCGGCGGTTCCTGAAGTGCTGGCAGGGGCCCCTGCGCCGCAGGCGGAGGCGGCCAGTGCGACGGCGGTGCAGATGCCGCCGATGGCGAGCCTGCTGATGTATTTACGAGTGGACATCGCTGTCGACTCACTTTCTCTCGAACGGAAAGGATGAGAATGATCGGGGTGAAAAATCGTTTTGCCAAAACGACTTGGCACTTACGTTAGGGCCGCTCTCATGCACGTGTCAAGCGTCACTTTGAAGAGTTTTTGCTATTGACGGTTCGCGTCTGCCGGCCCTAGCGTGGAGCTCATCCTGGATTGAAGAATCGTTTTGGCAAGTTTGGCAGAAAAATGACTCTTGCCGGGGCGGCACGTCGCCCTCCGCCACAGGGCTCACAACCCAAAAAGATAGGGGCGGAGACGTACGAGCGAAACCTCATCCTCGTGATAAGCAGAACACATGGAAGGACATAGTGGCTGGCTGAGTGAGGTGCAACGCGAAGTATGCAAACGGCATCCCCGGGGAGGCGGCATGCCTCTTCGGCTTCAGCCGGGTGAAGACACACCCCGCGGCACGCTGATCCTGGCGCTGGCGGGCACCGGAGCAGGCCTGACAGCGCTCGGGCCCGCGTGAAGCCCAAGGCGCGCCGTTACGTCGCGATAATTCTCCGCATCCTGGCGTGGCCGCTCGCTGTCATCATCGGGCTGTTCGTGCTGTTTAATGCGTACGGGGTCGCGGAGCAGGCCTATCAACAGGAGGGTCTATACAACTCGGCGCTTCTGCTTTCCATCTGGCTGTCCGCTGCGTTGTTGTTCATCGCGCTCGTGCTGTTGGGCCATGTCCTGCTCGATGACTCGGAGCAGAATCTTCGGTCCCGCAAGTCGTTCAAGTTTGCAGGCGGCTTGGCTGTTGGCATGGCTGCCGCACTTGTCCTCTCGCTGTGGCTGGAGGACGGCTACCTGGGCCGGCAGAACGATGCCGTTAACGGCATCACCAACGAGTTTGAGGCTGCCGTGGTCCAAGACCACTGGGAGGAGACGTACACGCATTTCGTGGGCGAGAGCCTTTACTGCTGGCCGATCAGCGACACCTGTCTGGTCGCGACAAGGAGGTGGGAAACCGACATCCAGTTCACCCCGAAGACCTTGCAGGCACTCGTGGCCGAGGCCGGGTTCGACTTCCCGGTGGAAGGACTATGTCTCAGCCGAAATCCACCAGATATGAGCTCTGAGCATGCCCAGTGCGAGGCATCCGGAATCGTCGGCGAGTACAGCGTGACCATCAGTGCCCTCAACTACGACGACAAGGGACCAGACAAGCTGGCGATCACCGTACGCGAAGCCGACGGTTGACTACGGTCATCAATTGGCCTTCCCGAGGGGCGGCGGCTGAAGGACAGCTGACCCCAGAAATGTGACCACACCGAGTTGGGAACCGTGCGCCAGACACTCCATTCCTGTTGGGAATCGGGGCCTGGTAGCCGGTCGATCACCGTACCGCGGAAGTCCGCCGTCACGTTCCGCGCGGTTGTGATTCTCCACGGCGGTGGGCCCCGGCATCGAGTGCGAGAGCGTGTGGGAAAAACCGACGTTGAGTGAGAGAGGGTTCCAGTAACACCCACATCAAGTGAGAGAGGGTTTGGGAAAAGCCGACGTCAAGTGAGAGAGCGTTCAAAGGAAGGGGCGCGGTTATTTCGACACGTCAAAAAGCTGGCGCTACCCAGATTCGGGCAGCGCCAGCAACTTTGCGCCTCGAAAACCGGCTAGAGGTCGGCGAGGAGAGTGGTCGGGTTTTCGATGGCGTCCGCCACGAAGCGGAGGAAGCCGGCCGCGGTGCCGCCGTCGCAGACCCGGTGGTCGAACGTTAGCGTCAGCTCGGTGACTTTCCGGACTGCCAGCTCGCCGTTGACCACCCAGGGCTTGTCGATAATCCGGCCCACGCCGAGGATCGCCACCTCCGGGTGGTTGATGATCGCCGCCGAGCCGTCCACGCCGAACACACCGTAGTTGTTCAGGGTGAAGGTGCCGCTGCCGAGTTCAGTCGGGGTGGCCTTGCCCTGGCGTGCGACGTCGGTCAGCCGGCGGATCTCCGCGTCCAGTTCCCGGGCGGTCAGCTTCTCCGCCGCCCGGACGGACGGGACCACCAGTCCGCGGTCGGTCTGGGCTGCGATACCGAGGTTGATCCCGTCGAACGAGACGATCTCCTGGGACCCGTCCTCCGCGGTTTCGATCCTGGTGTTCAGCTCCGGGTACTTTTTTAGCCCAGCTGTGACAAAACGCGCGATGAACGCCAGCAGGCCGGGCACCTGGGCGCCGCCAACTTTGAATCCCTCGCGGAGCTCCAGAAGCGCCGTGGCGTCGACGTCCACCCAGACCGTGGCCTCGGGAATTTCAGACCGGCTGCGTGCCATGTTCGCGGCAACGGCCTTGCGGACTCCCCTGACCGGTGTGCGGGCGGCGATAGGAAGTCCGGTCCTGGCGTCCGTGCCGGCGGCAGGCTGGGCTTCCCGGGGTGCCGCGGTTTCCGGTGCTTCTGCGGTCTCGGCCGCAGCAGGGGCTGCCGGGGCGGCTGTCCGCAGGGCAGCTTCAACGTCCCGGCGCATGATCAGTCCGCTTTCGCCCGAGCCGGGGATCGCACCGAGGTCCACGCCGTGCTCGCGGGCCATCCGCCGCACCAGCGGGGAGATCACTGCACCGAGCTTGCCCGGAACACGGGTGCGCAGGAGCGAGAGGTCCACATCGGCATCGGGTGCAGGACCGCCGTCGGCCGCCCCGTCCTCCAGGGGAAGGGTGTCCACGGAACCGGCCGCCGGGACTTTCCGCGCGCGGGTCCGCCGGGCGACGCCGTGACCGCCCGGAGTGCCGTAGCCAATCAGGACGTTGCCGGACCCGGCCTTTTCCTCCTCGCGGTAGCTTTGGGCAGCGGCAGGAGCACCAGCGGGTTCTGCCTCAGGCTCAGCGGGTTCGCCCAGCTCGTTCTCGGCAGGGGTGGTTTCCGGCTCGGCGGGCTCGGGAGCAGAAGCAGGCGCAACAGCAGGTTCCCCCACCGAGATCGGCCGCACCGAGATCAGCGGCTTTCCAACGTCGAGCGTCTCGCCCGGCTGCCCGTGCAGTTCCTCGACGATGCCGGCGTACGGGGACGGCACCTCTACGGCGGACTTGGCGGTTTCAACCTCGGCGATGGGCTGGTCCACGGTGATCTCGTCGCCCACGGCAACGTGCCAGGACACCAGCTCGGCTTCGGTGAGGCCTTCGCCCAGGTCCGGCAGCAGGAATACGCGTGTTTCACTCATGGTCAGTTCTCCCACTGAAGGTCGTCGACGGCGTCGAGGATGCGGTCCACGCCGGGCAGGTAGTACTTCTCAAGCTTGGGCGCCGGGTACGGGATGTCGAACCCGGTGACGCGGCGGATGGGGGCGGCCAGGTAGTGGAAGCAGCGCTCCTGCACCCGGGCCACGATCTCGGAGGACACGGACGCGAAGCCGTGGGCCTCGGCGATCACCACGGCCCGCCCGGTCTTCCGCACCGACGCGCTGACCGTCTCATCATCAAAGGGAACAAGGGTCCGCACGTCGATGACCTCCAAAGACCGCCCCTCCAAAGCGGCGGCCTCGGCGGCAGCCAAAGCGGTGGGGACGGAGGGACCGTAGGCGATCAGCGTGGCGTCAGTGCCGGGACGCGCGACGGCGGCGCGCCCCTCGGTGCCTTGTCCCGCCGTCGTGCCTTCCGTGTGAAGGCGCCGCAGCTCACCAAGGTCCACCAGGTCCTTGGACCAATAGAGCTTCTTGGGCTCCATGAAGATGACGGGATCGTCCGAGTCGATGGCCTCGCGGAGCATCCGGTAGCCGTCCGCCACGGTGGCGGGGGTGTAGACCTTCAGGCCGGCGGTGTGGGCGTAGTAGGACTCGGAGGAGTCGCAGTGGTGCTCCACTCCCCCGATGCCGCCGCCGTAGGGGATCCGGATGACCATGGGCAGCTTCACGGCGCCCTTGGTGCGGTTGTGCATCTTGGCCACGTGGCTGACGATCTGCTCGAACGCCGGGTACGCGAACGCGTCGAACTGCATCTCAATCACGGGGCGCATGCCGTTGATGGCCATGCCCACGGCCATGCCCACGATCCCGGACTCGGCCAGCGGGGTGTCGAAGCAGCGCTGCTCGCCGAAGGTTTTGGTGAGCCCGTCGGTGATGCGGAAGACCCCGCCCAGCATGCCAACGTCCTCGCCGAACACCAGGACGGAGGGGTCGGCGTGCATGGCGTCGGCGAGCGCGGTGTTCAGGGCTTTGGCCATGGTGACCGGCTGCGGGCCGGCGGCTTCGGCTGATGCCGCGGCGGACGCGGCCGCCCGGGCGGTGGCGGCGGAAACGTTGCCGTTGGCCTCGGACGAGGTGGTGATGGTGGGGCTCACTTGCCGGCCTCCTGTGCTGCGTTCTGGGATGCTGCGTCGCGGGCGAGTTCGTCGGCGAGCAGGGCGGACTGTTCCTTCAGCTGCGGCGTGGGCTTTTCGAACACGTGGCGGAAGAGCTCCTGCGGGTCCACGGGGACGTCCTCGCTGAGGCCGTCACGCAGCTGCGCGGCAACCGCCTCAGCGTGCACAGCGATCCTGGCCTCGCCGTCGTCGTCCAGCAGGCCGCGGTCGGTGAGGTAGGCACGCATTCTGTTCACGGGGTCCTTGGCGCGCCACTCGGCAACCTCGCTGCTTTCGCGGTAACGGGTGTCGTCGTCGGCGTTGGTGTGGGCCTGCATGCGGTAGGTATTGGCTTCCACCAGGAGGGGGCCGGAGCCTTCGCGGGTGAGCTTCACGGCGCGGTCCAGGACGGCGAGGAGCGCCACGACGTCATTGCCGTCCACGCGTTCGCCGGCCATGCCGTAGCCCACGGCCTTGTGCGCGAGCGACGGCGCTACGGACTGGTGTGCCAGCGGCACGGAGATGGCGTACTTGTTGTTCTGGACGAAGAAGATGACGGGCAGGTGGAAGACGGCGGCGAAGTTCAGGGCCTCGTGAAAGTCGCCTTCGCTGGTGGCGCCGTCGCCGCACATGGCCAGCACCACCGTGTCCTCGCCGCGGAGCTTGGCAGCGTGGGCCACGCCCACGGCGTGGAGCAGCTGGGTGGTCAGCGGGGTGCACTGGATGCCCACCTTGTGCTGGAGGGGATCGAAGCCGCCGTGCCAGTCGCCGCGGAAGATGGTCATCACCTGCACGGGGTCAACGCCCCGGGTCATCACGGCGACGGCGTCGCGGTAGGTGGGGAACATCCAGTCGCCGCCGGAGAGGCACAGGGCGGCGGCCACCTGGCAGGCCTCCTGGCCGTGGCTGGAGGGATAGACGGCCATGCGGCCCTGCCGGACCAGGGCTGAGTTCTGGTCGTTGACGCGGCGGCCGACGACGAGCTGTTCGTACGCTGCCAGCAGTTCCTCATCGCTGGGCAGCGGGTATTCGTGGCCGGGTTCGGTGCCCTGCTCGCCTTCCGGGATGAGCCGGCCGTCCGGGGCCACCATCTGGATCTGGTGCCGGGCCGGGAGCATGTAGTCCTCGGCGGTGATGCCGAACTTCTTGACCGCCTCGGTGAGGGCGTCCTCGTGGGGTGCCTTGTCCGCCTGGCCTGGGCTGGTGGTGCCCGGCGCGGTGTGGTCTGCGGAGATCGTCATTGTTCCGTCCTTCTGTTGCCACTATTCCTTCCCAGTATCCGCCTGTGGGAGGTTTCGTATCCAGCATCTAGAGGAATCGTGGAGAAGCTGCCTGATTCTGCCTACACTGGGAGACGAATTGTAAATGTGAGCCAGCTTACTGACAGGGTGCGTGGACAAATTGGCAACGAGGGACGCCGGGACCGAGCCGGTTCCGCTGGACGAGATCGACCGGAGGATCATTTCGGAGCTCACCCGGGACGGCCGGATGTCCGTGACACAGGTGGCGGAGAACGTCCACATCTCCCGGGCGCACGCCTACACCCGCATTGCCCGGCTCACGTCAGAGGGGGTGCTGTCCCGGTTCACGGCGCTGGTGGACCCGATCAAGGCGGGGCTCCGTTCCTCGGCCTATGTGACGCTGAAGCTGAAGCAGGACGCCTGGCGGGAACTCCGGGATCTTCTCGCAGCTATTCCTGAGGTGCACCACGTGGCCCTGGTGGGCGGCGACTTCGACGTGATTCTGCTGGTCCGTGCCGTGGACAACATCGACCTGCGCCGGGTCATCTTCGACCAGCTGCAGTCCATGCCCGGGGTGCTGGATACCCAGACGTTTTTGGTTTTTGAGGACCTGGATACGCGTTAGTTGATGAGGTAGTGCTCGTCATGGCCCTGCTGGTCCCCGATAGCAGGGGTCCTAACGAACGGCAAGGCACTCATCACCGCTTTCAGCCCGATGACAGGCAGCAGAATGACAGCACCGGTCACGGACAGGACTGTGAAACCCGCCATCTCCAGTTGCTCCCGCTTCGACGGGCGGCGACGTCGGCGCCCACCATCCATGAGATTGATCATGATGCGACACTAGGTTTTGCCCGGGAAATTCTCCCGGGTACCGACTACCTGTCTTTTCGCACCGGCGCTACTCGTCCGACGCACCAACAACCTTTAGCGGTACCCGTCCACGATCGCTGCCGCAATCTCCTTGTAGGCGCGTCGAGTCTCAGGCTTCAGCACGTCCAAGGTAACCAAATCGCCGTCAGCCACACCCCTGTCGTGTGGAACAGCGATCAGTTCGCGGCAGATGCCGGCGAGGTGCTCCTCAATGGCTTCCTTGTCCACACGGGACGACACCTCGTCTTTGTCGGTGATCACCACGATGGCATTCCGGGCCAAGTCCTCGTACCCGTGGCTGGCCAGCCAGTGCAGGGTGCTGCGGGCGCGCTTGGCACCGCTCACCGCATACCCGGCGGCGATGACCAGGTTGTCGGCGGACTGCAGGATCCCGCTCATCGCGTTGTGCGTCACCCCGGTGCCGCAGTCGGTCAGCGCAATAGAGTAGTAGCTAGACACGAGCTTCCGGATCCGCAAATACTCCTCCGCCGTTAAAGAGTCAGACACCTCGGGGTCCTGCTCCCCCGCGATCAAATGCAGGCGGCCAGCGTGATGCATGTACTTCGCCAAAGCGGTCAGCGAGTCAACGGACTCGATGTTCTTGAGAAGATCTGTAATTGTATGGGGGCTCGACTGCTGGTAGATGCCCTCCCCCAGGGCACGCTCGACCAGATCCCCCGAATCCGGATTTGCGTCAATTGCGCATGGGGCATCACCGCGGTACTCAGCGAGAGTCAGGCCGACCCCCACCGTGGTCGAGGTCTTGCCGATTCCGCCCTTAAGGCTCAGCACGGCCGTGTTGTAGCTCCCCTGCAACTGGCGCGAAATGCGGCGGGCCAGTTCGTCTTCCTGCCGCTGCTTCGCGCCCGGGCCCAGGTTCCAGACACCGCCCGTGAGCTTATAGAGGGCACCACGGAATCCGCCCACGGGGCGCGGCTTTTGTTCTTTGACGAACAGCCCCGGCGAGTTAATGAAGTCCGGCATGGGGCTGTCGGCGATGCTGTCAGCAACAGTGGGCCGGCTACGCCGGAAGGCGGGAGTGCCCGAAGGGGCCTCTAAAGGCATCGCCGGTACTTGCGGGGCAGCATCGGACTGGCGGGAGGAATTGGTGCCTGCAGCCGCTGGCTCTGCAGACGCCGGCACCCGCGTTGGGGCCGGTACCCGTGGAGTTTGATTTGCTTCATCAGCTGCGGCCGCGGCCTCGGCCCAGGAGGTCCGAGGGGTAGCTGACTGGCTGGCATCAGGCTGGCTTGAGGTACTGGGTGTTACAGCTGGCATGGTTCCTGTCCGGACATCCGCCATTTCACTGTCGACGCGACGAAGGTCGCGGCGACGGCGCTGCGGCTGCCCTGCATCCTCTGCATGGGCGCGTGCGTTCTGATCCGCCGGATCGGGCATGTCTGTCCCCCCGGGACTTTCGGCAAAATGTTATGCGGCACTGGTTGAACACTAAGTCTAGGGGCTTAGAGAAGTCCGTATGACTAGACGCGGGTTAGTGCAGCAGCTACCAGAGCGGCAGTAAGGACTAATAGAACCGATAGAACGACATACCCTTGCCACCTGGGCCGGCGTTGATGCGGATTGATGTCAACGTACGGCACGTGACACCCGTTCTCGACTTGATGCAACGCCACGGAATACCTGCATGGCGTACTGTTCCAGCGATAGGGCTCCCAGCGGGATAAGGAATGCCACCAAAAGCGAACCAAAGAACCACACAAATGCGAGCCCATACTCGGAAAAAGCCACAGGAGCCTCCCTAGGTCATCAGCTTACTTATCACCATGACCTAAGCATGGGACCGCGAAACTGACAAGTCATACAGACAGACATGCACGGTTCATTCTCAACACTCGGTTCGAGGAGATAACACGGGACCTTTGCCATTCACAGTGGTAGGTTCCCTCGCCGTCCCGTCCCATCTTCTGGGATAACCTCGCTACCTTTGAAAACAGAGAGGGACAGATCTACTGAGCAAGTCGCCTAGAGATCTCTACGCGCCTGCAAGGTCTTGGGGTTACCGGCTCTTCGCGGTTGGTGGTGAAACGGGTTCCGTGTCTTGAAAGCTGAAGGGCTCGTAGCCCTGCTGTGATGGATGTTCTCTACGCATTCATCAAGAGTCAGGAG
This sequence comes from Pseudarthrobacter phenanthrenivorans Sphe3, assembly GCF_000189535.1. Lineage (NCBI taxonomy): Bacteria > Bacillati > Actinomycetota > Actinomycetes > Micrococcales > Micrococcaceae > Pseudarthrobacter > Pseudarthrobacter phenanthrenivorans. The sequence continues at coordinate 3,243,331 of NC_015145.1, forward strand.
CTACGAGCCTTGATCGAGCCTACTTCGCCGCGCCCCGATGCTGCCACCGCCATTTTCAACCTGCCCGACTACCGAGTCACCGGCACCGAGGTCCTCTCCTTCGGCCAGCGGCGGATCCGGGTCGTGGCCACCACAGAGGCCGGTTGCCCGTCGTGTGGCGTGATCAGCACCCGGGCTCATTCCCGTCGGCCACAACGGTTGCGGGACATTCCTGTCGCCGGGCCGGTCGAAGTAGTCTGGGCCAAGCGGAGATTCTTCTGCGATGAGTACCTGTGCCCCCGCCGGACATTCACTGAAGAGACCACCCAGGTCCCGCGCCGGGCACGGTCCACCCGCCGGCTCCGTGAGGCCCTGGTGGCTGCCGTCATCGGCTCCGGCAGGGCCGCCGCGGAGGCCGCCGCTTCGTTCGGTGTCTCGTGGTGGCTGGTCCAGCGGGCTCTGGATTCGGCGGCGCTGACGCTGCCTGATGTAGATGCCCTGGCCCCGCGGATGCTCGGCATCGATGAACACCGCTACCGGTCCGTGCGGTTCTTCCGCGACCCCGCCACCAAGGCCTGGAAACGCTACGAACCCTGGATGACCACCATTGTCGATCTCGACACCGGACAAGTCCTTGGCATCGTGGATGGCCGCGACAGTGAGGGCGTCGGGGACTGGCTGTTCGCCCGTCCGCTTCAGTGGCGCCTGGGCGTGCAGGTCGTTGCCATCGACCCCTCGGCGGCGTTCCGCAAGGCCCTGCGGATGTGGCTGCCACGCACCGCTGTCTCGGTCGACGCGTTCCACCTGGTCAAGCTCGGCAACGACATGCTCACCGAAGTCCGTCAACGACTCACCCAGCAGACCCATGGTCGGCGGGGGCGCTCCGTTGACCCGGTCTGGGCCAACCGGCGACTGCTCCTGCGCGCCGGGGACACACTCTCGGACCGGGCACGGGACAGGCTCAGCACCGTGTTCGCAACCGACGATGCCACCGGGAAATTGCAGGCAGCGTGGCTTGTCAAGGAACAGCTCCGGGCCCTGCTGACTACCGGCTCTCTTGCCGACGCAGCCGCCGCGAAAGACCGGTTGCAGGTCCTGGTCGAGCGAGCCGCGCAGCCGGAGACGAACCGGCTCTGGCGCACGGTCTGCAGGTGGTGGAAAGAGATCGAAGTCCTCATTGTCACCGGTGCGACAACCGCGAAAGTGGAAGCCAACAACACCGCGATCAAACACATAAAAAGGACTGGCCGGGGATTCACCAACGCACGCAACTACAAAACGCGTATCCTGTTGCGCAGTGCCGCCAGAACAGCGGCATGAACATCCCTCACGGCAGAACGTTCACCACGAACCGTGAAGAGCCGGGTTACCCCGCAAATCGTGGACAGTTGATCAGGCGGGAGACGTGCACGTGCAGGAGTCCAGGCTGAGCCGACGACTTCTCATCGCACGTTGAACATCCGCCGAGCCTAAGCACTCCGGTCCTGAGGCCCCTCGACGGTCGACTCCCCGCTGCTTCCGATGGGTGGGCATACACCTTCCAGCATCGGGGCTGGCTTTGCGGCAGCCCGGCAGCCGAATGACGACCATTCATGATTTCCAGAGTCGACGGGCTCCCGCAAAAACCTTTGATACTTAGTCGGCCTAATCTCTTTTGTACACAACCTCAATCGTCCCGGTTTATTCGCATACCTTCGACGTGCAATAACCAAAATGCAAGATTTGGCTAAAAACAGCTCAACATCGTCTTGTCCATCTTGATTGTAGAGCTACTCAGCACAGACTTGAGTACAGAATCGAAAGACGGGTACTTGCCCCAGCTAAATTTAGGTACCTTTCACGGTAGCTTCAGGCATGGCGAGGAACCTAACTTCTTCTCATTAGCTGCAAATTTGTGGAAGTAAGGAGACGGAGCAGGTTGATCCGCCGACTCAAGTGACAACTGCTGCAACCGGAAAATGTGCGAAGAACTTATTGCGAAAAGGACCCTGATCATCGTCGGAACAGGCCCGCTAATTTGCTTTGCCGTGTAGGGGACAACGATGAGAAAAACTAAAGAAACTGGCCGGCAGTTGCAAAACGAAAAAAAATCACTCAAACGCCGTCAATTCTTCCGCCTGGGGTCGCTGGTCGCAGCAATCACTGGAGCGGCCGCAACTACTGCGGGTACCGCCGCCAGCGCAAATGCTGTCCCGGGCGACGGCGCAGATATCACCACTTACGTCCCAACGACGGAGAAAGGCGCTGCGTTAGGTGTAGCGACCCTAGATACACAGTCAAAAATTCCATTCGCCCAACTCCCAGATCTTTCGGCCACGTATGCTCGAGTATTTGCTGTGGACGCTCTGTACGCCGATGGTGTGATGGATGCCACTAGTCACATCCAGTCGAAGATCGACATGGCGAGCGCGGTAGGCGGTGGCGTTGTAAGCATTCCGCCTGGACAATTCCGGCTTACGCGCTCCAACGACATCGCTTCTCTACTCCTACTGCCGAACGTCGTCATACGTGGTTCTGGCCCCGTAACTCACCTGTTCCTCGATCCGCGAACCGCTCCAAGCCCAACCAGATACCACGTCTTGCGCATCGGGACTGAGAACAGTGGCGCCGATAACGTGGTTGTTGAAGATCTGAAGTTGACGGCGAATCATGCCTCCATCGGCGGCGGATCCATACTTGGAATAGGCGCACGTCACACAGGAAACAAATTAGCATCCTCGAACAACATCACAGTCCGGCGGTGCCACATCCATGACACGCAGATTGCAGTCTGCGCCTCGAAGGACGGCGGCGATGGCCTAGAAGAAGGCCAGGACCGCATTAAAGCCCAATTTCGGAACTGGCTTGTACAGGATTGTGTTTTGACTTTGTGTGGCAACAAAATGGTTGAATTCTCGGAAACCAACGGAGCGCGATGCGTTGGTAACAGGATGATACGTTGCTACGCGGGACCACAGGCCATATTTTTTTCACAAAACATAGTCTTTGAGAAGAACTACGTCAGCTATACCGACTCAGGCCTGAACATTGCAGCTGGCGCCCACGACATCGACATTGTGTGCAACACATTTGAAGCGGACGACGCAATACATCCAAGTGTTTCCAACGGCGCAATATTCCTTCGCACAGAGCCAACGGTAGGCCGTTCCTACAGCATTCACAACATCCGCTCTCGCGGTAACGTTTATCGAGACCGCCATACGAGGAGCCGACGCGTGCTTAAGTTCCAGACCCGCGCCGAGAATGCGGAAGCGAACTACCAGCTCATAACGTTTATCGGTGATATATTTGACGGCTCGATATATTTCGATGATGTAACATCGCCGGCCAAGACATCTATCACCGAGTTCCTCTTTTCCGACTGCACTATTGAGGGAGATTTTTTTAATGATTCCTCCAGCACGCTTGCTTCATACACGGACAATGAACTGCGCGGCTGCCTTATGCGTAAGCCCGGTGGGTATGTGCTCAATGCCTCGGGATGGGCGCTCGTTGGCAATAGAATCAAGTCCGAGCTTACAATCAGCGCTGGCGCCACAAACAACGTTATTCAGGCAAATCGTATACAGGGGCGGCTTGTCGATTGGGGCCTAGGCACCGTAAAAGCCAACAATGTGACGGGGTAGAATCAACATTCCAAGCCGCGACTTGCAGGATCAAAAGCCTATTTCCTGCGATAGCGTCAAAGCTGGGCAGGAAGTTTTGCCTTGGTTCTTCCCTGGACCACCTCGCCCTGTCTTGTCACGCTCGGACGAAGCAGCTCACCCCGCACCCTGCCCGACGCGCCCAGGGGCAGCAGTAACTGTCCTTCGCGCACTAGAAGTGTTTCGGTCTCGTAGCACGGAACTACTGAAGCTACTCTGATGGAACTGCGCATGAAGTTATAAAAAGTTGGTCGCGTGGTAGATACAGGATAAAATCAGCTCCACTGAACCAAATCACCGCTCAACTGGCACCCCAGAGGTGCAAGAAGGGCCTGAAGTTTGCGCTGTTGTCGAACACACTGCGCAAACAACACCCCATCTGTCCTGCACAATAGGCTGCCTTCCTTCGAAGTGTTTCGTATTGTCCCTATCGTTGCATGCATAATCAGATGTGCACGAAGGCAGCGTAGGGCAGCGCAATACGAATCGAAAGGATATCGAGTGCAACCGACTGTAGCCATTATAGGAACTCGCGGTTATCCCAGTTATTACGGCGGGTTTGAGACGGCCGTCAGAAAGCTTGCGCCGTTCCTTGCAGAACAAGGGTGGAAGGTAACTGTGTACGGCCGGAAGGGGGCGACGACGCCCAATGACCCTACGTATGATAATCGCGTCATTAGTCGTTTTACCCATGGACTGGAGACAAAGTCTCTAAGCACTTTGACGTATGGGCTTACTGCTTGCCTCGACGCAGCGTGGCGAAAGCCGGATGTTGCGTTGGTCATGAATGTGGCAAATGGTTTTTGGCTCCCAATACTGTGGGCTCGCGGCATACCGACACTTGTGAATGTGGATGGCATTGAATGGGATAGAGACAAATGGGGTCGCCTAGCCAAGGCGATTTTTCATTTAGGTGCCAAGCTGACTGCCATCTTTGGAACTCGGATGGTTTACGATGCGGAAGCGATCGGTGCTCGCTGGCGTTCAGAATTCGGCGTAGAAGGAGATTTCATTCCGTACGGCGGTGACCCTTCCCCGCCACTCCCCCTCGAGCCGGGACTCGAGCACAGAAAATATATCCTCATGGTTGCTCGTTTTGTACCGGAGAATACGGTTCCTGAATTTATCGAAGCAGCGGAGGTTCTGGCAAAGGATTACCACGTCGTCATCGTTGGTTCCAGCGGCTACGGCGGGGAACTCGACGAGCGAGTAAAAAAACTAACCGACGCCTATGAACGCATCCACTGGCTCGGTCATGTAAGCGACGATCAGAAGCTCCTTGCGCTCTGGCAACACGCAGGAGCCTATTTCCACGGTCACAGTGTTGGCGGCACAAACCCAGCACTAGTGCAAGCCATGGCTGTGGGGGCTCCTACAGTGGCCCGCGACACCGTCTATAACCGAGAAGTTCTGCAAAATGCAGGCATCTTTACACGCCCCGCTGCAGCGGACATAGTACAAAACCTGCGGGACCTGCTTGAGGATCATGTCCAGCAAGAACGGCTGAGCGCGCGCGCAGTCGCCCGGGCCACGGCCGAGTATTCCTGGAATGCGGTCTGCAGCAGGTACGAAAAGAGTCTTCTGAAATTGGTTCATGTGGTTGCAAAGGAACCCAGCGCATGAAGCCCGACGTAACGTTCAGCAACCCGCTCAGCCGCACGCTGGCCCATTATGAACGGGAACTGTCCGACACATTACTTCGCTGCGGACTAAGCGCTCAAAGTGTGCCGGCACATCAGGTTGAGGGCCGAGCAAGAGTGATCGGCAAGCTTTGGATGCTTCGTGATGCATTCCGTAATGTGGTTGCTTACCGAAACTCGGAGCAGCTGCACCTTCAGGCCTGGCCAAGTCTTGGCCTTCTTGAAGCTAGGTTATGGCAATCGAGGAAAAGCAAGAACATCGTCCTACTCCATGATCCAGTCCCCTTGAGAAAGCAAGTGGGTTTTGATGCTTTGTCCAAGCTTTGGAGTGCCAACGGAAGCCGAATCAACGCCCCATACATCATGGTTCATTCGGAGGATGCACAGAGGGCTACCCGTGGACTGCTCCCGAGACACCAGACGCTCAAAGCCCTACATCCAATTTTGAGCTCTCAAAGAACCCATAAAAAATCTGCTGAACCCAGCGTGGTCGTGGCAGGGCAGTACAAGCCGGAACGGGATCTCGCAATGCTGGGGCGAGTGGGTCCCAAGCTCCTCGCCCAAGGTATAAAACCAAAGATCATTGGAAGGGGATGGCCTCTCGATATACCAGGCTGGACAGTAACCGACTCCTTCATAGCAGAGGACGAAATGGACGTCCTGTTGGGCGAAGCTTGGGCTGTTCTACTACCATATAACCTCTACTTCCAAAGCGGTGTGGCTGTCAGGGCTCTCGAGCAGGGGACCTTAACAGTCAGTCCTAGAACCTCTTTCGTTGAAGACCTAATGGGCTCAGCCAGCCGCTCAATAATAGATGATGCGAGGTCAACGCATGATGTCATCCGCGCGCTCGAGTACGCTGTCGAACATCGCAATGATGCCAGCTCAACATTCATTGAATACCGAGACAAAGTGGACTCAAGCTGGCGCACAGCAATGCGTATCGCTACTGCCGGATGAACTAGAAACGAATAAGAGCCAGGCATTAGACGTCGGCATCAATGATCCGCGTCGGATCTTGGAACTGGGATAAAATTCCTCAGTACTTTGTCGGGCCCGCGGAAATCCCGTGCTCAACACCTTGAGCACGGGGATCTACGTCCGATTACGCCCGAATGTCATAGTCTGCGGCGTGGATGCGTTTGATATCTCCTCCCGGGCTTCCACTGCCAAAACAGCTATACACAATGCCAACATTACCCACATCCAAGGGAATCCGAACGCATTGTTGAACTGCAACATTGCGGGCCAAACCATCAGGGGAAGCCAGACCGGCCATCCCCCTTTGGAGCTAGACGATAGCGCGAGTCGGGGAAGAATTACGGAAACCAATGCCGCAAATAGTGCGACAATAGCTAAGCCACCAAGGCCAAACTTCCAAAAAAGCTCAAAACTTTGAACGTTGCTCGTCGCTGGGACCAATCGCGACCGGGAAAAATCGAAAACAGATACAACTTCGCCACCAAAGGGCAAGAAATCGTCGTTATTTGCCTGTCGTACGGCAGATATATCGGCAGCCCGCGTATCGAGCGTGTCGTTGTAAACACGGCCAGTTGTCGCAAAAACTGAATCAAACACGAACCAAAGAGCAAAAGCGATTGGGCTGGAAGCGCATAAAAATCGCACCCACTTTCGCGTTGCAAGCCCTTGCACGGTCATAGCCACAGAGACAGCGACGACTATCATTGCTGACCGAGTACCAATGAATATGACCATCAAGCTCAGCAAGTGACCTGCTTTCCGGGCGCCGATACCATATGCACATACTGCTAAAAGCGCTGCAAAAAGCGCAAGCCACGTCTCCTCATTAAAAAGTAGAATCGGATGAGCTAAACCGAAAGTCGTCTCCGTCCTCGGATTGACGCCTGGAGCAATCACCAATTGGGCCCCAGCAGCTAGCACAAGTACCAGGGAGCTCCCGATGATCAATTGTTCGAGGTCACGGATGGTCAACTGCCGAAAGAGGGCAAACGAAACAATAAATGTAAAAACATTTAGAAGTATCTGCAGGATGAGGGAAAGGCGAACATCCCACAGTTCCAAAGTCAGGGATGGCAAAGCAGCTACGATGGCGCTAATAGCGAAGAAGAGAAGAACATTGCGGACTTTACCAACAATACGTTCGCCGTAAAAGAAGATCGGAAAAAGAACGACTGCGACCAAATGCGGAAGGTAGACGTTAGCACCGCCGAGCGGAACGGGGAACTTCTGGATTGTACTAGCAACCAGGAGTGCCGCACCAAATACCAATGCGGTACGACTACGCCTCCGGCGCACCCGCAATCGATCCAGTTCCATCTCTTCCTTGCCCTCCAGGCGTATACCCAGATCGCCTAGGCGTACAGTTTGCCGATTCGCCAGCAGGAGGTCTGAATGAAGGAACCCCGCTAGTGGGACCGTACCTGTCTGGATTTCAGTCGAGAATAACCGCCAGCATCTCCTGGCACCTTACGGGCTCAAATCAGGAGGGAGACGACGACGTCAAGTCTAACCTATTACGCCTACAATCTTCCTTCAAGGGAATCCATGTATAGCAACGCCTCGAAGACGGCCGGTAAGAAATCTGCGAACACTCAACGGATCGCAAGGAATCGGCTTAGCATAACTTCAGCGCCGGCAGAACCCCAAGCTCATATGGGGGAAGCATCACGAACTATCTTTTATGAACACTAGCTTGCTGGATGACTGCAACAGTAACGAATCCAGCCAACGTTACCCAGGCGTACACCTCGAGTGATGTCGATGGCCAGAGCAGGAATCCAAGAAGTGAAACGCCAACTACTGCAAGATACGCAACGGATGAGATATGCAGTTTCGCTGCGCCGAGAGCTCGCGCCCGCCAAGCGCTGATGTGGATGCGCGCTACACCGGCGAGAGTAAGAACCAATGCTAATCCCAAGCTAAAGTCATAACCAGGTCGTCCTACGTGGGGCAAGATCCACGAAACCGCTACCGAACCAATCGAAGACATAACGACAAATATCGGAATTGTATATAGCAGACCTTTGGCTGGACTTTGTTGCCCGACCATAACACGATTCGAAAAATAGCTCAATATCGACACCGATACCAGAAAGGCCATATCAACGACAGTGGATGTAATCGCAAAATCAGCCACGGAGTCAGGATCAATATTAATTCCGATCATATAGCGAACCATGAAGATGAAAAGCCAGGGGCCAATTTGCGCAGGGATGCTGAACATCCCTTCACGAAACGACACCACTCGGCGCCTGCTTCTTACCCGCGTCGACTGTGATCCAACTACCGCGTAAGACGCCAAGGCAGCACAAGTACTAAAAAGCGCCCACCACCCCAAGATGGAAACTGCCTCAATATTGTCAAAGGCTAGAGCTGGCACCAAGGCGACTGTGGCGCCGCTATTGACCCCGAACATGATCAGCGCAGCGGTTGACCGATAATTCAAGCCGAGCATTATTTGCGAAGCAAATGTCGCTATCGCTGTTGCCAGCGAAATGACAAGAACGAACAGCGACGCTGTAAGCAGCCCATCGCCTTCAAGCACTGGTGAACTAATGTAGTACAGAACTAAGTATCCAGGTATCGTTGCTACGACCAGCGCCTGCACACTGGTCCTTAGGAGCGATGGAACCTTGCGCGGGCCAAATACGTGAGCAACACGCTGATATTGGGGTGACAGGCCGAGGCTAAGCACTAGCGGCATCAACGTCGACAGTAGTGTCAGCAGATTCAGTATGCCGTATTCACTCGGGGGGATACTGCCCACGAGAACAAGAAACCTAACTCCTGTAAGACTAGCGAGGACTGCCGATGATAATAATGAGAAATAGACCGGCCGCCTTCCGGATTCTATTACGGAAAGCAGCCGGCCAAGAGCACCAGGGTTCATTAGGAGTTTTCAAATGGTTCTGAAGAGGCGACAATTCGTTCGGCATGATTCGGAAACAGTGCGCGACTCAATTGTGCAACCGGATCGCCATAAACTTCGGGATAATGCCAGTTACCATCCACAAACTCAGTTGACGATTGTAATTGTTCGAGCTTTTGCAGCTTTCCGAAGATTCTGACTTTTGCCCCGGCGGAAAGCGCAGCCAGAGCCGGGTGAAACCGCATAGTGATAACTTCCTCGCATGCCATAAGTCTCTTGAATGGTGTTGCAGAGGACTTTTGCTCGTACGGCTCAATTGCAAGAAAAGCGGGATCGCCGCCGTTTGCCAAGTACATAGACCGGACATCATCGACAATTTGGACATCGCTCCAGTGAAAGCTAAATAGTCTGACCGTCTTCCGTCCGGAAGCATGTACCAGTAGCTCAGCCACAAGATGAGACAGTTCCTGTTGCCGTTCTGCTTCTTCTTCTGGGCTTGCCTTAATGAATGCTGGCCATCGATGATGATCCAACAGAACAACCCCAACGCTTTCCTTTTCGCGTCGTATGGAGGGTGCCCAGTCCTCAAACAGTGCTATGGCGGGATCCCGTATCAGGGACGCCCTCCCTCCATTTTCGCGGACCGCATCCGCACTCGCAGGGTCGCGGACGCCTACTATATCGACAGCTCGAAGCATGGCGCGTACTGCGGCATTGACCATATGATTGCTGTAAAGGTTCGGTGAGATCCCTATCCCATGAATAACCACTCGTTGACCGCGTAGCCCGCAAGCTGCCAGCTTTCCTAGGTATTCAAGAATTAGCCTGTGCACATTTACATCGTTGCGACGGCCTTCAAGAAGGCCTCCACCACCCAAAATTGCCATATCGGTATGCCGCGCGAGGTTCCAGGTCCTAAAGATACTTCCAAGTCCTTGTCCAACTTCGACCGCATCACCTACATCAGCGACTAACCTAGCGGTATCCTTCAATCGAGCGGCGATAAGGACAGATCCTCGATCACCTATGCTCTGCACTATGGCCTGACCAATGATGTCATCGCCGAAGTTGCCATTTCCGTATGCGCCGATCAGTAAAATTCGGGGCATAACATGTTCCCGGCGCATACGTTTGGTCTTAGTAAGGGCAAGAATTTTCGCTGCCACAAAGACATACAGGGCAAGCAAAATAACGCGGAGTTGTCGTGCGAAGTTTCTCACAGTTGTAAAATCACTTCCTTGACCGCATCCGCAAGCTCTCGTAGATTGGCGGGGGCTAGATCAAGCGGCGTAAACCTGCCTTGCCAAGACCAAGACGTCATAGTCGACCTCAGTTCATCAACGGCTTGTTGGTCGGGCTTTGTATTCTGCGCTTCTTGAATAGCCTTGGAGATCTGACGCGGATCGTCCACATCCAGCGTAAGGCCGCGGTTGCCGTAGAAGGGCCGACCGTAGCAAACAACAGGCTTTCCTGCTTGAATTGCCTCAAACCCCAATGAAGAAGCCAAGGTAAAAATCACATCTGACTTCTGTATTGCTTCTTTCGCCGACATTTCCGGAGGCAGAAAGGTGATGTTTGGTCGGTTCACCAAATCCCTCCAAAGAAGGGTGTGATGGGCAGCAGCATGTTCCGGATGGGGTTTCACGTACAGGTGGAAGCCTGGGGGCAGGCTCGAGCTGACGTAAGCAAGCAAGTTGGCTTGTGGTATCGCGTGTCGCTCTCGGACCGCTACCTGAAAGTCCCGCTCATCATGAAGCGGATATAGAACCTTTACATGCTCTGCCTTGTATTCGCCGCTCTTTGTCTTCCATCGCGACAATGCGGCCTGCTTGACTACCGCGGCAGTCTTTCGAGGGATCCAAGAAACTGGATAACTCTTTTCCCGCCCGACTGTCTGCGCCCACAATCTTTCAATCCCTTCGAGAGGGGATGAAGCCTGGGGCGACTGGCCATTTACCCCTGAAATTTGACGGGGTTCATTGCTCGCCCTTCTCAGTGGCCTGTAACTTGTGTTGGAACCCTCGTAGGGTACAAATGGAGCATCCATGGAACGCAGGAGGGTGAATCGGCCCGGAATAGGCACCGCGTTGAAGTATGCCGTTTGCACGCCGCGTGCCCTTGCGATCACATCGCTGACAACACGGGTAGTCTCTCCACCGACCGAAGAGACTACCAAGTCCGGCTTGAACTCGTCGTAAACGTCTGCCAGCGCTGAATACACGTTGCGAACATGTTTTGTCTTCTGGCCGACAGTTGCAAAGTGCCAATCCCTGTCGTAGTCAGCTGCCATCGAGGGATCCGAAATACCGCATCCGGCAAAGACTTCTGCCGCATCCGTACGTGGCGGCGGCAAGGAAGGCAACATCCGCTCGAGAGACTCCGTCCTGGGCGCTGCCAGTCGGGGTAACCAAGTCACCAAGCGCGTTTCAGAACCTTCGGCACCTAGGTGCTCGGCGATACTCTCAAAGGCCGGCACCTCGCTTTCTCCGACGGCGACGAAAAGAAGTCGCGCCATACTCGGCTGGGATCTGCCTGCCATGCTACCCATCTACTCGCCGGAGTTTGCTAAGGGGTGCCAGTTCGCCGGGGAAGATTCGCTTTACTCCGTCACCCAGGGCCTCTTCGATGATTCGAGTATCGCGAATCAGGGCGCTGAACCCTTTAGGCTCCAGCGACGCAGCATGGTCGCTACCCCACATGGCACGATCGAGTGTGATGTGACGCTCGAGTGCCTGCGCACCAAGCGCAACTGCCGCAATAGAAATTTGCAGACCTGGCTCGTGGCCTGAGTAGCCGACAGGAACTGCGTAGCGGTCCTTGAGTGTCTCGATCATTCGAAGGTTTGCCTCCTCTGCAGGAAGCGGATAGGTGGAGGTAGCGTGCATGATGACGAGGTTGTCTGTACCCAAGATTTCTACTGCGGTGTCAATTTGCTCAATTGTTGACATACCCGTGGACAGAATGATGGGCTTTCCTGTGTCTCGAAGCCGTCGCAACATGCCAAGGTCAGTAACGGACGCTGAAGCAACCTTGTGGGTGACGACGCCCATTTCCTCGAGGAAATCAACGGAGGCTTCGTCCCATGGAGATGCGAACCAGTCCAAACCCTTTGCTTTAGAGTAGGAGGCAATTTCGCCGTACTCTTCACTTTCGAACTCAACCCGATAGCGATAATCGAGGTAAGTCATGGTACCCCACGGTGTTTCCCTGGGAACGTCCTTCATGTGCTCAGGGGTGGCGATGGCAGGCGTTCGCTTCTGGAATTTGACGGCCTGTGCACCAGCTTCGGCGGCCACATCTATCAACTGCTTGGCAAGATCGACGTCGCCGTTGTGATTGAGCCCGATTTCGGCAATCACGTATACGGGAGACTCGTCACCAATTACATTTTCCCCAATTTTGACAGACTTGATCATTTTAGTTCCCTTCGACTGGCAAGTATCAACTCGCATATTTCCCTAATCGCACCGCGCCCCCCCTGGGCGCGCAGCCGAAATCTCGCTAGCTTTTCTACATCTGGGTGTGAATTAGCCACAGTGATAGGCCATCCGACGCGTTCAAGACAGGAGGCATCGTTTATATCGTTGCCGACGTAAGCAACTCGTCTTATATCGATACCTTTTTCTTCACACCAGAGCATGAGCGTGTCGATCTTATTTTCGATGCCCTGCCTCACTTCGATTTGAAGTTTTTTCGCGCGGGCTTCTACCACACGATTTTTTTCCTTCGACAGGATCAGCATGGGGAGACCTGCTTTACGCAGCATTTCTATGCCCATACCGTCAGACCTACTTACCCTTACGGATTCAGAGCCAGTTTCATTGACGGAGACCGAGTCATCAGTGTGGACCCCATCAAAATCCATGACAAGCGCGTCGACGTCGATTGCTTCATGGCTAACGTCCAGTAGGCCGGCGCACGCTTGAGCAATCCTTAGCTGATCGGGATTGTCGATCTCGAGAGCGGCGGCCTCGTGTTTGGCAATCTGCATCCCTAAACGCCCGAAAAATCTGAATTTACGCTCAAGGAAGCCGTCAACGCGCAGGACGTAGAATGCCCCCGTCTCTTGAAAATGCGGGGTTCTTTCCTGGCGTCGCGGCCTCCAATTGTGGTCGTGGTTGACGCCTACTGCTCCGTCTTCAGTGTCCTCCCACAAGAAGGCGTGAGTTTCAACGGCGGAAAAGACCACATCCTCTTGACCAGTCAAAACACGAGTCACAGCAGCATGGATGTCTTCGGGGTCGATGAAGGGTGAAGTAGCTTGCATAAAAACCATGACTTCAGGAAGATTGCCAGCTACTTCTAGCACTTTCAGTGCGTGCAAAAGTGCAGCCTCTGAAGAGGACGTATCACCCGCTATATCCGCGGGTCTGTCTATTATCTTTCCGCCCGCTCGCCTGGCCGTCGCGGCAATTTCAGCATCGTCGGTTGTGACGTATACGGCATCAACGATGTCCGACTTCAGGGCCGCGTCGATAGAGCGATGTACAAGTGGTACTCCGCCCACTCGGGTTACGTTCTTCCTGGGAACTCCCTTTGATCCACCTCTTGCCGGGATCACGGCGACCACGCGTTCTGACAATACTAATCCCCCAAAGCTCCGGCCGACGCTCCTGCGCAGACACCATATTCTGACAGAGTAGAGCTCGCCCTGCTCGCTGTTCTTAACAAGCCATGACATCCCCGTAACCTTTAAACTGTCGAATCAAGTTTGCCACAACGATCGAGTTGAAAAGGTGAGGCGGGAGGGGACCGCCTTGGGTTCATGGCTTCCCCGGTTATTAGTCGTGTTTCCGTCGCCAGGGGAAAGAAGAACAGGCCGATGCCAGCCGAACATGCGCCCAGTGCCAGGCTTGTTGAACCACAGCGGACCGATGGGCTGTCAGTGTGTCCACATCCCGCTGCGTCGCCGGAAGACGGGCTTTGTGACTGGGTGAAACCAGTAAGCGGTTAATGCCGATAGAATCTTGCAATCTGGGCTCTCGGTCGAGGGACCACGGACAAGTGGCTAGAAAGGTTCCATTCCCTTGGATTTGAGCGACTACCTGCGCGTCCTGCGTCGAACTTGGATGTTGATCTCGGCGTTTTTCTTGCTCGGCATATTGGCGGCAGCCGGGGTGTCGTTCATCGTTAAACCTACATACACGGCAGAAACCAAACTCTTCGTCGCAATTCAAGGATCAGGCTCGGTTTCTGAACTCCAGCAAGGCAATACATTCAGTCAGTCCCGTGTTCGATCCTACGTCGAAACCGTCAGTACTCCTGCCGTCCTCCAGCCAGCAATAGAAAGCTTGGGCCTGGAGCAGACACCGGCCGCTCTTAAATCGAAGATCAAGGCCTCCTCTGACTTGAACACGGTGATTATATCGATTGCCGCCGAGGACACCTCCGCCGTACAGGCAGCAGCAATAGCACAAGCAGTTGGAACCAGCCTTGTCGCAACAGTGAATGAATTGGAAAGTCCGGCTCAAGGCGGAACGTCTCCTATCAAGCTGTCCGTAGTCACGCCAGCAACGGCTCCCACTTCGCCGTCCACGCCCAACACAAAGTTGAATCTCGCGATCGGCGCCATTCTTGGACTTGCCATTGGTTTGGTGGCAGCAGTTCTTCGAGCCATGCTCGACACAAAAGTTCGCAGCGAGTCAGATCTGAGACGCTCAACTGATGCACCCATTCTCGGCGGAATAGCTTTTGATAACAATGCCGCCAAGAAGCCCCTCCTCACCCAGGCGCAACCGCAAAGCCCCAGAGCGGAATCATTCCGACAGCTTCGCACCAACCTACAGTTTGCGCATGTCGGCAACGAGTCCAGGGCTACTTTGGTTACCTCCTCCCTACCGGGTGAGGGCAAGACTACAACTGCTACTAATTTGGCCATTGCTCTAGCTCAATCAGGTCAAACCGTCGCCCTTATCGACGCAGATCTGCGACGTCCGCGGGTTAACGAGTACCTAGGGCTAGACCGGCATGCGGGACTAACTACGGCTCTCATTGGCGCTGCAGACGTCGGCGATTTGATGCAACCCTGGGGTGAAGATGGATTGCAGGTGTTGACCGCAGGTCAAATTCCGCCAAATCCGAGCGAGCTTCTAGGTTCGGAGGCGATGGGTCAGCTCATCGCTCGACTGGAACAAGCCTTCGATACCGTTATAATCGACGCTCCACCGCTACTTCCCGTCACAGACGCGGCGGTCCTCGCCCAACAAGTTGGAGGGGTACTTCTAGTGGTTGGCTCTTCACGAGTTCGGCTTCCAGAGGTGGAGAAGTCTCTTGCAGCACTAGAAATGGTTTCCGCCGACTTGTTGGGCGTCGTACTGAATCTAGTGCCAACAAAAGGGACCGATGCATATTCCTACTCTTACCGCAGTTACGAGTCGGAGCCCGAAACCTCGGCTTCTACGTATATTCAGGGCCACAAGTCAACTTATCCTGCACCCGAACGACGCTCAGTTGCGGCGTCTAAAGGACGCCGATCCGAGATCAGCAATTAGTACTTTCGAGTTCTAAGAAAGGTTTAGCCGTAATGGGGGATAAAGGCGGTTGGCGTGTGCGCACTGCCCGCCTACTAAGTGTAGTCGACGCCTTCGTCGTGGTGTGGGCGGTGACAGGTGCTTACATCGTACGGTTCGGCCTGGAACCTAATTTCGAAACTCTGGGAAGTGACGCAGCCTATGGACTGTTTTCTCTAGGACTCATAATCGCTTGGTGGTTCATGCTAGGGGCCTGGAACAGCCGACAAAGTAGAATTTTGGGATCGGGTCCGGAGGAATACAAACGGGTCGCCGCCGCCTCACTTTGGCTCTTTGGTCTCGTAGCAATTTTTTCGTACGTCCTGAGAATTGACACTGCTCGTGGATATGTAGGATTCGCACTTCCCGTAGGCCTAACGGGGCTGTTACTAGCGCGGTGGCTGCTACGTCAGCACCTTAATGTCGATCGTCTCCGCGGTGACCGCGTTTCCCGCTTACTGCTTCTAGGGGGCCCGAGCGCGGTGGCACATCTGGCAAAGACACTGGTTGAAGCGCCCCATGCAGGTTATCTCCCCATCGCCGCGTATACCCCAGGCGTTTCCGAAGGGTCAGCACAACGGGAAATCTCCGGACTGCCGGTTCTGGGGCTACGAGGCGAGATATCGTCCATCCTCGAAGCGATTGATAAATCTCAAGCGGACGCTGTCGCGGTATCAGCGGGGGTGCAGCTGCATCCCCAAACACTCCGGCACCTAGGGTGGGAGTTAGCTGCCAAAAATGTTGGTCTCATAATGGCGCCAGCGCTCACGGACATAGCTGGTCCCCGAATACACACACAACAGGTGGCGGGACTCCCACTTATACACGTAACCACTCCGACCCTAGAGGGCGGCCAGCGGGTGGTAAAAAGGTTGTTCGACGTAATTGTTTCAGCTGCTTTGATTATATTCGCTCTTCCGCTGATGACCCTTTTGGCGCTACTGGTGAAGATTGACAGTCCCGGTCCCGTCCTATTTCGGCAAGATCGTGTGGGAATTGAAGGTGCACGCTTCAAGATGCTGAAATTTCGAACAATGGTTGTGGACGCGGAACGGCTGCTCCCCGGCCTAATGGACAAGAGCGAGGGCAACGGCGTCCTGTTCAAGTTGAAGGACGATCCTCGCGTCACTCGGGTAGGAAGGTTCTTGCGAAAATTCAGCTTGGACGAACTGCCCCAACTTTTCAATATTTTTCTCGGCGCCATGAGTCTCGTGGGACCCCGCCCACCACTTCCAAGTGAAGTGGAGGCGTACGAAAGCGACGTGCGCCGCCGGCTCTTGGTGAAGCCGGGACTAACTGGGCTCTGGCAGGTGAGCGGCCGCTCCAATCTGTCCTGGCAGGACTCGGTAAGACTAGATCTGTATTACGTAGAGAACTGGTCGCTGGCAGCCGATTTGGTGATTCTTTTACGGACAGTTCGTGCTGTATTTCATGGCACCGGGGCCTATTAGAATCTCCCGCCTGCCACCCCACCATCCAGCTCCGGAAGGGATGCCGCCATGGTGCTTATCAGCCCAGAACCAAGCAACAACTACTCAAGTCAGGCCCAGGCTCCTAGACGAGTATTCAAAATGCGTCGTGCACACAGGAAACGCTTATTGATAATACTGGTCTGGACCGCCCCAATCCTTGCCGTTTTTATTGGGGCCACAAGTTGGCTGGCCGCCAAGGCCTCGACCATCAGCAGCTCATTGCGCGCGTCCTCCCAGGTGGTCGCAGAGCTAAAGGATGAGGTCGTCGCTAACGACAAGCAGAAGGCGATAGCGTCCGCCAAGGAGCTCCGGCGTCATACAGAAGCTGCCCGCGAAGCGTCAGAGGACCCGCTATGGCGATTTGCCGCCAACATCCCTGGTTTGGGCGCCAACTTCGCTGCACTGACCGAAGTAGCGCGGTCAGCTGATGATATCTCTGTCCTGGGCGTCACTCCCTTGGTGAACATATTCGATTCCTTGAACTGGGACTTGTTACTGCCCCAAGCTGATGGATCAGATTTTGGCCCCCTTGTAGGTGCAGCTCCCGTCGTCTCGAACGCCGCAGATGCCGTAAAAATGTCGGCAGAACGACTCGAATCGATAGATGAGGACACTCTCCTGTCGCAGGTTGCAGAACCATTGGTAGCCGCGCGTGAACAGCTGCGTTCTGTCTCCGGCACTATCAGTTCGGCCGCCGATGCTGCTCATGTACTTCCTGCGATGCTCGGCGCACACGGCGAGCGAGACTATCTCCTCATGATCCAGAACAATGCAGAATCACGCGCTTCTGGTGGAATACCTGGGGCGTTGGCGATTCTGTCCATAAACGATGGAAAGCTAGCTCTCGGTACCCAGAGCAGTGCTGGGGAGATCGGCGTGATGGAGCCAGCGCTGCCAGTGGAGCGAGAACAGCAGCAAATTTATTCGTCGCGGCTGGGTCGATTCATGCAGGACATCAACCTCACTCCTGATTTTCCAACGGGTGCGGA
The DNA here is from genome assembly GCF_000189535.1 of Pseudarthrobacter phenanthrenivorans Sphe3. Classification (NCBI taxonomy): domain Bacteria; kingdom Bacillati; phylum Actinomycetota; class Actinomycetes; order Micrococcales; family Micrococcaceae; genus Pseudarthrobacter; species Pseudarthrobacter phenanthrenivorans. Next base: position 3,261,414 of record NC_015145.1, read on the forward strand.
ATACGCTCAAGCCATGTGGGAACGGAAAATGGGGCAACGGGTTGACGGTGTCTTGTCAATCGATCCCGTGGCCTTGAGTTACATTCTGCAGTCGACAGGACCAGTGGAGCTTAGTAGTGAATTCGACTCTTATAAGAAACTTGGTCTCCCCAGTGAGTTGAATGGGCAAAATGTCGTTCGAACCCTGCTGTCAGATGTGTACGAAAAAATCGATCAACCGGAGCTGCAAGACGTGTACTTTGCCGCTGTGGCCCAACAGATCTTCACGGCAATCTCCGAGGGCGGGGCGGACGCGAAGAGCCTCATCGCAGCAGTATCACGTGGAGCAGAGGAAGGTCGCGTTCTTGTTTGGTCTAGCGTCTCGGACGAGCAATCAGTTCTTACAAACTACAAAGTCAGCGGGTCGATAGCTGGCTCGAGCATTTCCCCAGCAGAATTCGGCGTGTACTTCAATGACGGGACAGGAGCCAAGATGGACTACTACGTCAAGCGCACGGTCCAGCTGATAAAGGAATGCCCCAAGGACGGCTATGAGCAGACTACGGTCCGCGTTATTAGCACGAACGATGCTCCGGCTGATGCTGCAACCTCCCTGCCGGCTTATGTAACGGGAGATGGGATCTTCGGGGTTCCTCCTGGCAGCGTTCAAACCAACATCGTCGCCTACGGTCCAGTTCAGGCGCACGTGGAGTCAGCCAAACTGGATGGCCAGAAAACGGGATTCGCCCCCCACATCCACGGCAATCGGCCTGTCGGCATACTGGCTGTCCGCCTGGCTCCCGGTGAAAGCCGGACGGTCGAGTTCACCTTCGGAAAAATCGTTCAGCACACCGAACCTAACGTAGTTGTCACGCCTACCGTTCAGGACGTAAAAGACGTGACACTTCCGACGGAAATGAAAACCTGCGGCTAGGTGAATGGATTGCGCGTTAACACTATGTAAACCGTCTTGATTGAGATTGCTCACAACGAGTCTTGGGTGGTACCGTCTCTTTGGGATAATCATCCGTAGTTCTGCACAGGTCTCGTGCAGAGGGGGCACTCCCCAAAATCGGATATCAAAAAATAAACGTCTCCGGGGGGACACATGAAGAAGGCTTTCGCTGCACTCGCACTTGCGGGCTCCATTGCACTCATTGGCTCGGCACCCGCCATGGCCGCAACCTACCCTGCTCTGCCGCCTCAGGCTGCCGTCTCCGATGGCGTCGTGGGCCCGGGTGAAGATTTCATTTTTAGCGGTCAGGGGTTTCTGGCTGGCGAAACTCTGACAATCACCGTGACTCCGGGCGACGCCCCTGCCTCTGACGGCGCAAGCATTGCAGGTGGCACTGCAGTGGTTGGGAAGATCAGCCTGTACATGGCGCCCAGCACCCTCACCACCACCGCCGATGCACAGGGCAAGTTCTCGCTGCCGATCTCCATTAGCGAACCGGGTACCTACTCCATTACGGCAACGGGTAACACTTCTGGTGTTGTCGTCGGTCCGGTCTCAGTCACCGTTATGGCTTCACTCGCTAACACCGGGGGCGCACCACTGGCCAACACCGGTGCAGGTCTCGCCAACACTGGCGCTGACTCCGGCCTGGTCCTGTGGACCCTCGTCGGCGCAGGCGCACTTGCCGCCGGCGCAACCTCCGTTGTTGTTGTCCGCCGCCGCGCCAAGGCCGAGGCTGCTGCGTAGCGGCAAACCCCGAACAAATACCAAAGTAGGTGGGGGGTCTCCGGAATCGGAGACCCACCCACCTTCTGCGTTTAAGGGCGCCAACTGGCTCAGGCACCGAGCTTGCTGTGGTATCAATTAGGACTATGGGGAGACATTGGCGAAAAGCACCAAGACAGTACGATTTCTCGATACCACTCCCCCGCCCCCAGGTTCTCCGCTACGCCCTTCTTTTTCTGCTCGCCGTCTCCGCCCTGGGCACCGCAGCAATAGCCCTACTACGGACCTCCTGAGGCCCGGCTTGAGGTACCTCCACAACCGCAGGCTCTGGCAGGCGCTCCTTGCGGCTATGTTGATCCCGCTGGCATTCATCGCCTTTTGGCCCACCCCTGTTGATCAGCCCGTTCAAGGCCAACTGGCGGACATCTTGCAATCCCTGCACGAAATCGGAATTCCAACCTGGTTTAATTACAGATTCGTCGAAGCCTCGGCGAACGTACTGCTCTTCGTACCCCTCGGAATTGTCAGCAAGCTTTCTTTTCCTGAAAAGCAATGGTGGCACATTGCTACTTTTGGACTGCTGATCTCCGGCTGCATGGAACTGGGACAGCTCCTGTTTCTTCACAACCGCTCTGCAACCCCACAAGATCTTGTGACAAACGCGTCAGGCGCTGTGATCGGCGCCCTGCTGGCCGCTGCGGCACTTACAAAAATGGAGGCCCGCCACCTTCCGGCAGCGGACCTCCAGTAGGTCAGTGAAAGCTCAGAGCTAGTTAACGAAGCCCTTCATCCAGGTCTTCAGGTCCTCGCCGAACTCAACGCGCTCGGAAGCCAGCGTGATGACGGCCTTGAGGTAGCTCAGCTTGTCTCCGGTGTCGAAGCGGCGGCCTTTGAAGACCACGCCGTACACGCCCGAGCCTTCGCCCTCGGCTGCGGCCAGGGTCTGCAGCGCGTCGGTCAGCTGGATCTCCCCGCCACGGCCCGGCTCCGTTTTCTCCAGGATGCCGAACACGGACGGGTGCAGCACGTAGCGGCCGATCACGGCCAGGTTGGACGGGGCCTCCCCCACGGCCGGCTTCTCCACCAGGCTGTTGACGCGGACGTAATCCTCGCCGTCCACAGGGGTGATGTCCGCGCAGCCGTAAGCGCTGATCTGGGACGGGTCCACCTCGATCAGGGCGATCACCGAACCGCCGGTCTTCTGCTGCACCTCCATCATGGTGGTGAGCAGGTCCTCGGCCTCGTCAATGAGGTCGTCGCCCAGCAGCACAGCGAACGGTTCGTTGCCCACGTGCTGGCTGGCACACAGCACCGCATGGCCCAGGCCCTTGGCCTCGCCCTGGCGGACGTAGTGGATGGGACCCAGCTCGGAGGCGTGCTCCACCGACTCCAGCCTGTCCTTGTCGCCCTTGAGCTCCAGGGCGCGCTCCAGGCCCGGCTCACGGTCGAAGTGGTCCTCCAGGGAGCGCTTGTTGCGCCCCGTGATCATCAGCAGGTCGGTGAGGCCGGACTTCACGGCTTCCTCAACGACGTACTGGATGGCCGGCCGGTCAACAACCGGCAGCATTTCCTTCGGCATTGCCTTGGTGGCGGGCAGGAAGCGAGTCCCCAATCCGGCAGCAGGAATGACGGCTTTGGTGATAGCTTTCCCCGTAGTCATAGGTGAACCTTACAAATCAGCAGCGGACAAAGGCAATTCTCGCCCCGGAAAGCCTGCGCCGGGAACAGCAGGACCTTCAGCCCTAGAAGCTGGCTTCCGGTGGGCGGATCCTCGAAAGAAGACCTGCTGGGGTCCACCCGCTCCATCCCCTGCCACCCTTCCCCGAGCGAACTCCCCCTATGCCATGAACCCCCATCAGACAATGCCAGCCCACGGCGCCACCGCCACGGAAGCGCCCGTCCCGCCGCGGCGCCGTCGTGCTATTGGCTGGAAGACAGCCCTCGCGCTGGTGGCCGCCGTCATCCTGCTCCTGCCGGTGGTGCTGCTGCCCCTCACCACGGGGGTGCCGGTCCTGGCGTGGCTGCCCCTGCTGCTGCTGGCGCTGGCGGCGGTGGCCTGGCTGGTGGTCCGCCGCCGGCAGCCCTACGCCCAGCCGGCCGGTCTGGGGGTCCTGGTGCTCATCGCTGCCGCTGCCGTCCTCGCCTCGCAGGTCTTCACGACGACGGCGCCAATCACCGGCGCGGACGGCCGCCCCCTGCCCGGCAGCATCGCGAGCGTCGAGAAAGTGGAGCTGAACGGCAGCGAGCAGTCGATCCTGGTCCGGGGCAGCAACACCTCCAACCCGGTGCTGCTCAACCTGGGCATGGGCGGCCCGGGCGGCGGCGGATTCTTCAACGCCCCGGAATTCCGGCCGCTCGAGGAGCACTTCACCGTGGTCAGCTGGGACGAGCCCGGCACCGGGAAATCCTACGGCGCCGTGCCCTTCAGCGAGCTGGACAAGGAACGGTACGTGGCCGACGCCGTGGCCCTCACCAACCTGCTCCGGGACCGGTTCGGGCAGCAGAAGATCTTCATCTACGGGGTGTCCTGGTCCAGCATCATCGGCATCTGGCTGGTCCAGGAACACCCGGAGCTCTACCACGCGTTCGTCAGCAGCGGCCAAATGGTGAACACCACCGAGAACGACCGCATGGGCTACGAACTGGCCCTGCGGCACCTCGACCAGCAGGGCGACACCGGGCGGGCGGAGCAGCTGCGCCGCAACGGCCCACCGCCCTACCGCGGGGACAACGTGGTCTCCCCCTACGTCGACTTCCTGAACGTGCTCAACGAAATCATGGGCACGCCGCGGTTCACGGTCATCGTGCCCCTCATCCCGTTCTTCGTCCCCGAATACGGCTACATCGACAAAATCAACCACACCCGCGGACTGATCGAAACGTTCAACGTGGTGTACCCGCAGCTGGAGGGCCTGGACTTCAAGGAACAGGCGCGGGAACTGCAGGTGCCGGTGTACTTCTTCGTCGGCCGGCACGACGTCAACGCCATGGCCGCCCTGGTGGAGGAGTACTACAACGCCCTGAACGCCCCGGACAAGAAGCTGGTCTGGCTTGAAGGCGGGCACGGCCTCGGCAGCGCCGACAACCAGGACGTGTTTATCGACGAGATGGTCAACAACATCCGCCCGCTGTCCGGGGCGGGCTGATGAACGCCTCCCCTGCCGCTCCCCTGGCACTCATCAAGCGGCATCCGGTGGCAGCCTTCGTGGTCATCGCCGTCACGCTGTCCTGGGCCGGCCAGATCCTGTCACTCGTGCTGCTGGGCAACATCCTGCCCGGAATCCTCGCCGAACTGCTGATCCTCCTGGGCACGGCTGTCCTGGTCACGGGCGTTTAGCGGGTGACTTCCTCCAACAGCTCCAGCACGTGCCGGTAGTCGGCTCCGGTTGCGCGGGTCATGCCCAGCTCGCAGGTGCGGTTGCAGGAGGCATGGGCGGCGGACCCCAGCTGCGCAACCTCCTCGCCCTGTTTCCGGGTGGCAGATGCCGTGAGCTCGGGATGGAGCATGCCCCGGTCCCCGGCGAAAGCACAGCAGCCCCAGTTCAGCGGCACTTCCACCCTCTCCGCAACTGCAGCCGCCACCGCGTCCAGGGATCCGTTAATCCCGATTCGCGTAGAGGAGCAGGTGGGGTGCAGGGCCAGGGACTCAAGCTTTGCGTGGTCCGGCAGGTGAGGCAGGATGTGCTCGGCGGCGAAGTCCACGGCATCCACGATCCGCAGCGGCCGCTGGCCCACAAGCGGAACATCCGATTCCACCGCCTGGCGCAGCCCCTCCGTGCACGACGAGGCGTCGCAGATGATGGCAAGTTCACCATCGCGGGTGGCTTCCCTAAGGGTGGCCAGGGTCTTCTGGCGCATCGTCTCCTGGCCGGCCACCATGCCTTTTGAGGACCACGGGGTTCCGCAGCACAGCCCGTCGATGCCCTCCGGCACCAGCAGCGTGATGCCTGCGCGCCCGCACAGCTGCTCGAAGCTGTACTGGACGCCGCGCCCGTCAGGCCCGCTGCCGGAGGCACCGGCAGAACCAGCCTTGCCCGGACCGGCCGGCCCGAACATGGTCCCCACGCACGCAGGGAAGTAGACGGCGTCCGGCGCCCCATCCGGCGTCGGACGTTTCCGCAAGGAACCGCCGCCCGGCAGCTCCGGCGAGTACAGCGGCACCGTATCCGTGCCCAGCACAACCCTCGCCGCCTTGTTGGGCACCACGACCGCCGGGGCTGGCAGCTTGTTCACCACGGTCAGGGCCAGTGAGGCTCCGCGGGTCACGCCTTCCCAGTGCTTGGCCGCGGCGTTCCACGCGCCGTTGGCCACCGGGCCGGCCTCGGACCGCCGGATCCGCTTGACCAGCAGGCCGGTGTTAATGTCTACGGGGCAGGCCGTCTGGCACATCCCGTCCACGGCGCAGGTCTGCACGGACTCGTAGTCGTAGTCCTTCTCCAGCTCCTTCACCAGCGCCGCGTCGCCGGCGAGCCGGGCGGCCTCGATGGCGCGCAGGGTAACGATGCGCTGCCGCGGTGTCAGGGTGATGTCCTTGCTGGGGCAGACCGGCTCGCAGTACCCGCACGAGACGCAGCGGTCCACTTCCTCGGCCACCGGCGGGGCTGTTTTGATATGGCGCAGGTGCGCCTGGGGGTCGTCGTCCATGAGGACGCCGGGATTGAGCATGCCGGCAGGGTCGAACAGCTGCTTGATCCGGCGCATCACGCCGTACAGCTCGTCGCCGTACTGCCGCCGCACGTACGGGGCCATCACCCGGCCGGTGCCGTGCTCCGCCTTGAGCGACCCGCCCTCGCCCAACACCAGGTCCACCATGTCCTCGGTGAAGGCGCTGTACCTGTCCAGCTCCTCCCCCGTGGCGAAGCCGTCCGTGAGCATAAAGTGGACGTTGCCGTCCTTCGCGTGGCCGAAGATCACGCTGTTTTCGTACCGGTACTTCTCGAACAGCCTGATCAGTTCACGGCACGTGCGGCCCAGGACCGGCACCGGAACCACAATGTCCTCCAGCAGCGCCGTGGTCCCCTGCGGCCGGGCACCCGCCACCGACGCATACAGGCCCTTCCGCAGGTGCCACAGCTGAGCCCGCGCGGACGTGTCATCCGTGAACTGCGCCGGTGCAGCCAGGTTCAGGCCGGCCAAGGCGCGTTCGCCCACCTCCCGCAGTGCCGCAACTTCATCCGGCTGCCCGGCGGAGTATTCCACCAGCAGCGCCGCGTGCTCCCGGACTGCCAGGTCGCGTACGACGGCGGGCGTCCCCTTCAGCGTCTGGCCCACCTTGAGCGAGAGGGCGTCCAGGAGTTCCACCGTGGCGGCGCCGGTGTCCACCAGCGCCGGCAAGGCCGCGTTGGCGGCCTGCAGGTCCGGGAAGACGAGGAGGCCCGTGGCGGCGTGCGGCAGGCGCGGGACTGTGCGGAACACCGCCTCGGCCACAAAGCCCAGGGTGCCTTCGCTGCCCACGATCAGGTGCGCCAGCATGTCCACCGGGCTGGTGTAGTCCAGCAGGGAGTTCAGTCCGTAGCCCATGGTGTTCTTCATGCTGAACTGCTGGCGGATGCGGTCCACGGAATCCTGATTGCCCCGCACCCTTGCCGCGAGCTGTACCAGGCCTTCATAGAGTTCCGGTTCCAGCGTCCGCAGCTTTTGGTCCGCGTCCGCCGCTCCGGTGTCGATGACCGTGCCGGACGGCAGCACCACGGTGAGGGACTCAAGCGTTTGGTAGGCGTTGTCCACCGTGCCGCAGTTCATGCCGGAGGAATTGTTCGCCACCACGCCGCCGATGGTGCACGCGGCCTCGCTGGCAGGATCCGGTCCGAACTTTCGGCCGTACGGCGCCAGCCGCGCGTTCAGGGCCCGCACCGTGACCCCCGGCTGCACGCGGACCCGCGCACCGCCGTCGAGCACTTCCACGTCCCGGAAGTTGCGCCGCACATCCACCAGCACGCCGTCCGTGACAGCCTGGCCGCTGAGGCTGGTGCCGCCGGACCGGAGGGTGAGCGGGAGGCCCTGCGCGGCGCTGGCGCGGAGCAGGCCGCCCACCTCCGCCGCGTCCTTTGCCATCACAACGGCCTGCGGGATGAGCAGGAAGTGGGAGGCGTCGTGCGCGTTGGCGTGCAGGTCAATCGCGCGGGTCTTCACCTGCGCCGGATCGGCCACAGCCTGGCGGAAACGGTCGAGTGTTTGCATCAGGGCACCATCCAGCCGAGTACGGGGGTTGACTGCAGGAAGATCAGGACCGTGATGAGGGCCAGCAGGCCCAGGCTCCAGCCCACCAGCTTGCGGAACAGCGTTCCTTCCGAGCCTTCCATCCCAACCGCTGCCGAGGCCACGGCCAGGTTCTGCAGTGAAAGCATCTTGCCCATCACGCCGGCGGAGGAGTTGGAGGCCGCCATCAGCACCGGCGAGAGTCCGGCCTGTTCGGCGGCGGTGGCCTGCATCTGGCCAAAGAGCGAGTTGGAGGATGTGTCCGAGCCGGTGAGGGCAACACCGATCCAGCCGATCAGTGGCGAGAGCAGGGTGAAGAAGCCGCCGGCCGAGGCGAGCGCGAATCCCAGCGTGGTGGTTTGCCCGGACAGGTTCATCACGAAGGACAGGCCCAGCACGGCGGTGACCGTGACGATGGTCCAGCGCAGCTGGACAACCGTCTCGCGGTAGATGCCCAGTGCCTTGCCCGCGGAGATCCGGTACAGCGCCATGGTGATGATGCCGGAGAGCAGCAGCAGCGTTCCCGTGGACTTCAGGTGGTCCAGCTTGAACTTCGTGGCCGCTACCGCTTCGCCGGCCGAGTCCTCAATGTGCAGGCCGGGCCAGGCGAAGGTCACGCTGCCCACCTGCCCCAGCCAGGTTTTGATGGCCGGAATCTGGGCGATGGAAAACACGGCGATGATGATCAGGTAGGGCGCGACGGCGAGCCACACCTCGCGGGGCGCCGGGCGGGTGTTGTCCGTGGGGACTCCGGAACCGGCCGCGGTGCTCTCCAGCCGGGAACCCGCCGTCGTGCTGCCCTGTGTTCCGCTGGTGCCGGCACTTTTCCCGCCGGCCAGTGCGGGGACGGCAGCGTCCTGCACCGCTCCCCCGACGCCCACCGACTCCTTCGGCTGCCAGACCTTCAGCATCAGCAGCACCGCCGCCACGGTGAACACCGCGGCCACGACGTCGGTCAGTTCCACAGCGAAGTAGTTGGAGGTGACGAACTGGGCGGCGGCGAACGCGGCGCCGGCGACGAGCGCTACCGGCCAGGTCTGCTTCAGGCCGCGTTTGCCGTCCACGATGAAGACGAGCAGCAGCGGCACGATCAGGGCGATGAAGGGTGTTTGGCGTCCGGCCATGGCGGACAGGTCATGCAGCGGCAGGCCGGTGACGCCGTTCAGGGCGATAATCGGTGCGGCCATGGCGCCGAAGGCCACCGGTGCCGTGTTGGCCAGGAGCGAGACGATGGCCGACTTGAGCGGCTTCATGCCGGCCGCCATCAGCATCGCCGCGGAGATGGCGACCGGTGCGCCGAAGCCGGCGAGCGATTCCAGGAGGGCGCCGAAGCAGAAGGCGATCAGGATCGAGAGGATCCGGAGGTCGTTGGAGATGGAGCGGATGGTCCGGCCCAGGGCATCGAACCAGGGCGTGGCCACGGTGAGCTTGTAGATCCAGAGGGCGTTGATCAGGATCCACAGGATGGGGAACAGCCCGTAGAAGATGCCGGCCGCCGTGGCGCTGAGGGCCTGGTCCAACGGCATCTGCCAGCCTGCGACGGCCAGGACCAGGGACAGGACCAGGCTGGCGATGGCCGCCTTGGCGGCTTTGACCCGGAAGACGCCCAGCAGGACGAACAACAGCACCAGGGGAAGGGCGGCGCACAAGGCGGAAAGCAGGAGGGATCCGGCAATGGGATCGAGGATCTGCTGAAACATAGGACTCCATAACGTGAGCAGCGCCACAGCGGCGTGACGACTCAATGATTGTCTAACAAGTACACATGTGCGTCAAGACGCGTGAACACTTGTCTGGCAAAATGAACCGGATAACCCCTTGCGAAAGGAACTCCGTGGCGGGCCGTATTTCAGCTGTATCCATTGTGGAAGCCGTGGCTTCCGACCTGCGGCTGCGCATTTTCTCCGGCGAGCTGGCCTCTGCGCAGGCCCTGACCGAGACCGAGGTGGCCACGTCCTACGAGGTGGCCCGCCCCACAGCCAAAGCCGCCATCGAGAAGCTGGTGGCCGAGGGGCTGCTGGTCCGCGGCGTACACAAGACCGCCCGGGTGGCGGACCTGGGACCGTCCTCCGTGCGCGACATTTACCTGGCGCGGGCCTACCTGGAGAGCGAGGTGCTCCGACGGCTTGCCGCGGCGCGGACCGTTCCCGCTGGGGCCGTGCAGGCCAACCGGGATATCGCTGCGCTGACCACCGGCGCGCCGCTGGACGTGGTGGAGCCGGACATGCGGTTCCATACCAGCCTGATCGATGCCGTGGGCAATGAGCGACTCAGCAGGATGTACTCGTCCTTGGTTGCAGAAGTGCGTCTGTGCATGTCCCGGGTGCAGTCGCTGCACCTGCTGGACACCGCCCTGATCCAGGCCGAGCACCAGAAGCTCCTGGAACTGATCGAGGCCGGCAAGGGTGAAGAGGCTGCCCGACTGCTCGACCAGCACCTGGGACGTGCCCGGGAGCGACTGGTGGCCGCGATGGGCGGCGAGGCCGGGCCGGAGGCAGACCTCCCCTACGAGCTCTCAGCCCGGTAAACCGGCCTAGCTGGCCTTGTTGGTCGCCTTCTCGTACAGCCAGAGGATATGCATCCGTAGCAGCTCGGCGGCGCGGTCAGCATCCTTCGCCTCCACGGCCCCGAAGATCCCGTGGTGGTGGGCCCTCAGCTCCTCCAGCACAACCGGCCATTGTCCAAGGGAATCCAGGGCGTCCTTGATATAGCCACGGATTGAACCGCTGAGCGAATCCATGATCGTTTCGATAACCGTGTTGCCAGCCAGGGCACTGAGGGCAAGGTGGAATTGTGCATCGAGGGCGTGGAAGGTTTCCGGGTCCATTTCCGGAGCATCCATCGCTTCGAGAAGTTCCCTGGCGTGCTGGATCCCGGCGGGGTCGTCATGCTGGGCCGCGGTGCGGGCTGCCCAGGTCTCCAGGAGGATCCGCGCTTCGACGATTTCCTCCACGGGAAGCCGGTTGCTGGCGATGTGCAGGCGGAGGGTGGAAGACAGGCCTGCTGACGGCTCCGAAACGATGACCGAGCCGGATTTGGGGCCGGACCTGTTGGAACTCCGGAGGACCCCCATCGCGTCTAGCAGGCGCATGGCTTCACGCACTGAAGCACGCGAGATGCCGTAAGTCTCCGCCAGGATGCGTTCCCCGGGGAGCTGGTCCCCGATTTTGAACCGGCCCGAACGCAGCCCCGCCTCAACGTCCTCCACCAGGACGTCGTACGTCCGCCTGGTTCCCGGAGCCACCGAAGGTTTGGTCATGGTTCCATCCTGCCCTAACAACCTGCGCCCCCGCTCCGCCCGCCGCCTCCCGGGAACCCTCGCAGCAAGAGTTTTTGGACGGATAACTAGGCCTAACCATTGGGAAAGACCCGTTACCCGCCCAAAAACTCCTCGTGCTTGGCGCAGGCGTCGGCTTAGATAGCCTTGCCCGGGTTCAGGATCCCCTGGGGGTCGAAGACGTTGCGGATGGAGCGCTGGAGTTCGAGTGAAGTGGCACCGAGCTCGTCCTCAAGCCAGTCGCGCTTGAGCAGGCCGACGCCATGCTCCCCGGTCAGGGTGCCGCCAAGGCGCTGTGCCAGGTAGAACATGTCGCCAAGGGCCTTCTTAGCGGGACCTTCCGTGATGGACTGGTCAGGATCGACCACGATCATGGGGTGCAGGTTTCCGTCCGCAGCGTGTGCCACGTTGAAGATCCGGACCCCGGTTTTCCGGGAGATGTCTTCCAGTCCCGCGAAGACGTCGGCCAGCCGGTTCCGCGGCACCCCGATGTCGCAGATGGACACGCGGCCGAGCTTTTCAAGCGACGGGATCGCTTCCCGACGGGTGGCCACGAGGGCGTCTGCTTCCGCCGGATCCACTGCCTTCTCGATGTGGGTGGCGAACGGCTGGATGGCCTGGAGGAGGACGTCCTGCTCCAGGAACGCACCGTAACCGTCAGTTTGGGCCAGTAGGAATGCGCCTCCCTTTGACCGGTGGTTGGTGCCGTGCACCGTATCGACGGCCTCCAAAGTGGGTCCGTCCATGAGTTCCAGCACCGAGGGCTGCAGCCGGGCGGCGATGATCGCGGATGCGGCCAGGGCGGCGGCGTCTACATCGGGGAAATAGGCGGCGACGGTGGCAGTCTGGACGGGCCGGGGTCGAAGGCGGAGGGTTGCTTCGACCACCACCCCGAGTGTTCCTTCGGACCCGATCATCAGCGCATTCAGGTCATACCCAGTGACGCCCTTGATGGTGTTCCGCCCGGTCCGCAGCACCCGGCCGTCGGGCAGCACGACGCGGAGCGCCAGTACGGACTCGCGAGTCACGCCGTACTTTGCGCACCACATTCCGCCGGCGTTGGTGGCGATGTTGCCCCCGATGGAGCAGATTGCCGTGCTGGCGGGGTCCGGCGCGTAGAAGAGTCCGTGTTCCCCGGCGGCGGCATTCACCTGAGCGTTGAGGACACCGGGTTCAACCACTGCCAGTTGCTCCACGGGGTCGATGTGCAGGATCCGGTTCATCCGGGCGAGGTCGAGGACCACTTCGCCGGCCTGGGCCGAGGCTCCGGCCGCAAGGCCGGTTCCTGCGCCGCGGGGAACCACCGGGACGTTGTGGGCCGCGGCAAGCTTCATGGTTGCCACAACCTCTTCTTCATTCGTGGCATACACAACGCCGTCGGGAAGGCTCGGCGGAACGTAACCGGACCGGTCCGTACTTACCCTGACTCGCTCATCCAGGTCTGTGGAGGCGTTTGCGCTTGCAGTGAGGAGTGCTGCTGATGCTGTGACAGCTGTGGTTGTGCTCATGGAAAGGAAACCTCTTTGTTTTCTTGCACGCCGTTTTATTGGCCGCAGTTTTCATGGAGATGGGGGTTTAGGGGATCATCCAGCCGAGTATCGGAGTGGACTGCAGGAAGATCAGGACCGTGATGAGAGCCAGCAGGCCCAGGCTCCAGCCGATTAGCTTGCGGAACAGGGTGCCCTCGGCGCCTTCCAGGCCCACCGCGGCCGAGGCGACGGCCAAGTTTTGCAGCGAGAGCATCTTGCCCATGACGCCGGCGGAGGAGTTGGACGCTGCCATCAGCACCGGCGAGAGTCCGGTCTGTTCAGCGGCGGTGGCCTGCATCTGGCCGAAGAGCGAGTTGGACGAGGTGTCTGACCCAGTGAGCGCAACACCGATCCAGCCGATCAGTGGCGAGAGGAGGGCGAAGAAGCCGCCGGCCGAGGCAAGGGCAAGACCGAGAGACGTAGTCTGCCCGGACAGGTTCATGACAAAGGACAGGGCGAGCACGGTGGTGACCGTGAGGATGGTCCAGCGCAACTGTTTCAGGGTCTCCCAGTAGATGCGCAGGCCCTGGGCCGCCGAAATGCGGTACAAGGCCATGGTGATGAGGCCGGAGATCAGGAGCAGTGTGCCGGTTGCCTTGAGGTGGTCGAATTTGAACTTCTGCGCGGCAACATGCTTCCCGTCGGCGTCCACGACGTCCAGTCCCGGCCACGCGAAGCTCACGCTTCCAGCGGCGCTTAACCAGGTCTTGACTGCCGGGATCTGGGCGATGGAGAAGATGGTCATGATGATCAGGTAGGGCGCTACGGCCATCCAGATCTCCCGGCGGCCGGGCCGCTGCGCGGGTCCTGCAGCGGGCGTCAGGACACGCGTGGTGGCTGCCGCGGACACGGCCTCTGTAACGGACGCCGACGCCGGGACCCTTCCGGAGGCGCCGCGGCCGGGCCGGGAGTGGCCGGACCGCGGCCCTTCCTCCTCCGGCTGGCCTGACTCGCCACCCTGCCCGGACATATCGATAATTTCCCGCGGCTGCCAGATACGAAGCATCAGGAGCACGGCAGCAACGGTAGCCACAGCCGCCACGACGTCGGTCAATTCCACCGCGAAATAGTTGGCCGTAATGAACTGGAAGAGGCCGAACACCGCGCCGGCCACCAGCGCAACGGGCCAGGTCTGCCTCAGGCCCCGCCTTCCGTCGACGATGAAGACGAGCAGCAGTGGCACGATTAGTGCTATGAAGGGGGTTTGGCGGCCGGCCATCGCGGACAGCTCATCCAGCGGCAGGCCCGTGACGCCGTTCAGGGCGATGATCGGCGCGGCCATGGCGCCAAAGGCAACCGGAGCGGTGTTGGCCAGGAGAGAGACGATCGCGGATTTCAGCGGCTTCATGCCCGCGGCCATCATCATCGCCGCTGTGATGGCAACGGGCGCACCAAACCCTGCGAGCGATTCCAGGAGGGCGCCGAAGCAGAACGCGATCAGGATCGAAAGGATCCGGAGGTCGTTGGAAATGGAGCGGATGGTCCGGCCCAAGGCATCGAACCAAGGCGTTGCCACAGTGAGCTTGTATACCCAGAGGGCGTTGATCAAGATCCACAGGATGGGAAACAATCCGTAAAACGCCCCGGCGGCCGTAGCGCTGAACACTTGGTCCAGAGGCATCCGCCAGACCGCCAGGGCAAGGATGATGGACAGTGCCAGGCTGGCGAGTGCGGCTTTGGCCGCTTTCACGCGGAAAACGCCCAACAGGACAAACAGGAGAATCAACGGCAGGGCCGCGCACATCGCGGACAGGCCGAGCGAACCCCAAAGAGGGTCCACTACTTGCTGGTAGGTGCTCACAAAAAACTCCTTTGTATTTGGAGCGGGGAGGATGGGGCACGGGTTCGAGGTTCACACGTGGGGCGAAAACAAGATTCCACCATGTGAGAAATAAGTTTTACCTCGTGGACAAACCCTACGTATCGGTCTGACCAATCGTCAATGGTCTGACCGATTTATTCGAAACCCTTGTTTTTTCGTTTTGTAGAACATAATGTCCGTATCGTGAAACTCGCTCGAAAGGATTCTGTAATGCCCCTGACCTCACCCGCCCACTTGCCCTTCCACCGCGCGGCGGAAATCCTGACGCCGGAAGCCCTTGAGTTCCTGGCCGAACTCCACAGGCGCTTCGCCTCCGAACGGGATACGCGTCTTGCTGCGCGTCAGGAGCGCCGCGCAGAGGCCGGAAAGACCGGCACCCTGGACTTCCTGCCGGAGACAGCAGCAGTGCGGGAGGGTGACTGGACCGTCGCCCCGGTGCCGCCCGCCCTTCAGGACCGCCGGGTGGAAATCACCGGCCCCTGTTCTCCTGCGAAGATGGCGATCAACGCCCTTAACTCGGGAGCCAAAGTCTGGCTGGCAGACCTCGAGGACGCCAGCTGCCCAACGTGGTTCAACGTCATCGACGGCCAGCTCTCGCTGTACGACGCCACACGCGGAACCCTGGCCTACACCTCGCCCGAGGGCAAAACCTACGCCCTGCGCACCGACGCGCCCACCGCCGTCGTCATCATGCGCCCCCGCGGTTGGCACATGGATGAGCGGAACCTGGAGTTCGATGGCAAGCCCGCCATCGGCGCCCTGGTGGACTTTGGACTACATTTCTTCCACAACGCGAAGCGGCTCCTCGACAACGGCCATGGCCCCTATTACTACCTGCCCAAGATGGAAAGCCACCTTGAAGCCCGTCTGTGGAACGAAATCTTCGTTTTCGCGCAGGACGCCCTCGGCATCCCGCAGGGAACTATTCGGGCTACCGTGCTCGTGGAAACCATTCCCGCCGCTTTTGAGATGGACGAGATCCTGTACGAACTCCGCGACCACGCCTCCGGGCTGAACGCCGGACGTTGGGATTACTTGTTCAGCATCATTAAGTATTTCCGCGATTCCGGTTCAAAGTTCACGCTGCCTGACCGTGCCGCGGTATCGATGACAGTTCCCTTTATGCGCGCCTACACCGAACTGCTGGTCAAGACCTGCCACCAGCGCGGCGCGTTTGCCATGGGCGGCATGGCAGCCGTCATTCCGAACCGCCGCCAGCCGGAAGTCACCGAAGAGGCGTTCGCAAAAGTAAGGGCTGACAAGACCCGCGAGGCCAACGACGGATTCGACGGCTCCTGGGTTGCACACCCGGACCTCGTTTCCATCTGTATGGAGGTGTTCGACGGGGTTCTCGGGGACGCCTCAAACCAAGTGCAGCGAACCCGCCCCGAGGTCCACGTCACCGCCGAACAGTTGCTCGACATAGAGTCGGCGCCCGGCGAGGCCACCGAGGCCGGTCTCCGCGGAAACCTGTACGTTTCTGTCGCCTACACTGCAGTATGGCTGTCCGGGAACGGGGCCGTCGCCATCCACAACCTCATGGAAGACGCCGCAACGGCGGAAATCTCACGGTCGCAAGTCTGGCAGCAGATCCGCAACGAAGTGGTTTACGCGGACACCGGGAACACGGCAACCCGGGAACTGGTTGAACGTCTGTTGGCCGAGGAAACGGAAAAGCTCCGCAACGAGGTGGGCGAGGAACTGTTCAGCCGGTACTACGAGCCGGCATCCCGCATCATTTCGGAGATCTGTCTCTCCGAGGATTACACCGACTTCCTCACCACACCGGCCTACGAGGTACTGGAATCAGAAATGGCGGCCCGGTAGGAGGCTGTCCCACCCTTTGGGGGGCTGGAGGTCCGCTGACCTGTGGCAGCGGACCTCGAGTTCGCCCTGCTATCGGTTTCCGAACTGCGGCTCGCGCTTCTCCTGGAACGCCCGGAAACCCTCGGCATAATCGTCGGTCTTGCAGAGCCGGGCCTGCTCGGCGTTCTCCTCCTGCATGGCCTCCCAGAGGCCCAGGCGCTGGTCCCGGATGTGCGCCACCAGTTCCTTGCTGGCGGTGAATGCCCCCGTGGCACCCTGGGCAACGCGGCCCACGATCCCGCGCGTGATCTCCAGCAAAGACTCCGCGGGCATGGCCCGGCTGAACAGTCCCTGCGCCACGGCTTCGGCCCCGGAGATCAGGTCCGCGGTGTAGATCAGGTCCAGCGTCCGGTGCATGCCCAGCCGCTCGGTGAAGTACCAGTGCCCGCCCGAGTCCAGCGTGGCCCCCAGCTTGGCAAACGGCGAGCCGAACTTCGCGTTCTCCGCCACGTACACCACGTCCGTGGCCAGCAGCAGCCCCAGCCCCACGCCCAGGCACGCACCGTGCGCCGCGGCGAACGTCGGTGCGGGGAAAGCCGCCATCTTCTTCAACAGCGGAGCCACCAGCCCGCCCAGGTACGCGGCGGCGTCGTCACTCTCCGGGGTCACGTTCTGGATGTCCCGGCCCGCGCAGAAGGCCCTGCCCTCTCCCCTCAGCAGCAGCGCCCGCACCTCACCGCGCGAGGCGGCGGCAGCAGCGTCGTCGTACGCCTGGGACAGCTCCGCCAGCGCCTGCTCATCCAGCGAGTTGAGCTTGTACGGTGCGTCCAGCACCACCTCGGCAACGCCGTTGTTGATGGAGAGGGAAATCATGGGACTCCTTGTGGTGGTTGGTGATGCTTAGACGTCGAAGTCGACCGTGACTTCCTTGCTGGTGGGGTGGCTCTGGCAGGTCAGCACGTAGCCCTTGTCCAGCTCATCCTGCTCCAGCGCGTAGTTTTCGTCCATGGTCACGCTGCCGGTGACCACCTTGGCCCGGCACGTCCCGCACACTCCCCCGGCGCACGCGAACGGCACGTCCGGGCGGACCCGCAGCGCGGCGTTGAGGATGGACTCGCGGGCGTGGGTGGGGCTGGCCACCTCGCCCTGCAGGCCGTCCAGCTTGAACGTGATCTTGTACGTCTCCTTGGACTCGTCCACCAGCACGGGCCGGCCGGCGTTCCCCTCGGGCTTGTCCGGCTTGCCGGACGTGAACAGCTCGAACCGGATGTTCTCCGGCTTCACGCCGCGCTCGGCCAGGGTGTCGCGGCACAGCTGCACCAGCTCGAACGGCCCGCACAGGAACCACTCGTCCACGTCGTCCGCGTGGATAGCGGTGCCCAGCAGCTGCTGGAGCTTCTCGGCGTCGATCCTGCCGGACAGCAGCGGCGCGATCCGCTGCTCGCGGGACAGCACGTGGTGGATGGCCAGCCGCTGCGGGTACTTGTCCTTCAGGTCCGCCAGCTCCTCCAGGAACATCACGTCCATGGCGGCCTTGTTGGCGTAGATCAGGTCGAACCGGCAGTCCGGGTTCTTGGCCAGCAGGGTGCGGGCGATCGCGATCACCGGGGTGATCCCGCTGCCGGCGGCGATAGCCACGAAGCTGGCTTCCCCCTGGGAGGCGACGTCCCCCGCCAGCTCCTCCGGGTTGTTCATGGAGTTCATCCGGTTCTGCTCCATGGCCTGGCCGTCGCGGCCGAACTTGGACACGAACGCGCCCATGGGGCTCATCACGTCCAGCGTGTCTCCGGCCTTCAGCTCGGCGTTGGCCCAGGTGGAGAACAGCCCGCCCAGGTCCTTCTTGATGGCCACGCGGATCTCGCTGGTGCCGTCCTCGAAGCTGCGCGGCTCGGCGCAGATGGAGTAGCTGCGGCGGATTTCCTTGGGCTCACCCGTCTCGTCCGGCAGCGTGGTGCGCAGCGCCACGTACTGGCCGGGCAGGTAGTCGAAATGGCCGGCGAGCTCCGCGGGCACATGGAAGGAAACCTCGATGGCGTCCTCGGTGAGCCGGCGCACCTCCTTCACGGCGAGGGTGTGGAAGGACGGACGACGGCGGCCGGTGGCCTGCGCCTCCTCGGCGGCAGTCTGGCGGACAACAGGCATGGGGCTTCCTTACAGCACTTTGAAGTAGTCGAACGGTTCCTTGCAGTCCTGGCAGACGTAGAGCGCCTTGCAGGAGGTGGAGCCGAAGCGGGTGAGTTCCTTGGTGTTCAGGCTGGCGCACTGCGGGCACTTCACCGCCATGCTCAGGCGGATGGGGCCGGCGTGGCGGGCTGCTTTTGAGTGGCCGGTGGGCGGGGCGATGCCGTACTCCTGCAGCTTCGCTTTGCCCTCTTCGGTCATCCAGTCCGTGGTCCAGGCCGGGGAGAGCACCAGGTCAACCTCGACGTCGGTGTAGCCCTCCTTTTCGAAGGCGGTCTTGACGTCGTCGCGGATGGCGTCCATGGCCGGGCAGCCCGAGTATGTGGGGGTAATGGTGACTTTTACGTGGTCTCCTGCCACCTCCACGTCCCGCAGGATGCCCAGGTCCGCGATGCTGAGCACCGGGATCTCCGGATCCACCACGGTGGCGGCAATGTCCCACGCCTTCTGCTGCGGGCTCTTGGTCTTTGGCTCAAAGTCCGACACGTAAATGTCCATGACGGTCACCAGCTTGCTCCGGGATGCTCGCGGGCCAGCACCTGCATCTCGGCCAGGATGTAGCCCAGGTACTCCGAGTGCCTGCCCTGCCGGCCGCCGCCCGGGGCTGCCGGAACGTCCGGCACCTCGAGTCCGGCCTCGGTGAGGACTTCTGCGGTGAGCCGGTCAAAGTCCTCTTTGAGCGAGGAAGGTTCGACGGCGATGCCCGCCCCGGCGAGGCGGCCCGTCAGCTCGTCGTCGCGGAAGAGTTCCTCCACGTACGGCCACATGATGCGGAAGCCGTGGATCATCCTGGTGCGCGATTCCTCGGTGCCGCCGGCCAGGCGGAGGACCCACTGGGCTGCGTGGTCGCGGTGGTAGTCCACTTCCTTTACGGCCTTGGCGGCGATGGCGGCCAAGGTTTCGTCCTGTGATTCCGTGAGGCGGCTGTAGAGCAGGAACTGGTAGTAGCTCACCACGAACTGGCGGGCAATCGTGGCGGCGAAGTCGCCGTTGGGCTGCTCGAACAGCTGCACGGAGCGGAACTCGTGCTCGCGGCGGAAGTAGGCGAGGTCGTCCTCGGACTTGGCAGAGCCGTCGTCGTGCGTCATGGCGCCGCCGGCGTAGCTGAGGAAGCTGCGCGCGTGGCCCAGCTGGTCCAGGGCGATGTTGCCCAGGGCGATGTCCTCCTCCAGCTCGGGGGCGCGGGAGATCCAGTGGCCCAGGCGCTGGGCGAGGATCAGGGCGTCGTCGCCCAGGCGGAGTGCGTACTCTGCCGTGTCCTCGCTGGGCTTGGCCAGGCCGGTGCGGACCTCGAGTGCGATGTCCTCCGGGCGCAGGGCGTTGCCGGGGGTGATGCGGGTGGCGGAGGCGTTGGAGTCGCCGCCCGCCACACCGGTGGAGATGTCGCCGTGGCCTGTAGTGCTCAAAGGTGCTTCACTCCCTCGCTCTTGGTGTAGTACGTGGCGTGGCGGTAGTCCTTGCCCTGGGGCGACTCGAAGAACGCGCCCTTGGAGTCGGGGTCGCTGGCGGCGATGGCGTCAGCGGGGACAACCCAGATGGACACGCCCTCGTTGCGGCGGGTGTAGAGGTCGCGGGCGTTGCGCAGGGCCATGGCGGCGTCCGGGGCGTGCAGGGAGCCGGCGTGGACATGGCTAAGGCCGCGGCTGGACCGGACGAAGACCTCCCACAGGCCCCAGGCACTGCGGTCGTGGTGCTCCTGCGGTGCGGGGGACGCCTTCGGGGCTTCGCGGTTGATCTCGGTGGCCGAGCTGGCGGGAACTTCCGGGTTGCCGTGCGGGCTCATGCTGCGTATTCCTTCGTCTTCATTGACTGTTTTGCTGCGTAGGCGGCGGCTGCCTCGCGGACCCAGGCGCCGTCGTCGTGCGCTTGCCTGCGGCGCTCAAGGCGCTGGGAGTTGCAAGGGCCGCGGCCGGCCAGGACCTCGTGGAACTCTTCCCAGTCCAGCGGGCCATGCTCCCACTTTTTGCTGTCCTCGTTGAAGCGGACCTGGTCATCCGGGAGGGTGAGGCCCAGGACCCTGACCTGCTCAACCATCATGCCCACGAAGCGGCTGCGGAGCTCATCGTTGCTGAAGCGCTTGATGTTCCAGGCCATGGACTGCTTGGAGTTGGGCGAATCGTCATCCGGCGGGCCGAACATCATCAGGGCCGGGGCGTACCAGCGGTTCACGGCGTCCTGGGCCATCTGCTTCTGCGCGGGGGTGCCGTTGGAGAGTTCCAGCAGGATCTCGAAACCCTGGCGCTGGTGGAAGCTCTCCTCCTTGCAGATGCGGACCATGGCGCGGCCGTACGGGCCGTAGGAGGCGCGGCACAGCGGGACCTGGTTGCAGATGGCTGCGCCGTCCACCAGCCAGCCGATGGCACCCATGTCAGCCCAGGTCAGCGCCGGGTAGTTGAAGATGCTGGAGTAGCGGGCCTTGCCGGCGATCAGCGCATCGGTCATCTCGTCCCGGTTCTGGCCCAGGGTCTCGGCGGCTGAGTAGAGGTAGAGGCCGTGGCCGGCTTCGTCCTGGACCTTGGCCATGAGGATGGCCTTGCGCTTCAGGCTCGGGGCGCGGGAGATCCAGTTGGCCTCGGGCTGCATGCCGATGATCTCCGAGTGCGCGTGCTGGGAGATCTGGCGCAGGAGGGTCTTGCGGTAGGCCGCCGGCATCCAGTCCTTGGGCTCGATGCGTGAGTCCTCGGCAATGACGCGGTCGAAGTTGGCCTGGCCTGCCGCCTCCTCTTCCGGGGTTAGCTCAGCGGGCACTGACTGCAAGTTCTGCGCTGCCATGGTTGCTCCTATGCAAAGACCTTCAGGGACGTGCGGAATTATTTACCGACCGTTCGTTCAGGATATGCGGAAGCCCGCGGGGCCGTCAAGCGTGCCCTCCCCCTGCGACGCTCTCTCACTCAAGGTCGGTTTCCCTGCGACGCTCTCTCACTCGATGTCGGTTTTCCTGCGACGCTCTCTCACTCGATGTCGGTTTTCCTGCGACGCTCTCTCACTCGATGTCGGTTTCCCTGCGACGCTCTCTCACTCGATGTCGCTTTTCCCCTGACGCTCTCTCACCCTCCCCCGCGGCCCTTGCCGTTAGCGCCCGAGGCGCGTGCCGTCGTCGTACGTTCCTGCCCGAGGCGCCTCCAAGGACCCGCTCACCTTGGCAGGACATGCCGTTCCCTCGCTCAACACGCGGGCACCATTCCCACACACTCACGTGCGAGCCAATACCCAGAAGCACCTCAGGGAATGGTCGGGCGTTGCCCGCCTCGGCCCTCAACGCCCGGCTTCCAGCTCCTGGCCCGCAGCCTGGGCGAACTGCGTGGTGTGACCGGTCATGGCCTTGTCAACAGTCTGGAAGTACTCGGCAGCCTCCGTGGTCTCATCATCGAGATAGTTCCAGGCTTTATCCAATTCCCGCGCGATGGATTGCTTGGCTTCCTGGACGGCTTCTGTGGCGATAACTTCTACCTGCCAGCATGCAGCAACTGCATCGTCATAGTCGGCTTTGGCTTCTTCGAGGACAGCTTTCGCCTCCGGCGTGTCCTCGGTGTTCAGCCGCACCAGGTTGTTGTACCGGGTTGCGGACAGTTGAAAGGCCTGCGCATCGCCCAGAAGGCCTGAGTAGACCGCCACCCGTTCGGCCAGAAAAAAAGCGTGACGGCTTCTTTCCGCTTCCGCCGACGTGGACATCGCCGCCGCCATGAAGGTAAAGATGCCACCAACAAGGGCGCCCAGAAGTGCGCCCGTCGCTCCCCAGAATCCACTACTCTCCAACAGATGGCTTAGGGAGAAACGCTTCTTGCCATCATTCGTGGCCGGATTCCCTTCCGTTGCGGGTGATTCCATGTCCAGCCCCTTCCCGAAAGACATGCTTTGGCCCAGAACAGCGATGTGCCGACAATGAGCCACAGTGCACCATTACCGCCGTTACTGCGGCGTTATTGCGCCAAGAACGGTCCACCCGCAAAAAACGCGCCCAGTCTCCATACCTGCGGGCACGGAGCAGGCCATCGACAACCAGCTCAACGCATGCGCCAAAGGCCTGGCCGCCCTTAGGAAACATGAGAGATAGAGGTCAAGAAGCGGATGCTGCATGTAGCTGATGGATGCGAGCAGGAGCTCGAGATCGCCCGCCCGGTCCGGGCCCGGCCACCCGCAAAACTCACCCGATATAGCCTTCGCGATCGGCACCTGTTGACGCGCGACGGCCCAGGACTACACTGAGCCATGCCCGTGACCGGCCGAGCCGTTTCCGCCGCGGTGCTGCTCGTCATTGGGGCAGGCCTGGCTCTTCTGGCCGTGCTGGTCCACTACGAATTCATGAGAATTTACGGCGATATTAGCGGGACCGCACTGGAGGGGCTCACGTGGGGTCTCACGGCCGGACCCTCCGGATTGGGGCTGGGCCTGGTGGCGGTGATTGCCATCATCGGTTTCATGATCGCGACCCGGCGGTGGATGCGTTTTGCGGCCGTGGCTATCCCGGTCCTCATGCTGATCGGGATGTTCGCTGTCACCCCCGCGGCCCTGGGGCAGCGGCTCCAGGCGCAGTTCGCTTCGACCCCGCAATGCGTGATCGAGGGCACGGATGAGCCGATGGCCAGCGCGGACCGGGAGTCCCAGCAGGTGTTCGATTCCATCACTCACATCGGCCAGTTCACCGGTGGCGGCATGAGCGGCGTGGGCGGTTGCAGCCGTGGGTTTGTGCTCCCGGGAGACGCCGATGTGCTGCAGCACTACCGTGCGGCTCTGCCCGCGGCGGGCTGGCAAGTGGTGGAGGATGACGGGCGCCACCTCCGGGCGCACCTCGATGGCCGGGCGTTCGCTGTGATGTCCTGCCCCAAGGGCGGTTTGGTCTGGGCCGGAAGCGACGACGACACCTCCTTCGGGCAGGGAAGGCCTGAGCTGGCGGGCACGGAAATATGTCCCCACGACCTCTGAAGAAGGCATTTCCGTTCCGCCCGAAGGTGGAAGGAACAGTGGAATGAGCGATGACAATTGGCCCGGCGAAGAGGAGCGGCGCCCTGAATGGGGGCTCGGCCTCATGGTGCTCGGAATCCTGCTGGGGACTCCTGCCCTTTATGCGCTTTATTTTGGGACAACAAGGGGTATCGCTCCGGATGAAGGGTACAAGACCTTCCTTGCCGGGCCCGCAGCATTCCTTCCAATCGCCGTCTATCTGGTGGTGGCGATTGTGCTGGCGGTCCGGCCACGCACGTCCCCGTTGGGTGCGGGGCTGCTCATGGGCCTGGGAATCTTCACACTGCTCGGCGGCGGGCTCTGCGTGGGATACCTTGCGCAGATGAGCGGCGAGGTCTGAGACGGGTTTGCCGTTTCCGCCCCGGCAATCTGTACGACGACGTTGCCCACCTTGCGCCCTGCGTCCACGTAGCGGTGCGCCTCGGCGATGTCCGGGAGACTAAGGATGCGGTCGATGACCGGCCTGAGCCGGCCGGTCTCCGCCAGCTCTGCCACGCGCGCGAGATCAGCCGCCGTGAAGGGAACGTTGCCGGCAGTGACGCGCTTGCCCGTCCTGCGGGAGCGGCTGCCCGCGGTGAGCATCGCTGCCAGGTCGGCGACCACGGACAGCAGCGATCCCCCGGGTTTGATCACTGGCTCCAACCGGCCAAACGGTACGTTGCCCACACAGTCCATGACGACGTCGTACGTCTCCCCCACGGCCGTGAAGTCCTCGGTGGCGTAGTCGATCACGCGCTGCGCGCCGAGGGAGCGCACCAGGTCCGCGTTGCTGCCGCTGCAGACCGCAGTGACGTGGGCGCCTGCGAGGGTGGCGAGCTGCATGGCGGCAGTCCCGACGGCGCCCGACGCCCCGATGATGAGCACCCTCGCCCCCGGCCGGAGGGCCGCCCGGCCCATGAATGCCTGGGCGGTGATCCCGCCGAACACCAGCGCCGCGGCTTCCTCGAAGGTCAGGTTCCGGGGCTTTGCTGTGACAGCTCCATCCTCAGGGACGGTGGCGTACTCGGCGTGGCCGCCGAACTTGGCGCCGAGCATCGCCATGACCTCGTCGCCGGGCTTGAAGCGGGTGACGCCGGCACCGACTGATTCAACAATGCCGACCAGGTCCATGCCGAGAACCGGGATGCGCGGCTTGACGAAGCCCAGGGTGATTGAAGTGGGCAGCTTCAGCCCCTTGGGAACCTTCTTGGTACGGGCCCTGTAATCCGCGGCGCTGACAGTGACCGCCCGGACCTTGACCAGCAGTTCGCCGGGTCCCGGGGCAGGCTTGGGCCGTTCCTCGATGCGCACTGCGTCCGGACCACCAAAGCGGCGGTAGACGGCGGCCCTCATCGCCCTGCCCCGCCCGTCGCATCGGTACCTGGCGCGGTCAGCCGGGCGACGGCGTCGGCATTGAATCCCTTAACCACCAGCCAGATGCCCATCCCAAACTCCCAGCTGGCCAGGAAAAGGGCTCCGAATCCGGACAGCGGCGACACCGGACCCCAGAGGCCGAAGAGCATTCCGACTGCACCTGCGATGAGCAGCGGCGCCCCGATGAAGCCGAGCACGGGCAGCACCCGGGGCAGCAGGCGGGACTTGTACATCAGCGAGCCGAGCAGCAGTGCGTTGAACGCTGGGATGAGGCCTTGACCCAGCAGGGTGGTCCACGTGTGCTGGGCCAGCAGCGCCTGGCCGGTGACCAGTGCATCGTCTCCGGCGCCGGCCTGCCTCAGGGTGACGATGGACATCAGCGCCACAACCCCGGCGAAGATGGCGCCGGCTTCCAGGATCCGCGCCGCAACGAAGCCGAGTGCGAGCCCTTCATTTTGGCGCTTAACCACCGGATACAGGGCCACGCCGGTGCCGATGCAGGCCAGGGCGACGACGACCTCCAGCAGTCCGCCGGCCACCACCAACGTGTCGGGGCCGGGGCCGGTGATGTACGCGGGGTCTGTTTTGACCTGGCCGTAGAGGAAGAGGGTGGGGATGGACACGAAGGTCAGCAGGTAGAGCACGCCGGCGGCCAGGGAAGTCTTCCGGTGTGAAGCCATGGGACGGCGGGCGGCGGTCCCCGGCTGGAGAGCGGTCATGGTCTTTCTCCTTGTGAAGATCAAGGTGTACGGCGTACACCTTTGATAAGAGAAACGTAAGGTGTACCGCGTACACTTGTCAATGGTTGATCTGTCGATTCAGCAAAGGAGTCCGATGGCCCGGCAGGCGAAGGCGGCGGAACGTACCCGGCTGAACCGGGACCGTGTGCTGGTGGCTGCGGTGGCGCTGGCGGACGCCATCGGGATTGATGCGCTGAGCATGCGCCGCCTGGCACAGGAGCTCAACGTCGTCCCCATGGCGCTCTACAAGCACGTGTCGGACAAGGAAGACCTCCTGGACGGGATGGTGGAGGTGATCATCCGCAAGATCGATCCGCCCCGGACCAACACCGATTGGAAGACGGCCATCCGCGACCGGGTGTTGTCTGCCCGCCGGGCACTCCAGCGGCACTCCTGGGCGCGGCAGGCGATCGAGACCCGCACCAAGCCCACCGCCGCGGTTCTCGACTACCAGGAGTCGTTTGCCGGAATGTTCCTGGCGGGCGGGTTCACCCCCGACCTCGCGCACCACGCCATGCATGCCCTCGGCGGGCGGATGTGGGGATTTACCCAGGAACTGTTTGACGCCCCGGCGCCGGCACCTTCAGCGGCCTCGGCGGCCCCGCAGCCTGACGCGCCGCAGCCCGACCCGGCGGCGCAGGCGGAGATGTTCGCACAGATGGCCCAGCGGTACCCCAATATCGTCACCATTGCCACCGCCACTCCCCACGATCCGGACTCCGTGGTGGGGTACGGGTGCGACGACCAGTTCGAGTTCGAGTTTGCGCTGGACCTGCTCCTGGAGGGGTTCGACAAGCTCCACCGCGAGGGCTGGAGTTCGGCGGCGGCGAAGCTCGGCCGGCGGAGGGGGTAGCGCCCGCGTTGGGAGGGCGTCCGCCCGGGCCCCCGCCTACTTGCCGGTGAGCTCCGTGTAGAGCGACTGGACCCGGGCCTTGATGTCATCCCGGACCAGGCGCATCCGCTCCATGCCTTCGATGCCGCGCTCGGACGGCTCGTCCGTTTCCCAGACCTCGAAGCGCTTGCCCTCCCGCGGTTCCAGCTTGGCTTCCGTGCCCAGGACGACGACGGCGTCCACGCTGTCCAGCGCCTCGTCAGTGATGGGCTTGGGGTACTCGCCGGAGACGTCGATGCCCAGTTCGGCCAAGGACTCCACCGCCTGCGGGTTCAGGCCCTTAGCGGGCTTGGTGCCCGCGGAGTAGACAGCAACTTTGCCGCCCGCGAGGTCACGCATGAGCCCGGCGGCAAGCTGCGACTTGCCGCCGTTCTTGCTACAGACGAACAGGACGGACGGAGTTTTTTCCTGGGGCATGGGGAGATTGTTTCCTTTTGTTTGCGGACGGCGATGGGCGGACGACGGCGGGCGGTGAACTTAGGTGCTTGCCCCGGAACGCCCGTGGGACAGGCCCGTCGGGAAGCCCACCAGCACAGGTTCGGGCGAGGCGCAGCAGCCTGAGTCCGCGGTGGCATCCGCCGCCGCTGCCGCCAGCGGAACGTCGCAACTGCTGCCTGCGTCCGTGGAGCAGACCCCGGTTTCGGGCAGTTCAAGGTGCACGGTGTCGGCCGAGTCCTGGTCGCCGGCGAGGGCGGCGGCCACGGAGCGGACCTGCTCATAGCCGGTGGCCAGCAGGAACGTGGGGGCCCGGCCGTAGGACTTCATGCCCACAATGTAGAAGTCCTTCTCCGGGTGGGCCAGGAGCTTGGCGCCGTGCGGCGGGACGGTGCCGCAGGAGTGGAATTCGGGATCGATCAGCGGGCCAAGCTGCACCGGTGCCTCCACGGCGGGGTCAAGGTCCAGGCGGAGTTCGCGCAGGATGTCCAGGTCCGGACGGAACCCCGTGCACGGGATGACGACGTCGGCCTCAAGCGTGCGGCCGTCCACGGCACCAACGGTGACGCCCGAGTCGAGCGCTTTCAGTGAGTTAATGCCGAAGCCCGTGTGCAGCTCGATTTTTCCGGCTTCCACCAGCCGCCGGACCCGGGCGCCGAGCTGGCCGCGGGCCGGGAGCCCGTCGGCGTCTCCGCCGCCGTACACCTTCTCGGCGGAGGGACCGCGGACAGCCCAGAGGATCCGGGTGTCCGGCTCCTCCTTGGCGAGGGCGGACAGGTTGATGAGGGTGTTGGCTGCCGAGTGCCCGGCGCCCACCACCAGGACACGGCGCCCGGCGAACTGCGCGCGGTCGCGGCCGGTGACGTCCGGCAGCGGTGAGGAGATCCGGTCCGCTGCCGCTTCCTCACCAATGGCGGGCAGGCCGGAAGTGCCCAGGGGGTTGCGGGTGGACCATGTGCCCGAGGCGTCGATGACAGCGGCGACGGCATGGTCCCGGGTTTCCCCGTCCGCGTGCCGGACCCGCACCAGGAACGGAGTGGTGTCCCGGTTCCGGACGTGCGTCTTGTCCAGGCCCTGCCGGGTCACGGCGGTCACCCGGGCGCCGGTGTGCAGCCGGGACGAGATCTGGGGAACCCGGGCCAGCGGGGCGAGGTAGTTGTCGATCAGCTCCCCGCCGTAGGGCAGCGCAGTGGGGCGGGGAGACTCCCAGCCGGTGGGCTCCAGCAGGCGGACTGCCGCGGCGTCAAGGTTGAACCGCCACGGTGAGAACAGCCGGATGTGGCGCCACCGCTCGATGGCCGCGCCCGCCGTCGTACCCGCCTCGAAGATGACCGGCTCCAGGCCGCGCTCCAGCAGGTGTGCTGCTGCGGCGAGTCCAACAGGCCCGGCCCCAATGACGGCGACGGGAAGGCTCTTGGCGGAATCCATGGGGTCCTCTTTCGGTGGTAGGTGCGGCTAATCCCCCGGTGGCCCAACTAGGTAGCGCTAAGTGTCGTTTTCAGGGTTCAAAACGACACTTGGCGCTACCTAGTTGGGATGGGGCGGGCTAGGAGTGGATCGGTTCTTCGACTAACGCCGTGGCGATGCTGTCCGCATCCTCCAGCGCGGCGAGGTAGCGCTCGGCGTCCAGTGCCGCGGCGCAGCCCGTGCCGGCGGCGGTGATGGCCTGCCGGTAGCGGTGGTCCACGGCGTCGCCACAGGCGAAAACGCCGGAAATGTTGGTCACCGTGGTGGGCGAATCCACCTTGATGTAGCCCTCGTCGTCCAGGTCAACCTGCCCGGCCACGAGCTCGGTGCGCGGCAGGTGCCCGATCGCCACGAACAGCCCGGTGGCCGCCTGCTCGCGGGTCTCGCCGGAGCGGGTGTCCGTGAGGGTGACTCCGGTGACCTTGCCGTCGCCGTGGATGGCCGTGACGGCAGAGTTCCAGGCGAAGCTGATCTTGGGGTTGTCCTTGGCACGCTGGGCCATGATGCGGGAGGCACGCAGTTCGCCCTTGCGTACGACGACGGTCACGGACTTTGCGAAGCGCGTCAGGAAGGTTGCTTCCTCCATGGCGGAGTCGCCGCCGCCCACCACGATGATGTCCTGTTCGCGGAAGAAGAAGCCGTCGCAGGTGGCGCACCAGGAGACGCCGTGGCCGCTGAGCTTCTTCTCCTCCGGCAGGCCCAGTTCCTTGTACGCGGAACCGGTGGCCAGGATGACCGCGGGGGCGGTGTGGGTTTCGCCTCCGCCGGTGACCACGGTCTTAAGGTGACCCTTGAGGTCCACTGAGGTGACGTCGTCGAACACCACCTTGGCGCCGAACTTTTCTGCCTGCTCCTGCAGCCCGTCCATCAGCTCGGGGCCCTGGATGCCACCGGGAAAGCCGGGGAAGTTTTCCACTTCGGTGGTGTTCATCAGGGCACCGCCGGCGGTGACGGAGCCGGCCAGGACCAGCGGGCTGAGGCCGGCGCGGGCGGCGTAGATGGCGGCGGTGTAGCCGGCGGGGCCGGATCCGATGATGATCAGCTGTTCGTTGCTCATGAATATTCTCCTGGTGCTCGGGCTACTTGGCGGCCGGGATGAGGGAATCGATCAGGCCCTCGATGCGGGTCCTGATCTGGTCCCGGATGGGGCGGACTGACTCTACGCCCTTACCGGCCGGGTCTTCCAGCACCCAGTCCTCGTACCGCTTGCCGGGGAAGTACGGGCACTCGTCGCCGCAGCCCATGGTGATCACCACGTCCGATTCCTTCACGGCCTCGGTGGTGAGGACCTTGGGGACCTCGGCGGACATGTCGATGCCCACCTCCGCCATGGCCTCGACGGCGGCCGGGTTGATTTTGTCTGCGGGCTGCGACCCGGCGGAGCGGACCTCGATCTGGCCCTTGCCCAGCGTGGTGAGGAACGCGGCGGCCATCTGGGAGCGGCCGGCGTTATGGACGCAGACAAACAGGACGGAGGGCTTCTTGGCTGTTTCGGTGGTCATGCGGTTCTCCTTGGTGAAGCTCTCCGGCCAGAACATCGATGATGATCGATACAGAGAGTATGGGGTTATAGATCGATGGATGTCAATATTTAGGTCAGAGGCCGCTTCAGGCGGCCCTCAGGCGCGGGGCCAGCCCACGGACGCGGCCGGCGATGGTCTCGAAGGCCTCCTCAAAGGCCTTCCTGGTGTTCAGCCGCAGCGGGTCCGGGACGGACCAGTGCACGCCGCCCAGTTCCGGCAGTTCCTCGTGGGCGTTGTCGCAGACAGTGACCACGAAGTCGCCGCTGCCGGCCACCTGGTCCAGGCTGCGGGGCACGCCGCCTTCGAGGTCCAGGCCGTGGCGGCGGGCGACGGCGATGGCCCCCGGGGCGATCCGCTCGGCCGGGTGAGTGCCCGCCGAAGCGGAAGGGATATCACTGAGCTGCTCCCAGAGCACCGCGGCCAGCTGGGAGCGGGCACTGTTGCGGGTGCAGACGAAGAGGACGCGGCGGGCCCCGTGTTCCGCGCCGGGCGTGAGGCCCTCCAGTCCGCCCGGCGCCAGCCGGATGTAGCTCCGGCGCTTGTCCGCCTCCGAGCGGTGCCGCACCGCCAGGCCTGCCGACTCAAGCGTCCGCAGGTGGTGGGACACCAGGTTGGACGGCATCCCCAGTTCCGCCTGGAGCTCGGTGGGGGAAAAGTCGCCGAGCGTCAGCAGGTCCACGATGCGGAGCCGCGCGGGATCAGCGAGCGCGGCGTACCTGGCCACCCGGGACTGGAACGAGTCAACTGCCTCAGTTTTCATTGGTTCAATTTTGACTGAGCTAATTCTTTCGGTCAAGCTGGACGCATGACTTTGCACCAGCCGCCGCTGTGGCGCCGCGCCCTCGCCGAACTCCTCGGCACCGCCCTGCTTGTAGCGATTGTGGTGGGTTCGGGAATCGCAGCCCAGCAGCTCTCCCCCAACGACGTCGGCCTGCAGCTCCTCCAGAACAGCACCGCCACGGTCCTGGGCCTGACGGTGCTGATCCTGGTGTTCGGGCCGGTCAGCGGGGCGCACTTCAACCCCGTGGTGTCCCTCGCCGACTGGTTCCTGAGCCGCCGCGCCGGCACCGGGCTCAGCCTGCCGGACCTGGGCACCTACATCGCCGCCCAGACCGTGGGGGCCGTGGGCGGCAGCGTCCTGGCCAACGCCATGTTCGAGGTGGGCATGTCCGTCTCCGGCAAGGACCGGGCCACCCCGGGGCATCTGTTGGCCGAAGTGGTGGCGACAACCGGACTTGTCCTGCTGATCTTCGCCCTCGCGGCCACCTCCCGCGGCGTACTGGCGGCGCCAGCCGTGGGCGCCTACATCGGCGCGGCCTACTGGTTCACGTCCTCCACCTCCTTCGCGAACCCTGCCGTGACCGTGGGCCGCATCTTCAGCGACACCTTCGCCGGGATTGCCCCCGGATCCGTCCCCGGCTTTGTTGCCATGCAGCTCCTGGGTGCCGCCGTTGGCCTGGGCCTGGTGCTCCTGCTGTTCCCTGCCGCACCCAAGGCGGCGGACGACGTCGTTCTTCCGCACGATGCGAAGGCTGCCGGTTCGTAAAACTCCCGCACCGCAGACATATTGATGACTGTCAATATGCGCGCATAATGGAGAGATGACATCGCTGCCCCTGTTTGAGACCGCCGGCTGCTGCCCGCCCGGGGCGCCCGCGCTGGGCGCCGAGGAAGCACAGCAAAAAGCCCTGGTTTTCAAGGCCCTGGCCGATCCGAACCGGCTGCGGCTGCTGTCCATCGTGAAGGCAGCGGAGGGCGGCGAAGCCTGCGTCTGCGATCTCACCGAACCGCTGGACCTCGGCCAGCCCACCGTATCCCACCATCTGAAGATCCTGGTGGATGCCGGCCTGCTGCACCGCGAAAAGCGCGGCACCTGGGCCTACTATTCTGTGGTTCCCGGGGCCTTGGAGCGCACCGCGGAATTGGTGGGGAGCCTTTAAAGGCGGACGGTCCGCCCTCCGGAAGGGAGGGCGGACCGTTCGTTGGGGAATCAGCAGGGATTCCTGCCGGGGTTAGCGGCGGGTGCGGCCATCGCCGTCGAGATCGATTTCTTCCTTGCGGACTTCTTCGGTGACGGTGTGCTCGTTGGTGACCGTCTCCTTGTCCAACCGAACGCGCTCAACCGGGACGGCTTCCTTCTCAATCACGGGGCGTTCCTCATGGAGGACCACCTCGTGCTCTTCCTCGCTGATGGCGGGGCCATCCATGGCCGCACCGACGTTGGCGTCCGTGATGGGCTCGCGCTCCAGTCGGACCTCTTCACGCTGAACCGGGACAGTCTTGGTGACATTCTCGGTCACCACGTACTTGCGCAGGCGTGCCCGGCCGGTTTCCTCTTGGCGGGTGCCGACATGCAGCTGCTCCTCGGAGCGGGTCATCGCATCGTCGGTGGTGGGGCCTGAAGTGTCGTGGCCAACGGTTCCGCGCGCGTCGGTGTCAACGGCGTCTCGGCCGGTGCCGGCGAAGCCGTTGCCCGTGTGGCCGTTGCTGCCGCGGAGACCGTAGTAGGCGTAAAGCTCGTCTTCCTCTTCCGGCTCCAGGTGGCCGTCCGGGGCAACGCGGGGTGCGTCCTTGACCTTGTCCTTGGCGTGGGCGATGACGATGTCGTTTCTGTCCTGCGTTGCGGCAGACAGCGGAGCGAAGGATTCGTGCGTACCGAAGAGCCCGGTCTTGACCGTGACCCAGGTAGGCTCACCGGTCTGGTCGTCCACGTAAATCTGTCCGACGGATCCGATCTTGCTTCCGTCGGATCCAACGACGTTCCCGCCGGCAGTGGTCAGTGCAGAAAGATTCTCAGTGCTGATCATATGCTTCTCCTTCTTGTTACTGGTTTTGTGCTGCTTGGGGGACAAATCTAGAAACGGTTCCGCGGCGGCCTGGGCTGCTGGCCGGCGCGGAGTTGCTTGGCCTTGCGGGCTTTCTGCACCTTGCTGATGATGGTGGGCAGAAAGAACAGGAACAGTCTTTTCACAGTTGGCGTCCTCCCCCCGGCATATCGGTGTACGGGTCATCGGGGTCCCTCAGCGGGACCCCGCCGGCTTCGGTGCCGGAAAAGGCGGGCCGTCCCGGTTCCCCGTAGATGGTTTCGCCGTAGGCGGAGGGCGCAGAGACGGTTTCCTGATAGAGCGACTCCTCGCCCCATGAGGGAACTGTTGTTGCTGAAACTGGAGCCTCAGCCGGCCGCGGTGGAATGGCGTTCCCCGTACCGGGGGCCGGAGCCCCCGCCTGCAGGCCCCGTGCCAGCCGTCCGGCCAGGAGGCCTGCCCCGGCGGCAAGCAACAGGAACGTTCCCGGCTTGCGGCGGGCGAAGGACTGCACGTCATTGAGGAGGTCCGAGGGCTCTTTGTGCTCGATCCAGGAAGCGGCCGCGGCGGCGCGGTCTGCAGCCTCCCGGACCAAGTCCGTTGCCACTCCCCGCCGATCGGGCGCCTCTGCCATGGCGTGCAGCTGGCTGGAAATGGTGCGGACGCCTTCAGCGGCCTTTTGCTGCTGTGCGCCGGCTTGGCCGCTGAGGCCCGACTTCGCCTGCTGCAGGAGGTCTTTTGCCCCGGACTTCGCCTCAGAGGCAACGTTACCGGCCTCGAGCTTGGCGGTCTGAACCACATTTTGGGCCCCACCGGCCGCCTGCCCGGCGATCTCCGACGCCTCCTCCTTGGCAACATCCTTCTTGGATGCAGAAGCCTGCGGCCACTGATTGTCCGACATCATCACTCGCTTTCGTTACGAGGCAAGGAGCCTCTGGAACCCAGCTTGTTGGATAGTAAGTATGGTTACTAATTAGATACTAAGCACACTTGCTATCCAACACGCAAGGCTGGGGTGCCAGGCGGCCCCTGCCGCGAGGTCGCCTCGCCGGGAGGCTTCTCGCGGGTTTCCTCCCGCCTTGGACAGGCCTAGGATGGGCATCGCCAAGGCCTTTTCCACGCGATGGGGCCGCTGGCATCAGAGCTCACATCAGAGAGGAAACTTGCACGATGGCTGAAACTCCGAACCCTATCCAGATCCAGAAGTTCCTGGGCGGCGTGGACTATCCCGCCAGCCGCGAAGCCTTGCTGTCCCGGGCCAAGGACTCAGGTGCTGACGAAAACGTCATCCGGGCACTTGAAGGCATCCCGGACCAGGAATACGACAGCCCCACGGCCGTCAGCTCAGCGGTTTCCGACAGCAGCTCCTAGGCAGCCGGGAGCATCCCCTAGGCATGGACAAACTACTTTATGAAGTCCTATCCCATTGATCCTGCCGTCCCTGAAGGGATGGCTGCACGGCAGAATGCGGGGCGGGAGGCGGTCCTCACCAGCCGGATCCGCCTCCTGGTGGCAGCAACCATTTCCTACAACATCATCGAGGCGGTTGTTGCCGTCAGCGCCGGAACAACTGCCTCATCCACGGCGCTGATCGGATTCGGCCTGGATTCGGTGATTGAAGTGTCCTCGGCGGCCGCCGTCGCCTGGCAATTCTCCGGCCGCGACCCGAGGGCCCGCGAGCAGCGGGCGCTGCGGCTCATTGCTCTGGCCTTTTTCGCGCTGGCCGCCTTCGTCACCGTGAGCGCTGTCAGGTCCCTGCTCGGCGCCGGCGAGGCGGAGCATTCTACGGTGGGCATCATCCTGGCGGCGGTCAGCCTGGTGGTGATGCCGTTCCTGTCGCTCGCACAGCGGAGGGCGGGCCGCGAGCTGGGCTCCAGGTCCGCCGTCGCCGATTCCCGCCAAACGCTGCTGTGCACGTACCTTTCCGGCGTCCTGCTGATGGGCCTCGTGCTCAACAGCACCCTGGGCTGGTCCTGGGCCGACCCGGTGGCCGCACTGGTTATTGCGGCAGCGGCCGTCAAGGAAGGCCTGGACGCCTGGAAGGGTGAGGGCTGCTGCGTCCCCGCCTCCACGCATGCAGGCCAGGGAACGACGACGGCGGCACCAGTGTCCGGCGGGCACGCGCCTGCCGCCGGGCTGCTGATTGGGACAAAGAAGGCCAGTGATGGCGGCGGCGCCTGCGGCTGCTGCCACGACACCGCGGTACAGGCGGCGACACCCGGCGAGCCCCGGCACACATGACGGGGCGGGCTCTCCCACCCCATGGCGGACCGGCCGCTCAGCGGACCTCGATCACGCCCATCATGCCCAGGTCCTCATGGTCCAGGATGTGGCAGTGGTACACGGAGCGCCCGGGGAAGTCCCGGAACGCCACCCTGACTTTGACCCTCCCGTTGGCAGGTACGTTCACCACATCCCGCCAGCGGGCAGGGCCGGTCTCCCGGCCGTCTTCCTCGATAACCTGCATCGGCCACACATGCAGGTGGAAGGGGTGGTCCATGGGACTGTCATTGACGATGGTCCATTCCTCCACACTCCCGGCTGCCACCGTGGTGTCGGTCCTGGACTCGTCAAAACCGCGCCCGTCGATGGTGAATCCCATCATCCCGGCGCCCATGCCCATTCCCATTCCCGTGGCCATAACCAGCTGTCTGCGGGCGGCCACCGGAGCCGACCGCAGGTCGCCGAGCCTTTCCTGCACCTGGATTTCCGTCGGGAGGGCAGCGGGTTCCCCCGAGACGCGGAGGGTAGCGAGCGCGATGCCCCCAGTTGTGTCCTGTGGGGTGCGTGGGCCGGGGCCGCGCCCCATCATTCCAGCCATGCTTCCGCGGTTGTAGGGGAAGGCGCGCAGGACTGCATCGCCTTGCGTCGTGGTGACCAGGAGGTCTGCGCGGTTGCCGGGGGCGAGCAACACGTCGTCCACATCCTCCGGCTGCTGGCCGCCGACGTCGACACCCAGGAGCCGCAGCTGCTGCCCGTCGAGGCGCAACCGGAGAAAGCGGGCCACGCAGGCATTGATGATCCGCCAGCGTTCCCGTTGTCCGGGGCGGGCACTGAAGTGCGGGGTGATTTGGCCGTTGACCAGGACCAGTTCGCCTTCCCGGCCCATCATCCGTTCCATGGCCGAAACCGCGCTGATGTTCCCCAGCGCGTCCACCGTGGTGTCCGTGATGACCAGGACCCGCTCCGCGCTGGTGTCGATGGGCACGGGGTCCTCGACGATGATGGCTCCGCAGAGGCCCGCAAAGAGCTGATCCGCCACCGTGCCGTGATGGTGCGGGTGGTACCAGTACACGCCCGGTGGGTGGTCCCCGGGGAGC
Source organism: Pseudarthrobacter phenanthrenivorans Sphe3 (assembly GCF_000189535.1). Lineage (NCBI taxonomy): Bacteria > Bacillati > Actinomycetota > Actinomycetes > Micrococcales > Micrococcaceae > Pseudarthrobacter > Pseudarthrobacter phenanthrenivorans. The sequence goes on from NC_015145.1 coordinate 3,297,383, forward strand.
TTGTATTCGTAGTCGAACGAGGCACCCGGCTCCACGGCGACAAACACGTTGTCCCCCTTGCCTTCCGGCGATACATGCAGGCCGTGCAGATGCAGGTTGGTGACCTGGGGCAGCCTGTTGGCGAGGGCGATTTTCAGGGTGTCCCCGGCCTTGATCCGGAGGGTAGGGCCAGGGATGCTCCCGTTGTAGCCGAGGGCCGAGACCTGCCGGCCCGCCAGCGCCACCAGTCCCGGAGCGGCCTCCAGCCGGACCTCCAGCTGCCCTGCCGAACTCCGCTGTTCCGGCGGCTGGGCAAGCTCGCCGCCCCCGGCCGGCACGTCCCGGCCGGCCACCAGGTCACTGCCATTGATGATCCAGAGCAGGCCGGCGCCGCCCGCCGCAGTACTGGCAACCCCCAGGCCTCCCAGCAGGAGCGCCTGCCGGCGACTGATGGGACGCACTACCGTCCCTCGTTGAGCACCCTGAGGTGGTCCCGGTACTGGTCCTCGGTCAGTTCCCCTCGGGCGAAGCGTTCATCAAGGATCTCCCGGGCCCTGCTTCCGCCCGCCGGCGGATAGCTGCCGCCGCGTCCGCCGTCACCCGGCCGGCCCTGTATTCCACCCCTGGATGCCCACACCGCCAACAGCACCAGGAGCACAATTCCGATGACCAGGAGAAGGCTCCAGAGCCACATCATCCCCATGCCCTGTCCGTAGCCCCACATCATGGCCGGCGCCTTCCTCTTCCTGCGTTTACGCCAATTTTCAGCCCGACCCCGGCCCAAAGGTAGAGTCCGAAGTCCCCTCCGCCCCTCCTCCCGCGCGGTCCTGCCCGCCTGCCCGGGTGGGCAGTGGGATCAAAGCCGGGACCCCGCCGTCGTCCGCGTTCTGACACCCTCGACGCGCAAATCCGGCCAGGACGCGCTCGTTCGTTGGCGCGCCCGGTATGCGAGTGTCGAAATCGAATGTGCGTGTCGAAATCGAAGCAGCGCAGCGCAGTAACGCGGCAGTAACGGGTTCCGGGGTCTACTAATGAGTGGGAGGTGGCAACGTGCCCACGCAACCCAGGCGGAAGACTCGGACTCCCGGGAACAAGCGCGGCGGCAGAGCAGCCGTGGCTGGCGGGCGCATCACGTCGCTCGGCCGCGGACCGGGCAGCAAAACCAAGCAGACATCCACAACCCCCTGGTACAAACGCGGCAAGACGCTCATAATCAGCGCCGGCGCCCTGGCGGCTGCCATCCTGGGCATCCTCAGCCTTTGGGACAGAATCTTCCCTCCGCCGGACGAGGACCTGGCCCGAATCGAGTCCGTCCACATCATCAAGCGCACGCCCCTGACCGGTTTCGCGGGCGGCGGGATCGGACAAGACCTGCCCCTGGCCCCGGTTATCAACCAAGGAGGAGTGGGCCGGCTGGGCATTCTGCCACTGCCTACCGTGCCGGCGCAGGCAGCATCCACCGCCACATTGTCACTTAAGCCCACTCCCACGCCTACGCCCACGCCCACAACGGCAAGTCCCACCCCCACTTTTACGTCGCCCACGCCCAGCCCGTCGCCGTCGTCGGACAGCCCCACACCCATCGCCACAACCCCTCCGCCCACCTTGTCCCCGGAGGTGTTGTCCGGAATTTCCTCCATTTCCGAGGAGTACATCTCTTCCGTGACGGAACAGGCTCCGATGCGGCCCTATGCGCCGCCGGCCAGCGTCTACGCCGCCCGGTCCCTGGTGATCGAGGCCGTGGATGAAAAGGGTGAACCCCTGCCGCCGGAGGAAGTGGCGATAGAGCTGGCGCAGGCCCTGGAGGAGGTGGAGTCGACCACCAGCCCGGAGGGTGAGGATCCGCTCGGCTGGACGGTGGCGGTGAGGGTCGACCTTGAGGGCCTGGCCCAGGTGCCCCTGCTCCTGACCTGGTCCCTGGACGGCCTGGACGTGCCGGACACATGGAAAGCCGAGAACCTCGCCTACCGGGTGGTGGGTGCCAGCCCGCACGATGCAGGCGTCGCCGAGATCTGGGTGCCCGACCTCAAGCGCGCCAGCACCTACAACGTCAACATCAAGCTGTCGTTCGAAAACAACGGGCTCATCGCCGACCTTCGCCCGCTGGCGCTGCCGGATTCCGGCCCCGTCCAGGGCGGCGGGTGAGGGTTCGCGCTCAGCTGCGCACCCGCCGTCGTGCCTTTCCGCCCAGCAGGCCTTTCAGCCCCGCCTTTCTGCCACCACGCGCCAATCTGCCGCGCCGCCCGCTACGAACCCCTGAATGGCACGCTTAGGAGACGACACGAAAAGGAAGACCAATGGCTGACCTCACCGCACTTGCCCTGATCTGCTCCCTCAACCCCTCGCCCGCACCGTCCAGCAGCGAACTCATGGCTCGCCACGTGCTGGATGAACTGGCAACCCACGGCGTGAGCGGGACGTCCCTGCGGGTGGCGGACCACGACGTCAAGCCCGGAGTACAGGTGGACATGGGCGACGGCGACGAGTGGCCCGGGATCCGCGAAAAGATCCTGGCCGCGGACATCCTGGTGCTCGCGACGCCCATCTGGATGGGCCACCCCAGCAGCATCACCCAGCGGGTCCTGGAACGCCTCGACGCGGACCTCGCCGAAACGGACGACGCCGGCCGTCCGGTCATGTACGGGAAGGTGGCGGTTGTTGCGGTGGTGGGCAACGAGGACGGCGCCCACAAGACCATCGCCGACACGCAGCAAGGGCTGAACGACGTCGGCTTCACCCTCCCGGCCCAGGGCGCCACCTACTGGGTGGGCGAGGCCATGCAGACTGTTGACTACAAGGACCTGGACAAGGTCCCCGAGAAGGTGGCCGCCACCACCGCCGGTGCCGCACGCAACGCGGCGCACCTGGCCGGGCAGCTCAAGGCCGCCCAGTACCCGGCGGGCTAGAGACGTAAATGAGCCCCGGCGCTTCCGGCGCCGGGGCTGGTGCGTGGGTTCACGCAGGCTTGCTGCTAAACAGGCTTGGCGAAGGTGGCAGCGCTCATGACTTCATAACCGACGAACGGCTCGTCGCCCTCAACCCAGGCATCGTGGCCGGCCGGGATGGTGTAGGCGTGGCCAGGGGTGACAGTAGCCTGCGATCCGTCCTCCATCCGCACCGTCAGCGTTCCGGCGGTGCAGATCCCCACGTGGTTGACCTGGCAGCTGTCCGTGTGGACCACGGTTTTCACCGTCTCGGACCAGCGCCACCCCGGCTCGAACGTGAACCGGCCCAGCGTTGCGTCACCGAGGGTCACCACGTCCACCTGCGTCTTGGGCGGGCGCCGCTTTTCGTCGGGCTCATCGAACGACTTCGCTTCAAGGCTTTGTACAGCCATTGCCTTCTCCTGACAGGGAGTGTTTGAACTGCTCATCCGGAGCTTCCAGGCTGCTCCGGGAATGGTTGGACCGGCGGTACTAAACCGCATGCGCCGGCCAACACCAGCGCCCAGCGGTATCAGCGTGCGCCCGCGCATTGGCGGTGTCAATACGGCCTGCACGAGTCTTTTGGGGCTAGGATTCCGGGATGGGACTAATAATCACACTGCTTATCATCTGGCTCGTTCTGTCCATCCTGGGCTTCGTCATCGAGGGCCTGCTGTGGCTCGCGCTGATCGGGCTGCTGCTGTTCGCTGCCACCGCCGTCTGGGGCTGGATGAAGCGCAAAACCCGGGCCTGACGGTACCGTCCGGGCGGGGGTTCGGGCCCCCGCCGTGCATTCCTTCCCAGTTACTTGGTGGCTGGCGGGCGGCGCGCCGCGTACGACGGCGTGTCCCCGCCTCCCGGGGTGACCCCGCCCGAGTAAGTGGGCAGGAACGCACGCAAAAGCTAGGGCGCGACTTCCTCGAGTGCCCAGGCGAGGATCTGCAGGTCGAAGTCATTCGGTTCGGTTATCCGGTACAGGAAGGCTTCGAAGTCAAGGCGCTTTGCCTCGCCGCCATTCGCCCAGTACCTCACCCACAGATCGTCGAGGTAGTGCTCGTCGCGCGCGATCAATTCCAGTGCTGTTGTTCGTGGATCTTCCACAACCTGTCCCCAGTCCGGGCCAACGGAGGCCCGGTGTGTTTTCTTCTCACCGACGGCCGCCACTGCTGGAGCTGTTAACCATAGTGACACGTGGGGCCCGGAGAGGTCACCCCCTGGTTCTGCCCTTCCGACCAGCCGCGCGGCCCGAGCCCCTAGTGCCCCGCCCCCAGCTTCCCGCCGAGGCGTTCGCGCATGGTGGTGCTCGCGTCGTTGAGGCCGATGATCTTCACGTCCTTGCCGTGGGCGCGGTACTTCTCGGTAATGGCGTCCAGCGCGGCGATCGTGGAGGCGTCCCAGAGGTGCGAGGCATGCATGTCGATCACCACGCGCTCCGGGTCCAGGGCGTATTCGAACTGGGTGTAGAGGTCGTTGGAGGACGCGAAAAACAGCTCGCCGTTCACCACGTAGGTGGCCGTTTCGTGACCCTCCACATTCGAGACGGTCCGCTCCACCGTGACGAAATGGGCCACGCGCCGTGCGAACAGCACCATGGCAACAAGGACCCCCACGCCGACGCCGATGGCCAGGTTATGCGAGGCCACGGTGACGATCACGGTGGCCACCATGACCAGGGTTTCGCTTTTAGGCATCATCTTCAGGGTGCGGGGGTGGATGCTGTGCCAGTCGAACGTGGCCCAGGAAACGAAGATCATCACCGCGACAAGAGCCGCCATGGGGATCAGCGACACGACGCCGCCCAGCACCACCACCAGGATCAGCAGGAAGACCCCGGCCAGGAACGTGGAGATCCGGGTCCGGGCGCCCGACGCCTTGACGTTGATCATGGTCTGGCCGATCATGGCGCAGCCGCCCATCCCGCCGGTGAAACCGGTGACGATGTTGGCGACGCCCTGGCCCCACGCCTCGCGGGTCTTGCTGGAGCGGGTGTCCGTGATGTCATCCACGAGCTTGGCGTCATCAGGGACTCAAGCAGCCCCACGAACGCCATGGCCAGGGCATACGGGAAAAGAACCTGCAGGGTCTCCAGGGTGAACGGGACGTTCGGAATGAACAGCGACGGCAGCGAATCCGGCAGTTCCCCCTTGTCCCCCACTGTGGGGACGGCCACGGAGGCCAGCACTGTGATGAGGGTGAGCACCACGATTGCCACCAGCGGGGCCGGGACGGCACTGGTCAGTTTGGGCAGGCCGAACACGATCAGCAAAGCCAGGGCCAGCAGCGGATACACCAGCCACGGCACTCCCAGCAGCTCGGGGACCTGGGCCATGAACACCAGGATGGCCAGCGCGTTGACGAACCCCACCATGACGGACCTGGGGATGAAGCGCATCAGCCTGCCCACCCCGGAGAGCCCCAGGATGACCTGGATAAGCCCGGCCAGGACGACGGCGGCAATCAGGTAGTCCACGCCGTGGGACTTCACCAGCGGGGCAATAACCAGGGCCACCGCGCCCGTCGCGGCCGAGATCATGGCGGGCCGTCCTCCCACGAAGGCGATGGTGACGGCCATGGTGAAGGAGGCGAACAGGCCCAGGCGCGGATCCACGCCGGCGATGATGGAGAACGCGATGGCCTCGGGGATCAGTGCCAGCGCGACGACGAGCCCGCCGAGGACCTCAGTCTTCAGCCGACGCGGGGATTTCAGGGTTTCCCGGACGGACTGCAGCTGTTCCGGGGTGTAGGCGGGGGCGTCACCGGCGGTTTTGGCGGCCATTGCTGGCTCCGTTCATGGTCAGGAGAACGCGCATCTGCGCCCTCGCTCTTTCGAAGATTGAAGGGGCGCAGCGCCGCGCCGGAAGGAGGGGAGCCGCTCTTGGGAGGGCTCACCGCTCATCCAAACCCTACCCTAACGTGATGGTAGGGTTTAAGCCCGGAGAAGGAAGGAGGGCCTGATGGCGGCCAAAACCGGCAGCACCACCATGCACATCGGCGAACTGGCAGAACGGACAGGTTTGTCCCTGCGCACCATCAGGCATTACGACGACGTAGGGCTGCTTCCAGCCACGGCCCGCACCGAAGGTGGCTTCCGCGTGTACTCCCAGGACGACGTCGAGCGCCTGATGGTGATCAAGCAGCTGAAGCCGCTGGGGTTCTCGCTGGAAGAGATGGCCGAGATCCTCGAACTTTTTTCCGTCCACCAGGGGGCAGAGCCCAGTGCAGAAGAACGAGCCCGGCTCGTGATGTTCCTTGAGAAGGCCGTCCACGAGCGGGCCAAGATGGCACGCAACCTGGCCCAAGCAGACCAGCTTATCGAACGGCTCAGCGGCCACACCTAACCCACCGCCGTCGTACTTTCCCGCCTGTCATCCCCCGGTGGTACGGTGGCGCCTATGCACCTGAAGGCCTACCAGCGGAGCCCTGGGCCGCACCGCCGGAGGAAGAAGCCGCGGGCCGTCCTGGCTGGCTACAGCCGCTCCCTTGCCGCCCTTCAGGGGCGGCAGCGATCTTCGCTCGGCAGATTGGCACGCAGGGTGGTGCCGCGGCACCCGGCCCAACTCATCGTCGTCGGCTTCGTCCTGGCCATCGCAGCGGGGACGGGCCTCCTGATGCTGCCCGCCGCCGCCACCGGACCACAGGGCGCCTCGCTGCTGGAAGCACTGTTCACCGCCACCTCCGCCGTATGCGTCACCGGGCTGATCACGGTGGACACGCCGGTTTTCTGGAGCGGGTTCGGGCAGGCCGTCATCCTGTTCCTGATCCAGGTGGGCGGGTTCGGCGTGATGTCCTTCGGCACGCTCCTGGCCGTGCTGACCGCCCGCCGGCTGGGCCTGCGCTCCCGCATGCTGGCCGCCGCGGAGACCAAAAGCCACGGCTTCGGCGATGTCCGCCGGGTCCTGCTGGGCGTCTTCCTCATCACGGTGATCGTGGAGGCTGCCGTGGCGCTCATCCTCACGCTGCACTTCCAGCTGGGCTACGGCTACCCGCCCGGCGAAGCCCTCTGGCACGGGGTCTTCCATTCCATCTCCGCGTTCAACAACGCAGGATTCGCGCTGTATTCGGACAACCTGATGGGATTCGTGGGCGATCCCTGGGTGTGCCTCCCCATCGCGGCCGCGGTGATCCTCGGCGGGCTGGGCTTTCCCGTCCTGTTCGAACTTCGGCGCCAGTTCCGCCGGCCGGTGATGTGGAGCATGAACACCAAGCTGGTCCTGGTGGGCAGCGTGGCGCTCCTTGCCGGCGGCACCGTTTTCCTGACGGCCGCCGAGTGGAGCAACCCGGCCACCCTGGGCGGGCTGCCGCCCCAGGACCGGATCCTGGGCGGGTTCTTCCAGTCCGTGATCACCCGCACCGCCGGCTTCAACAGCGTGGACATCGGCCAGATGCACCCGGTGTCCTGGATGGGCATGGACATCCTGATGTTCATCGGCGGCGGTCCGGCCGGTACCGCGGGCGGCCTCAAAATCACCACGTTCGCGGTGCTGTTCTTCATCCTGGCCACCGAACTGCGCGGCGATACTGCCGTGAACATCTTCGGCAAGCGGCTCTCCCGCGCCGTGCACCGGCAGGCGATCTCCGTGGTGCTCCTGGCCATCGCCCTGGTCACGGCGTCCACCATGTTCCTGATGCTGATCACCGACTTCGGGCAGGAACGGATCCTGTTCGAAGTGGTCTCGGCGTTTGCCACCGTGGGACTCTCCACCGGCATCACCGCCGCCATGCCTCCCGCCGGGCAGGTGGTGCTGATCCTGCTCATGTTCATCGGCAGGCTGGGCCCGGTGACCCTAGGCACGGCGCTGGCGCTGCGGAGCCGGCCCATCATGTACGAATACCCGAAGGAAAGGCCGCTCATTGGCTAAGGACAGGTTCGCCCGCAAGACAGGACGGGGCGCGCAGGCGGACTCGGTGGCCGTCATCGGCCTGGGTCGCTTTGGCGGTTCCCTCGCTCTGGAGCTGGAGGCACAGGGCACCGAGGTGCTGGGCATCGACGCCAGCGAGGACGTGGTGCAGTCCTATAACGGGCGGCTCACGCACGTGGTCCGTGCGGACTCCACCAAGGAGGAAGTGCTGCGCCAGCTCTCCGTCCACGAATTCGACCGTGCGGTGGTGGGCATCGGCTCGGACCTGGAGGCCAGCATCCTCACCACGTCCCGGCTGCTCACGTTCGAGCGGCCGGAGATCTGGGCCAAGGCCATCAGCGAACCGCACGCGGAAATCCTGGGGCAGCTCGGCGTGCAGCACGTCATCCGGCCCGAGCACGACATGGGCAAGCGCGTGGCACACCTGGTCCGCGGATCAATCATGGACTATGTGGAATTCGAGGATGACTTCGTGATGATCCGCACCCGGCCGCCGGGGCCGGCCAGGGACCGGCCGCTGGGCGTGCTGGGTCTGCGGGACCAGTATGGCATCACGATTGTGGCGGTGAAGCGGCCGCACGGCACGTGGCAGCACACCACTGCGCAGACGGTTCTTTATGACGACGACGAGATCATCGCCCAGGGGCCGAAGAACCTTGCCGAGGGGTTCAGCACGCTGGGCTGAGGTCCCCCCGGCTGGGGCGGTCAGCCCTGGCGCGCCTTCATCCGCGGGTTCTTCTTGTTGATCACGAAGGTGCGTCCCCGGCGGCGGACGATCTGAGCGCCGGGGATTTTCTTCAGTGCCCGCAGTGAATTACGTACTTTCATCAGTTGCTCCTTTGGTGTGTTTCGGTTGGTTCGTTCAGCCCGAACGGGTCCTCGAACGAGGCGGCGGCGGAGGCCATCTCCTCGTCGGTCAGTCCGCACGCGTTCAGCAGCGCGGCGACTTCAGCGGCATCCACGTCGTCACCGGTGACGGCAAGGACCGTTCCGCGGTCGCCGTACTCGGGGTGCCAGTCCAGCCCGGCCTCGTCGGCTGCCGGCGGGGTAAGCAGCAGTGCTTCGCGCTCAGCCGGCTCGCGGTCAGCCAGCCAGTGTCCGGTGTTTTCGAGCCAGACCCTCGGTCCAATCCCCTGGAGGGCGATCCGGCAACCGGGGGCGGAGGCCACCCACAGCCTTCCGCGCAACCAGCAGGACCCTTCGGCGAGTGCCTTCAGCGCATGGCGGAAGCGCTCCGGGTGAAGCGGGCGCCGGATCCGGTGCACCACAGTGGAGAAGGGTGCCGAAGGCTGTTCCGGCACCCGCACCGAGCCCGGCAGCCTTCGCGCCATGGCCTTTGCCAGGCGGTGCCTGCCCAGCCGCACGGCGCCGTCGGCATCTGAAACCACGGCATGGGGAGCCAGCTCCCTGAGCAGCTGGACGCCACGGGCGCGCAGCGCAGGGTCCACCGGAACCAGGGCGGGGTCGGACAGGACGACCGTGTCGCTGAAGGACAGCTCCCCCACCAGGAATTCCCCCGGCGTCCGGTCATCCTCCGCGACCGGGGTGAACCCGGACTCGAACAGGGTGTGGTGGTCCCACAGCTGGTCCTCCAAAGCGTCAGGAGCGCAGGCCAGCACCACCGAGTCCACGGTGACCCCGCTGCCCAGTCCCTTCAGCAGTGCACCCACGGCCATGGACGACTCCACCGCCGCCGGCAGCCCCAGGATGACGTGCGATCCCTGCTGGGCCAGCCGCTCCAGGGCCGGGACAACATCCAGCCGGACCGTGCAGCTCAGGCACCCGTGCTCGAGGGTGGACTCGTGGCGCTCCAGGCACTGGCCGTCCCTGAAGACGCGCCGGACAACCACTCCGCCTTCGAGCAGGTCATGGAAAACCACCAGGGCGCCGGGCACCTCCGCAGCCAGCACGGCGCAGGCTTTCTGCCGGGCAAACACGTCAAGGGAACTCACAACAGTCACGAACATGACCACCACACTATTGCGAAAGGTTCTCAATAGCAAGCCCTGCCGAAACAGCAGCGTACGGCCACTACGGTCCGAAAACGGTAGTCAGTATGCTGATCTTTTATTAGGCTGGTGGCAGTGACTTGGCTAGGAAGGACCGGAGGCGGACCGATTTCGAAACCAGCAGTGGGCACGCTCGACGTCACCATTCAGGTGGTGATGCGGGCCGCACTCGGCTTTGTGCTGCTGCTGACATTCACAACTTCCCCGGCTGCCGTGATGTGTCTGCAGATGGACCACACAATGCCCATGGCAATGAGCTCCGCGGCGGCGGGCACCGCAGGGGAGACCAGTGGCGCCACCCAAGCTTTGACTGCAACGTCGCGCCACTCACCGTCCGAGCGGGCCTGCTGCCTGGAGCAGACCGGCTTGCCCCAAGCGACGGCACCGCACCACCGCCCCTTCCCTGATCCTGCTTCTGCTGCCCCCGTCCATGCGGCACCACAGGCTTCAGAAGGCGCCTTTGCGCCGCCTGGGTGGTTTGACCCGGCACTGAAGAGACTCCAGCATCTCGCACCCTCACTGGCCGCCCTGTCCATCAGCAGGACGTAGAGCTATGCCTGCTGCGCCATTCCGTTCCGGCATGCGCAGCAGGTGTTGTCTTTATGCCCGACAGATTGGCCCGCCACCCGGCGGGCGCCCGCAGCCAAACCATCAGTGACGCGGCCGGCCCATGCCCAGCCGCACCTCAATTGAGGAGAATCCAATGACCCATCATGTGACATCCATGCTCGATACCTACCCGAAGGATCTTGGCGGGGTGGACAAGGAGAAACTTGCCGCCTGCATCGCAGCCTGCTTTGAATGTGCGCAGACCTGCACCGCCTGCGCCGATGCCTGCCTTAGTGAAGACATGGTCGCCGAGTTGACCAAGTGCATCCGGACCAACCTGGACTGCGCGGACATCTGCGCTGCCACCGGCAATGTCCTGTCCCGGCACACCGGGTATGACGCGAACATCACCCGCGCCCTCCTGGAGGCCTGCCGCACCGCGTGCAAAGGATGCGGTGATGAGTGTGAACAGCACGCCGGAATGCACGCGCACTGCCGGGTCTGCGCCGAGGCATGCCGCCGTTGCGAGACGGCTTGCCAGGACCTGCTGTCCTCGCTCGGTTAACCCAGCATCCACCCGCAAGAACGGCAATGCGGTGCGGCGACCACGCCCAAGCCGCTGAATCCGCTCCACCCTTCCCGTCCGGCCCTGCTGCCAGGCGGGGAGGGGCAGGGGCACTGAAAGGAATTCCCATGAGTGCACAGCAATATCCGGAAAGCCATCGCGAGGACGCGAAGGGACCCTCACAGCAGAAGGCCGGGCGTCAGGGGCAAGAACCGCGCGATACCGCCGGCCATGGCGGGAAGGGACATGGCGGAAGCGGCCATGGCTGGGCCCGGATGTATCTGAAGTTCGCTGCCATCCTGCTGGTCAGCCTCGGGCTGATGTGGGTGCTGTCGATGTCGATGATCCGCACGATCGATCACTTTTATTTCAACCTCAGCAATTTCTGGATGGCGCTGCTGATGGTGTCGGCGATGGCGATCGTCATGGTGGTTGGCATGTGGTCGATGTTTGCGAACAGGAAAGCGAACATTGCCATGCTGGTGGGTTTCGCAGTGCTCTTCGCAGGCGTTTTCGGACTGGGGCGGACGGAGACGTTCGTGGGCGATGAACAGTTCCTGAAGTCCATGATTCCGCATCACTCCCGCGCAATCCTGGTCTGCCAGGAATCAACCATCACTGATCCTGAGATCGTTGAGCTCTGCGATCAAATCGTGAAGTCCCAACAAGAAGAGATATCGCAGATGCAGTCGATCCTTGACCGGTACGGCTCCGACTGACGGCAAAGGCCCCCATGGCAAGGGACACGTCAGTTATTTGGTCCTCTCGGGCATGTGGCGGGTTTCGAAGGCTACGACCCCGACCTCTCCCTGGCCCGCCAGCTGCCCTACCTCCTGGAGCTGCGGATGCTGCACTTGAGCACAAGGAGTTGGACGTGCAACTGCGGCGAGCAGCTGTCACAGGCGCTGGTGCAACTCACCCACAAGCTCAAGAAGGACTTCCTGGGCAGCGGGGACGACCCACGGCAGGTCATGGCGGCCTACGCCGAAGCCCACGGGCACACGGTGGGTCAGCGCAACGGGAGGTAGGGTCTGTAGGCCTCAAGGGTTCCGTCCAGAACCGGGACCTGGAGTTCCTGGCTGTCAGGGCCAGCAGAAATGGTCAGTGTCACCCGGGACCCGGGGATGTCCTCAACCGATTCGAGTATGGCGGGGTTGGTATCGAACTCGTGGCTGGAATCGCCCTTGACGGCTACGCTCACCTTGTCATCAGGATCCGCGATTGTGACTTCCACCGGTTCCTGTGACCGGTTGAAAAGCGTACCCAACACCCGTCCAGGTTCGGATTCGGCCGCCGACACGACCAGGAGACTGCGGACCTCAATTCCGCCGACTTCCGCATTGACTCCATTGGCGATCGCATAGGTATCCTCCTCAGGTGCTCCGGAACAGGCGGCAAGCACGAGTGCAGCACATGCGGCGGTAAGTGCCCTTGCCGATCTTCCTGGACCGGCGCCTGATGTGGAATGCATTATGGCTCCTCTCTTTGTTATGGGCGGCTCTTTCAGGTTTGTGGCGTCTCCCCGTGCCCGTGTTGGAGGCTGTAGCCCTTGAGGAACCAGTGCGCCCCGCCAATCATCAGGAGGAAGCCGACGGCGCCGACAATGACGAGGTCGGTCGCAATCCCCACAATGACGACCGTGAATGCGGCTATGAGCGTCAGGACTCCCCAGGCCATCGCAGCGGCCTCCCTTTGTTTCCTTCCGGGCGCGCCGGCCTGCAGTCTCTGGTACAGGTCCGGATCGCTGGACGCCAGTTCCTGTTCAAGCTTTTCAAGGCGCCTGCGCTCTTCCTCGGACAATGCCATGACAACCCCTCAACAACCGTTCAAGTCCGGCCCCGGTGCATCAGCGGGGATAGTGCGGGTAACGGGGTACGAGTAGCCAGGGCTCCAATAGGGCGAAAAGCCGTAATATGCATGGTCCTGACGCTGAATCCGCGAATGTCCTCATTCTTGTCAGCGACGGTTTTGCCGGTATCTCCCAGCCTTACCAGCTCACCGCTTTGTGAATGTCCCATGCTTGTTTCCTTCCAGATTTCGTCCCCCTATGCGCCATCGGGCAGCGCCTGGATCATCGGATATCTTCCAGACCTCTGAGTAGTGGCGCGGGTTCTGCTGGGGCCTTCGCTTTCAACGCTAGGGAGTCCCTTGACGCCGATCAACGCATGTAATGGATGTGCAACGGGTTTCCAGTCGCGGTTACTCACCTGTTATCGCCCCGCGAAACGACTACCCAAAGCGTGTCAGTCCGGCCCTTGGTCGAAGCTGAACCCGCAGGCACAGCGGTAGGTCAGCACACTGCCGCACTCATTCCTGGCATTGGTTTCGGTGCCGGGAAGTGCAGGGTTCACGATGACCAGCCGCATTTCCTCGCCACAGTGGATATGTGAGGTCAGCATCCGGCGTACTTGAGGATCCTCCCGGAAACTCCCGCGTGCGGATTCCTGCAACCGTTCCTTCCGACGTGCCCGGCGGGCCACCCGGGGAACCTGAGGATGCGTCATTTGGACCCCTCCCTGTACTCAGCCAGCGAGGAGAGGAGTTCGGCGCAGGCGAGCTCTGCCCGCGAGCAGGCTTCCGCGCAGAGCTCGCAGTGCCGGCGGATCGAGGCCCGCCTGCCACACTCGTCAGCGCATGCAACACAGGCGGTGCGGCACGCTTCAAGCATTGCGCGTGCAGCCTCGGCGGTATCACCGGCATGCCTGGAAAGGATCTTGCCGGCGGCGGCGCAGATGTCGACGCAGTCGAGATTGGTGCGGATACATGTGGTGAGCTCGGCAGCCATGTCCTCGTTCAGGCAGGTGTCTGCGCAGGCGCTGCATGTTTGTGCGCATTCGTAGCAGGCCCGAATGCAGTCGGCGAGTTTGATCCTGTCGATGCTTGCGAGTGCCTTGGGGTGGCTGTCCAGCATGGATTGTCCATGTGTCATTGGTTTTCTTTCCGGTCTTAAGCGGCAGGGTGACGAAGATGAACGGCGAGCCGTTCTATGTCCTGCTGACGGAAAGCTTGATGACTGTGAGCGCTGGCAAGTCCGGCTCTGGAGGCGTTGGACCTTCCAACATCCCTTGCTCGGGCTGCTGGACGGTCAGGGAAGGGGGCTCTACAACGCCGGTCCGGATAGGGGCTGGTTCGCTGCGGGGGGCTTGGCGCCGCTCGCAGCAGTCCTTCTCCACTTCCTCAGGCAACGGCACGGCCGTGGCGACCTGTTCGCCTGCCGACTGCGCAGCAGCGTTGCTGGGAACGATGGCGTACCGGCTGCCGTAGGTGTAAGAGGCGGCTCCCGCCAGGAGAAGTCCCAAAAGGAGCCATAGAAAAACGCTTCGCAGCGAAACGGTGCGGCGAAGCATTTCCAGCGATGACCCGCTCAGCGCAGCCATACCCACTTCCTGGTAGATGTCATCCAAACAGCCTAGCCAGCAGCACTCCTGAAATGGTCACGCGACTATCACTTTTTAGCTTCAACTCAGAAATCGTGCTGCAGGTTCTCCACGTAGTCTGCCTGCTCCAACAGGCTCCGCTGTTCAGCGGCGGAAAAGCTGGCGGCTTGAATGGCACTGCGCAGGCGGAGCAGGTGTTCCCGGATCTCCCTTCGGTACCTGCCCTTCCGGTCGCACCACGTGAGTTCCTGCAGCAGAAGCAGAAGGCGGCCCGCAACGGCCGCGTCCGCCGCCCCATACTGCCGGATCTGGTTCATCGACATGTCCAAGAGGTCTTGGAGCCCGGGAAGCGCAATCACCACCCTCAGCTGCCCGTCGCCGTCGTTAAGGTGTTCTGATCCCAGGTTTCTCTGTGCCAGCCTGCCCAGGAGGGCTGAGAGGTGCCCGATCACGTGCACTGCAGTGGTGGGGTCGTTTATACCCGGGGATAATGCCCGTGCCGCCACGTCCACCAGCTGCCGGAATCCGAACCCCACGTCCTGGACATTCGTGCGCTCAAAGCCGGTGGCCACTGCGGCATTCACGGCTTCCGCAAGCTCTTCCCGGACTGACGGAGTGAACTCCGCTCCCGGCGATGCCGGCCAGGCGGTGGCAAAGGGAACACCCTCGACCAGGGAGCTGCCCGGCTCCCGGTCGACGCGTACCACAGCACCCGCTTCCCTTGCCGCCCTGACCAGCCCGTCCTTGTCCAAGGACGTCAGGAATCCCGAGCTTGAAGCATGGATACGGAAAAGACCGGGGGCTGTGGCTGGTTCAGGTCCCGGTCCAGGGCGGTCCTCGGGGAAAACGCGGTCTATGGTCTCCTGGGCTTCAAGGTTGACCCTGCGCATCATGGTTTCCACGCGGATCTCCCTGGTGAGGTGCGCCAGGAACAGCACCAGCCCGAGCACGCTTGCTATTGCCAGAACGAACGCGACGGTCACCGAAATTTCAGGTACGAACGCCGTACTTCCACTGCCTTCGCCGCGGACGGTGCGCAGGACGGTCAGCGCAAAAGCGAACGCCGCCAGAAACAGGGCAAGTGTGACGTGGACGAACCGGTCGGAGCTGAACGTCCGGAGCAGACGAGGCGAGAATTGGCTGCTGGCCAGCTGCAACGTCACCACGGTGAGCGAAAAGGTCAGCGAGGTCACCGTGATAAGGGAGCCTGAGATGGCCTGCAGGACTGACCTGGCCGCCTCCGGGCCGCCGCTGAAAAGGAAAACACTGATGCTTTCGGGCAATTGGCCGTCTACCGCGGCATCCAGCGCCGGCAGCGCTGTACCCAAGACCACTGCGAAAGCTACCGCCAAAGCCGGAAGTGGCCAAAGCTGCGTCCGCCAGAAGTCCGTCCACTGCGCTCCCCGCCCTGTCATCCGGAACAAACCGCTGGCGGCTCAGGTGCTTTACTCATTGTTCCTACCCTCCACGAGGGTTGCACCCCTCCCCGTTCTCGACCTGGCCGAACTGGAATTACTAAGCGTACTGTCAAGTAGCTACCGTTGTCCGTCGAAGCAGTTTCACATTCCCAGTTCCGAAGGAGGCACCGGCGTGATGAGGGCCGATTTATGACAGAACCCGAACGCAGCCCGGTCCACGGCATCCCTTCCAACGGCGGCGATGGCCTTCGACAGGCAGAAGTATTGGCCCGCCGGCTGGATAAACCGATGGGCATCCTGGGCGTTATTTTCCTCTTTGTGGTGCTCGGCCAACTGATTGCAACGGAACCGTCAATGATGGCCGTCTTCGCCGTTGCGGGCTGGGTGTTCTGGGCAGTTTTCGTGGCCGAATTCCTGTTGCGCGCATACATAGCGGGCTTTAGCCGGGACTTTTGGCAGCGGAACTGGTGGCAGGTCATCTTCCTGCTCGTGCCGTTCCTCAGGTTCTTCCGGGCCCTGCAGGCACTCAGGCTGGTCCGTATCGCCAGGCTGGCACGCTATGGGTCCATCCTGTCAGCCGGAGTGCGGGGCTCCCGTTCCGCGGGCAGGCTCTTGAGCAGCCGCATCGGCTGGCTCACCGCGGTCACAGCCGTGGTCATCCTGGCCTCAAGCCAGCTTCTGTACGCCACCGGGGAGCACACCTTCTACGCCGAAGCCCTCTTCGAGTCAGCCATGGCAGCCATCACGGGCAGCGGGATCACGGGTACCAGCATCCTCTCCCGCGTCATCCAGGTCCTCCTGGCCGTCTACTCCGTGGCCGTGTTTGCCACGCTTGCGGGCACTTTGGGCGCCTACTTTCTCAGGCAAAAGGACTAAGCCGCCCGGACTCTGGCGTGCTCGGCACGGCCCGCGCTAGCCGTGGCTGGGCTCACCGGTGATGCGGTGGTCCGCGTGGTTGATGGTTTCCCGGATGAGCCGCACCAGGTGCCCGTCGTGAAGTGAGTAGATCACGTGCCGGCCATCCTTGCGCGTGTCCACCAGCCCGCTCAGGCGGAGTTTTGCCAGGTGCTGGCTGACCACCGTCCGGGGCACCGAGGCTGCGGCGGTGAGCTCCGTGACGGTCTTCGGGCCTTCGGACAGTTGCCACAACAGGTGCAGGCGTGTGGGTTCGGCGAGCATCCGCAGAGTTGCCGAGGCTGTTTCCAGCAGTTCCGGACCTGGGATTACCGGATGGATCAGGGAGGGGGCGTCAGGCGCGGGGCGGGACTGTTCGAGTGGCTCGCTGCTCACTGCGCTGCTCCTCCCCTGCCGCTCCTGCCGGTCCCCCGCCGTCGTGCCGCGGCCAGGACAGGAATGCTCCTGCGCTGCCTATTATCGCAATAAATGCCAGCGCCGCCGCTGCCCATCCCAGACCCGCCGTGGCGCCCATCCACCCGGCCAGCGGGTACGCCAGCAGGTAGCAGGCATGCGAGAGGGAAAACTGGGCCGTAAACACGTACGGCCGGGTCTCTTCGGTGGATGCCTCCCGCAGCAGCCTCGACGACGGCGTGAGGATGGTGGCGTTTGACGCACCCATTAGGAACCACAGCAGGAGCAGAAGCGGCCACCCGCCGTCGGCCTCCCTAAAGGACAGTGCGGCCGCCGCGGTCAGGAGGACCGGGATGGCGGCGGCTCCGCTGAGCATCACGGCCCGGTCCCCGAACCTCTCCAGGACCCGCGGTGCGGACAGTGCCACCACCATTGATCCCACTCCGAAGCAGGCCAGGGCAAGGGCCAGGTCGGTGTCCGGCCGCTGCAGGACGTCACGGACGTACACCACGGTGTTCACCAGGACCAGTGCGGTGGGCGCCGCCACCACGAGGTTCAGCGCCAGCAGGGACCGAAGCCGGCGGTTGAGCCAGAAGATGCGCGTGCCGAGGGTTGTCCGGTGCCACAGTGAGGCCTGCGGACCAGGCGCCGCCGGCACCGGCGGCAGGGCACTGATGGCAACCATCAGGGCGGAGAACAGGAACCCGGCCACGGTGCCCAGGAACAGGTTGTTGTAGGTCATGACGGTCAGCAGCAACGCGGCCAGGGCAGGACTGGCCAGGGCTTCCATGTCATAGGCGAGGCGGGACAGGGACAACGCCCGGGTGTACTCCCGCTCGTCCGGCAGGACGATTGGGATCAGCGACTGGAACGCCGGCGTGAACGTGGCGGATGCCGACTGGAGCAGGAAGATCACGACGTAGATCTGCCAGGCCTCCGTGATGAACGGGAGGGACAGGGCCATCGCCGCACGCACCAGGTCGGCGGCAATCAGGACGCGCTTTTTGGGCCAGCGGGCCACCAGCGCATTGATCACCGGAGCCAGGCAAACGTAAGCCACCATCTTGATAGTCAGGGCGGTACCCAGGACCGCGCCCGCGTTGCTTCCGGCGAGCTCGTAGGCCAGCAGCCCGAGCGCCACGGTCAGGAGGCCGGTTCCGATCAGCGCGACAACCTGCGCGCCAAACAGCCTTCGATACGTGGCGTTTCCCAGAACCGCCAGCATTCTCCAACTCCTTAGCGTGCATAGGTGCATAGATGTGCACTTATAGTACGCCGGCCGGAGGTGGCCGGAAACTGCCGGATCTGAAGATCGGGGAGGTAAGTACCGGGCTGGGGAGTTTCGAGTACTTCCTACGCATGTGCCCGCGCGGACAGCAACCGTACCCTCGTAGGCAGGTGACCCCTCGGGATTTGCTGGGCCGGGGGTAACAGCGGACAGGCCGCACCCCTGGCCTGTTTTCCGCCTCGACCGCCGCCTCCTTGGCCCCTGTGATGACACTTGCAGGTGCGGTTCCCCATTACGGCGAGCTCATGACCAAATCAGCACCCCCCTCTTCGCGTGACCGTGCCCCGGTCTTTTTCGATCCCACCGGCAACCGCTGGCAGCGGGTGATGGGCCTCCTGCTGGCCTTCGTGCTGCTGCTGGTCCTGTCCGTCGTCGGGATCCTTCCTGCCGCGACGGCACCCGTAGGCGCCGCCTCGCAAAACCAGGAAGCCGAGTATCCGCGGGAGCTGCTGGCCAAGCAGGACCTGGAAAACATCCCCAGAATAGGCGCCGACAAGGGCGCCGCCACGTTCCACCGGGTTGCCCTGGTGGAGAAAAGGGACGGCAAGACCCTGCTCAAGGATCCTTTCAGCGACACGGTCTGGCGGGAAGCCACCGTGGATGAGGTCCCGCTGATCAAGGACAGCCCCTACGTGGTGGAGGCCTATGGCAGGCCCCCGGACCGGACGCTCATGCTCACGTTCGACGACGGCCCGGACCCCACCTTCACCCCGCAGGTCCTGGACCTGCTCTCGCGTGAGGGGGTCCCGTCAACGTTCTTCACGGTGGGGGACAACATCGTCAAGAACCCCGATCTCTACCGGCGGATAGTCCGGGAAGGGCACATGGTGGGCAACCACTCCGAATCGCACATCGATTTCTGGGCCCATGACGACACCTTCAACCGCCAGCAGATCATCGGGGTGGACCGCATCATGCGCGCCATCAACAACTATGAATCGCGGCTCTTCCGGATTCCCACCGGCGACCCGGAAAACAACACGCTTGCCCTCCTCCTGTCCCAGCAGCTGGGATACCTCCACGTCAGCTTCGACCTGGACACGCTGGACTGGGCACACGGGCCGGACGAAACCATCGCCGTGCCCGAACTCAACGGCGGGGGCCACATCGTCCTCATCCACGACGGCGGCGGGGACCGCACGGCCACCATCGAGATGCTGAAGAAGTTCATTCCCCAGGCCAAAGCCCAGGGCTACACCTTCACCACCCTCCAGCCCGTCCTGCCGCCCGAGTTCGTGCCGAAGCACGACGTGCCGGCCAGCGTCGAGGACAACGCCACCCTGGCGGCAATGACCGCGTACCTGGTCACCCCCAACGTGGTGCTCACCTGGCTGTTCTGGTTCGGCATCGGGTCCCTGACCATCCTGACGTTCCTGTTCGTCATCCTGGCCCTGGTCAACAACGCGCGGCAAAAGAAACGCCAATGGGACACGATCGAGGACCATGAGTGGCCTTTCGTGAGCGTGGTCCTGCCGGTCTTCAATGAGGAACTCGTGGTGGCTAAGACACTGGATGCCCTCAGGGCCAGTGACTATCCGCTCCTGGAAGTGGTGGCGGTCAACGACGGCTCAACGGACGGCACACTGGCCGTCCTGACCGAATACGCCAAGTCCTGGCCGGCGCTGCGGGTCATTGACCAGCCCAACGGCGGTAAGCCGGCCGCCAGCAACCGCGGCATCAACGAGTCCTGGGGCTCGATCGTTGTCACGCTGGACGGCGACACCCTGTTCGAGCCGCAGACCATCAAGATGTTCGCCCGGCACTTCCTGGCACCGCGGAACGGGAAGGAAGTGGGGGCCGTGGCCGGCCATGTCAAAGTGGGCAACCGCCGCAACCTCCTCACCGCCTGGCAAAGCCTGGAGTACCTGTCCGGGATCTGTGTCACCCGGATGGCGGAGGGCCTGATGGGCGCCATCTCCATTGTTCCGGGAGCCTGTGCGGCCTGGCGCCGCGACGCACTGGTCCGGGCGGGAGGCTATCCGCATGACACCCTGGCCGAGGACGCGGACCTCACGCTCTCACTGCAGCAGCTGGGGTACAGCATCGTGCAGGAAAACGAGGCCGTGGCCTGGACCGAGGCGCCCATGACCCTCCGCGGCCTGTTCAGGCAGCGGCTCCGCTGGACCTACGGCAACATCCAGACCCTCTACAAGCACCGCCGCATGCTCTTCAACCCGAAGTACGGTGCACTCGGCATGCTCACCATGCCGTACGCACTGATCTCCGTGCTTGTCCCGCTGATCTTCATGCCGCTGACCATCCTTGTGGCCGTCATCAGCCTGTCCCACGGCGAATGGCAGGCGATCGCCCTCTTCTCCGCCTTCGTGGCCGCAACCCACATGCTCATCTCGATTGTGGCGGTACTGATGGTGCGTGAGAGCCTCCTGCACCTGCTGATGGTGCCCATCTACAGGCTCATCTACGAGCCCCTGCGCGCCTACGTGGTCTTCGGATCCGCGCTTCAGGCCCTGCGGGGCAGGGCGGTGGGCTGGTACAGGCCGGAGCGCACCAACAGCGTGGACCTCGCGGCCATCCCCGGACAGATGACCCACCTCACCCCAAGTTCCACATGACGGGGAACTTGGAGGTGCAGTGGCCGGCATCCTGATCGCGCTGGCAGTGGCGGTCCTCGTGCCGATCCTCAGCGCCGTATGGTCGCGGCGGAGAGGCCACGCCGAAGCTGCACATTCCCTGGTGTTCGGGCTCCTGATCGCGGGGGCTGCCGCGGCGTCGTTCTACTTCGCCCTGACACTGGCGAGGCCGGCTGTAAGCGGAGTGCCGGACCTGCTCTTCATCCTGCTGAAAATCTTCCTGTATGCAGCCGGAGTGTTCGGCCTGATGGCCGGGGCCGCCATCTTGTGGGAGTCCTACAAGGAGTCCCGAAAGGCGCAGGACGGATCCTGAACGGGAGGGTGGGGCATGGTTAGGATGGAAGTGTTAGCCACCGGCGCGATCCGGTGGAAACCAACCGTAGGGGAGAAACACCATGGGTTTGGATGACAAGATCGAGAACACGGCCGAGAAGCTGGGCGGCAAGGGCAAGGAAGCAGCCGGCGAAGCAACCGGTGACGAGAGCCTGAAGGCCGAAGGCCAGACTGACCAGGCCAAGGGCGACCTGAAGCAGGCCGGCGAAAAGGTCAAGGACGCCTTCAAGAAGGACTAGTTCCTGCGCAAGCACGAAGGGTGCGGCTCCACCGGAGCCGCACCCTTCGTGCTTAATCACTTTTGCTGAATCAGGCGCTCGTCATGTCCTGGACTTCGCCCACCAGTTCTTCGATGATGTCCTCCAGGAAGAGGACGCCGGTGGTGTTGCCGTGGGCGTCGAACACACGGGCCACATGGGCTCCGGTGCGGCGCATCGTGGCCAGCGCATCCTCAAGCTCACCGCCGCTGAACGCCGAGGCGAGGCGGCGGATGCGTTTGGCAGGAACTGGCATGGTGAACTTCTCTGCCGTGGTCAGGTCCATCACATCCTTCAGGTGCAAGTATCCGGAAGGGACGCCATCGTCATCGGTGAGGATGTAACGGGAGTAGCCGTGTTCGGCCACCGCCCGCTGGATGTCCGCCGGTGTTGCGGAGGCGGGCAGGAGCACCATCTCGGAAATGGGCACCTCGACGTCCTCCACGGTCTTGGCCGTGAACTCGAACGCTGCGCTCAGGGTTCCGGTGGTATCCGTCAACATGCCGTCCCGGGTGGACTGCTCCACGATGTTCGCCACCTCATCCAGGGTGTAGGCGCTGGTGGCCTCATCCTTCGGTTCCACCTTGAACAGGCGCAGGATGGAGTTTGCGATGCCGTTCAGCGTCCAGATCACCGGTTTGAAGATCCGCGCGACCATCACCAGCGGCGGGGCGAGGATCAGCGCCGCGCGGGTGGGGACGGAGAACGAGATGTTCTTGGGGACCATCTCGCCCAGGACCACGTGCAGGAAGGTCACCAGCAACAGTGCAACGACAAAGGCTATGATGCTGATCGCCTCATAGGACAGGGACGTCAGGCCGAGCGGGATCTCCAGCAGGTGGTGGATGGCTGGTTCGGAGACGTTCAGGATCACCAGCGAGCAGACGGTGATGCCCAGCTGGCTCGTGGCCAGCATCAGAGTGGCATGCTCCATGGCCCACAGTGTGGTCTTCGCGGCTTTGCTGCCGGCCTCGGCCTTGGGCTCGATCTGGGAGCGGCGGGCGGAGATCACGGCGAACTCGGCGCCCACGAAGAAGGCGTTGACCACCAGGAGCACCACCAGCCAGATGATGCCGGGCAGGTATTCACTCATGGGTCAGCTCCGAGGTGAGGTTGTCGATGATGCGGTCATGGGGGCTTTTGGGCGGTTCCTGCGATTCGTCCGGAGTGTAGCGGATCCGCTCCACATGGGTGCCCAAGACGCGTTCCACCCGGAACGTTCCGCCGTCGATCTGCACTTCATCGCCCAGCTCCGGGATGCGGTCCAGCCGGTCTGTGACGAAGCCGGCAATGGTGTCGTAGTCCTCGTCGTCCGGGACAGTGATACCGGTCCGGTCCAGCAGCTCATCCGGCCGCAGGGAGGCGTCGAACGTGATGGACCTGCCAACGCGGACCACGCCGACGCGCGCCCGGTCGTGCTCGTCCTCGAGTTCGCCCACAATCTCTTCCACGAGGTCCTCGAGCGTGACGATTCCGGCGGTGCCTCCGTGCTCGTCCGACACTATTGCAACCTGCAGGCCCTGTTTGCGCAGCAGCACCAGGAGCGTGTCCACGCCCATGGACTCGGGCACCCTGAGGGGCTCCATCATCAGTTCCGAAGCGGTGATGCGGGCGCGGTCCGCCAGGTCCACCGCGAAAGCCTGCTTGACGTGCAGAACTCCCAGGACGTCGTCGCGGTCCTCGCCGATGACGGGAAACCGGGAGTAGCCGGTGGCGGTGGCCAGGGCGATGATCTCTTCGGCCGTGTCATCGGCGTTGACCGCGGTCATCCGAACTCGCGGTGTCAGGACATCGGCGGCGGAGTGTGCCGAGAACCGCAGGGTGCGGTGCAACAGCACTGCATGATCCGCGTCCAGGAGGCCTTCGAGCGCGGAACGCCGCACCAGCGAGCTGAGTTCCTCGGCGCTGCGGGCGCCGGAAAGCTCTTCCTTCGGCTCAATGCCAAACGAGCGGATGATCGCATTCGCGGTGTTGTTGAACAGCAGGATCACAGGCTTGAACACGGCCGTAAAGAGGGCCTGGAACGGCACCACCACCTTGGCCGTTGCCAGGGGCAGCGCCAGGGCAAAATTCTTCGGGACCAGCTCGCCAATCACCATCGAGAAGATGGTGGCAAGAAAAATACCGACGATGGAACCCACCGCCGGCACGGCGCCTTCAGGAAGTCCGGCGGCCAGCAAAGGGCCGCTAAGCATCCGGCTGATAGCAGGCTCGAACGTGTAACCGGTAAGCAGCGTAGTGATGGTGATGCCGAGCTGCGCGCCGGAAAGGTGCGTCGAGGTGATCTTGAGGGCCTTGATGGTGGGCCCAAGCCGCTTTTCGCCGCGCGACTGGCGGGCTTCGAGGTCTCCGCGGTCAAGGTTGACCAGCGCGAACTCCGAAGCAACAAAGAAACCGGTACCAACCGTCAGGACAAGGCCAATACCGAGCATGATCCATTCATACATTCGGGCGCCCCTCTCCCGTGGTGGCCGGTGAACCGGTCAGAAGGTGGAGGGGCCTGGGCATATGTGAAGGAGGGTCATCCATAATGCACTCGATTCTATCGGCCCGGCACCAGCCTGCCCCCGCGTGTACGCCGAGAGCAGATGCCTGGCCTTACGGGACCCACACCGTGCAGTTGACCGCGTCCGCCACCACGTCCGCCAGATAGCCGGTGCGGTGCAGCACCTCCAGCTGCCGGGATGAGCCCGTGCCGGCGTAGAGCAGGTCGTCCACCAGCTCCTCCACCCGTGCCAGGTCCCCGGCGTCCTCCAGCGCTTCCCGGACATAGCCCAGGAGGGAATTGACGACGGCGAGCGCCTGGGTGGGGCGCGACGTGTGCGGGTCAAGGAGGTCCCCGCGCAGTCCCCACCGGCTGGCCTTCCATCCCGCCAGCCGCAGCAGTTCGGTGGGTACGGCCGGCGGCGGGACGCCCTCCCGCCATTCCCGGGCGGCGGTTTCCACGAGGCTGCGGGCCAGGCCGGCCAGCAGGACGGTGTTCTGCGGCCGAAGGCAGACGTCCGCGATCCTGATCTCCACGGTGGGATAGTGCCGGGACAGCCGGGCGTCGAAGTAGATCATCCCCTCGTCCATTGCCACGCCAGTGCTCACCATGTCATGCACCAGCTGGTGGTACGCCTCGGGCGTGCCCAGGATTTCCAGCGGGCCGGCGGAGGGCCAGCGGTTCCAGACCTGTGAGCGGTAGCTGGCGTAGCCGGTGTCCTCGCCGTGCCAGAACGGGGAGTTGGCGCTGAGGGCGATCATCACGGGCAGCCAGATCCTGATCCGGTCCAGTACCCCCACGGCCTCTTCCGCCGATTCCACCGACACATGGATGTGGCAGCCGCAGGTCAGCTGCTCCCTGGCCGTGAGCCCGTACTCCTCCGTCATGGCCGCGAAGCGCCGCAGCTGGGCCGGGTGCGGATCACAGGGAAGCGGCGAAGTGCCCAGCGCGGCAACCCTCACCCCCACCTCGCGGGCCGCGGAATCCGCGAGGGAGCGGCCCGCGATGATGTCCGCCTCCAGGGTTGCCATGGCGGAATGCGGAGGAGTGACCACCTCGATCATCTCCTGCTGGAACTCAGCGGTGAGGAAGGGGCCGACGGCGGCACTCGGGTCGGGCGCGCCGGCCGGCCGGTGCCCCTCCAGGAGCGCACCGGCCAGGGGCACGGCTTCCCCGGTGTCCGGGTCCACCAGGAGCAGCTCCTCCTCGACGCCGAACGTCCGGACACCCTGCCCGCTGCTGCCGGTGCCGTCACTGCCTGGGGTGCCCACCGCCGTCATCCCTTGTCATTCCATCCGGGGAGGCACTGCTACCGGGGCTGGGCGGGGTTGGTGGGAACGCCCTGCGACGGCGGATTCACGGGCGGGCCGGGAACGCTGGCGGGCTGCTGGGCAGCAGGCCGGCCGGTGTTCACTTCCGGCGTGCTGGGCGCCTGGGGGCCGCTTGGCACGGCACCGCCCTGCAGGTCGTGGAGCCTCTTTTCGAGGATCTGCAGGATGGGCAGCCGGTTCCCGTGCGCCTTCTCGTACGTGATCAGCTGCGCCACGTCCGCCTCCTCCAGCCCGGAAATCCGGGAGGGCAGGGTGCCCACGGGCAGGTGGTCGTAGTCGGGCAGCGGCAGGTCCTTGTGCAGGGGTGCTTCACTCATGGTTTCAAGCTCCTTACTTCAGTGCGGTCAAGAGGGCGTCGCATGCCTGTTCGCAGCGCCGGCACGCTTCTGCGCAAACCTGGCAATGGTCGTGCATGCCGGCATGCTTTTCGCATTCCTCGGCGCAGACCCTGCAGGCAACGCGGCAGGCCTCCAGCTGCGCGCGGGTCACCTCTGCGTTGTAGCCGGTCTGGCGGGACAGCAGGTTTCCTGTTGTGGCGCAGATGTCCGCGCAGTCCAGGTCGGTGCGGATGCACTTGACCAGGTCTGCCACCATGTCCTCGCCCAGGCAGGCGTCGGCGCAGCCCGTACAGGTCTGGGCGCATTCGAAGCAGGCACTGATGCAGTCGGCGAGCTTCGTGACATCCACGTCGATGAGGTCCTTGGGGTAAGCGTCGATCATGGACCGTATATGGGTCATTATTGTTCTCCTTCTTCCCTTGGTTCAGCACGAATACTAAGTACGCTTATTTGTTTCACGGTACCCGCGGGGCCACGCACGATACAAGGGGATAGGTGGTTCCTTCAGGAAGCCGACCTGCTGTACATCACCTCCCTCGGCAGGTACTGTCAGAGGTGTGACGGGAGTCATCCCGAACCTCCCCGGCCCCCTGCACAGGTCACTGGGAGCAGCTGCTGGAGTAAACCGGCAGCACATGATGCAGAAGCGGAACGGGCCACCAATGGCAACCTCGCACTTCCAGCAGTTCCTTGACCAAGCAACAGTTTTCGATCCTTCCAGCGACGGCGCCCTCGGGCCGGACTGCCTGTACGGGCTGTACATCAGCTGGGCTGAACTCCACGGGCTGCAACCCAAGTCCGATCAGGCGTTCCGCGCGGGCATGCACCGTTGCGGCATCGACGTCAGGGACGCGAAACTCCGGATGACCGGCCCCGCCGCGGCCGACTACATCCTCTGCAGCTACCCGGCCGTGGCCTGATGTCCCTCCACTGGGGCGGCTTTCGCGCCAAGACAGCTTTCCGGCCCGAACCGCTGATATGCGGGCAGTGCAGGAACGATGAGTTCCTGGAATTCACCTCCATCGACTCCCTGCCGGGGAACACCAGGTCTGTTGTGGAGGTGAGTTACAGGTGCCAGCGCTGCGGCTCCGTCCGCACCCAGCCGGCGGACGTGACGGAGGTGGCCAGGATCCTCAACCGTCCCGGAAACACGCCGAACGTCCTGGCCTTTGGCGGGCACTACATCCATTGCGGCCAACCCATGACCAGTGCCGGCGCGGAGATGCGCAGCATCCATGGCACCTACCGCGGCGGAAACCTGCCGGACGCGCTCGGCGTGTACCTGGCAACGCGGGTGCTGCGCTGCGAGTGCGGCTTTCAGATGGAAATTCCGGACCAGTACCGAAGCGGGGGGGTTGGACGGCGAAGGGCAGGATGGCGGCCAGGACGGGAGGGCAGCCGGGTGAACTACCTGTCCCTGGATGACCTCACCGCATCGGTGGCCCGTATCCGCGGCCTGCTGCTCACGCAGGAGAAGGTGGAAAACGCCGTGAAGCTGCTGGCGCAGGCCATCAAGGAATCCATGCCCGGTTCCCCCGGCACCGGTGTTTCGCTCCTGGACCCTGAGGGCAGGCGGACCAGCAGCGGCTTCACCGATTCCCTGGTGGAAAAGGCAGACGCCGCCCAGTACGAGCTGGGCGAAGGCCCCTGCCTGACGGCGTGGGCTGCCGAAGAAGTGGTGGTCATTGCGGACGTCCATTCCGATGGCCGATGGCCGCTCTGGGCTGCAGCTGTGGCAGCACTACCGGTCCGGTCGGTGGTCAGCGCGCCGCTGCTGGCCGGAAAGGATTCCATCGGAGCCCTGAAGATCTACTCCGCCTTCCCCGGGCAGTATGACGACGACGCGGGCCGCACCCTGTCCCTGTTCGCCGGGACGGCTGCCACGCTCCTGGCCCACATCCAGGGTACGGAGTCCCCGCTGCGGATGACGGAGGAGCTCAAGGCCACGCTGGCCAGCAGGGACATCATCAACCGCGCCTGCGGAGTGTTGATGGAACGCCGCGGCATCAGCCACGACGAAGCCCTGCAACTGATGATCAACGAGGCTCGGGCGGAAGGCGTCCCCTTGGTCAGGATCGGCGAAAAGCTGGTCACCAAGGTGCCGCCCGCCGAAAGGTAGGGCGGACATGGGCTTTGATCCGCACGAACCCGAGCAGCGGAACCGGCTTGGCGCCACGATGACCGACGCCGACATCACCGTGGGCGGGTTGTGGC